>NZ_JAHKRL010000127.1 GCF_019396405.1 Nonomuraea rhizosphaerae | reverse complement strand
GGTGAACTCGGCGGTGAACTCCCCGGTGAACTCGCTCACCGCGAGGGCCCCCGGGACGCGGGGACCCTCGCGGGGCGGCTCAGCCGAGACCGTTGGAGGTCAGCCATTCCTTGGCCACCGTGGCGGGCTCGTCCTTGTTGACCGCGATCTTCTGCATCATGTCGAGCAGCGACTGCGTCGAGAGCTTGCCCGAGATGGAGTTGAGCGTGGTCCTGATCGTGTCGTTCATGGCCGCCTTGTTGACCAGCGGGGTCACGTTCTGGGCGGCGAACAGGTTCTTGTTGTCCTGGAGGGACACCAGGTTGTTGGCGGTGATCTTCGGGTCGGTGCTGAAGACGTTGCCGACCTGGACCGTGTTGTCCTTGATGGCGTCGGCGGTGGTGGCGCCGGTGGCCTTCCAGTCCTTGAACTCGATGCCGTAGACCGACTTCAGCTCGGCCTCCCAGCGCTTCTTGAACTCGGCCGGAGCGCCGATGACCATGGTCTTGGAGACCTTGGCCAGGTCCTCCATGGTGTTCAGCGACTGCTTGGACTGCGTGTCCTTGGAGATCGTCAGCGTGTCCTTGTCCTCGGCGGGCGAGGCGTCCAGGACCTCCAGCTCGGCCGGCAGCTTCTCCTTGAGCCCGGCGTTGACCTCGTCGGTGGTCTTGGCCGTGGTGGACTTGTCGACGAAGGCCAGCAGGTTGCCGTTGTACTCGGGCACGATGGTCAGCCCGCCGCTCTTGACCTGGTCGACGATGACCTCGCGGGTGCCGATGCTGGGCTTCTCCTCGACCTTCACGCCCTTGGCCTCCAGGGCCTGGGCGTAGATGGAGGCGAGCAGCACGTTCTCGTCGAAGTTGGCCGAGCCGATGATCACCGTGCCGCCGCCGGCGGCGGACGCCGAGCCGCTGGGCGCGGCGCTCGGGGTG
>NZ_JAHKRL010000126.1 GCF_019396405.1 Nonomuraea rhizosphaerae | reverse complement strand
CGCCCCGGCCCGCCCCCGCCACCGCCCGCGTCCACCAGGAGCTGGCGGCCGCCTTCCCGACCGAGATCGTGGAGGTGCACGAGGTCAAGCGCATGGCCGAGGGCTTCCGGCGGCGGCTCGGCCGGGCCGTGGCCGAGGTGCCCGAGCTGCGCGAGCACGTCACCGCCCTGGAGGAGGCCTACCGCCAGGTGGAGGACCTCAACGTCGAGGTGCCCGTGCAGCGGGTGCACGGCGACTACCACCTCGGCCAGGTGATGCGCACGCCGACCGATTGGATCGTGCTCGACTTCGAGGGCGAGCCGGGCCAGCCCCTCGCCGAACGCAAGGCGCTGTCGTCGCCACTGCGTGACGTGGCCGGGATGCTGCGCTCCTTCGACTACGCGGCCAGGCACCTGCTGGCCGACCACCCGTCGCCCGTGTCGCTGGAGTCGCGGGCGAGCGAGTGGGCCGACCGCAACAGGAACGCCTTCCTGGAGGGGTACGTCGAGGGCGGCGGCCGGATCACGCCGGGGGACGCGGCGCTGCTGCGGGCGTTCGAGCTGTCCAAGGCGGTGTACGAGGTGGTGTACGAGGCGCGCAACCGGCCGTCGTGGATCTCGATCCCGCTGGCCGCCTTCCGCCGCCCGGCCTAGCCGCCCGCTCGGCGGAGTTCTTCCACCAGGCCGGACAGGCCCTCGGCGCCGTGACCGCGCGCCACCCGGTGGTCGATGACGGCGCGGGAACGGCACGAGCGGGCCGGGGCCGGGCCGCCGTTGGAGAAGCTCCCCATATCGGCGCCCTGACCAGCGATTATCGGTGTTCGGCCGCCTGCGTCCCGGTTGGACTATTACCTTACGTAGGCGTTGCCGTACATACAGGAGTGGTGGTGTTCCTCCGCATAGCGCTGGCCCTCTTCATCGCCGTATCCGGACACGCCGGTACGGCACCCCCCACAGATCACCAAAAACCCATGGAGAACCAGACACTCCGACCTGTCACGTTCCCGCGATAAACCCAAGATTCGGCACTTTCGGTGATTGTCCCGGTGATTGCGGGCAGTGCCTGGGGTGGAGGGTTGACGTAGGGCAGTGTTGGGAGCATGCCGATGAGGACAGAGCTCGACCGACTCGCGGGCGGGGCGCACCATGACCCCCATTCCGTGCTCGGAGCGCATCCCGTTGAGGGGGGCGTCGTTTTCCGTACGCTTCGCCCGCTGGCCGAGCGGGTGCGGGTGGTGATGGACGACGGGACGTCCCATGACCTGAGACATCAGGCCCATGGGGTGTTCGAGACCAAGGTCCCAGGGCTCGACAAGGTCCCGGCCTACACCTATGAGATCCAGTACGCCGGGTCCGAGCCGTACCAGGCGCGTGACCCGTACCGTCACTGGCCCACGCTGGGCGAGGTGGACCTGCACCTGATCGGCGAGGGACGCCACGAGCGGCTGTGGGAGGTGCTGGGCGCGCGCGTGATGCGGCACGAGGACGTGGACGGCACCGCGTTCGCCGTCTGGGCGCCGAACGCGCGCGGCGTGCGGGTCGTCGGCGACTTCAACCACTGGGACGGCACCGCGTTCCCGATGCGCTCGCTGGGGCGTTCGGGGGTGTGGGAGCTGTTCATCCCCGCGCTGGGGCCGGGCGAACGGTACAAGTTCCACATCCTCGGCGCCGACGGCGTGTGGCGCGACAAGGCGGACCCGATGGCGCGGCGGACCGAGGTGCCGCCGCAGACGGCCTCCGTGGTCGAGCAGACGCAGTACACCTGGCAGGACACCGAGTGGCTGGCCGACCGCGCGGAGCGCAACCCGCAGCACGGCCCGGTCAGCGCGTACGAGGTGCACCTGGGCTCCTGGCGGCCGGGGCTGTCGTACCTGGAGCTGGCCGACCAGCTCGTCGAGTACGTGCGCGACATGGGCTTCACGCACGTGGAGTTCCTGCCGGTGGCCGAGCACCCGTTCGGCGGGTCGTGGGGCTACCAGGTGACCTCCTACTACGCGCCGACGTCGAGGTTCGGCACGCCGGACGAGTTCCGGCACCTGGTGGACCGGCTGCACCAGGCCGGCATCGGGGTGCTGCTCGACTGGGTGCCCGCCCACTTCCCGATGGACGACTGGGCGCTGGCCCGCTTCGACGGGACCCCGCTGTACGAGCACGCCGACCCGGGCAGGGGCGAGCACCCGGACTGGGGCACGTACGTGTTCGACTTCGGCCGCCGCGAGGTGCGCAACTTCCTGGTGGCCAACGCCCTGTACTGGATGAAGGAGTTCCACATCGACGGGCTGCGCGTGGACGCGGTCGCCTCGATGCTGTACCTGGACTACTCGCGGCGTGAGGGCGAGTGGACGCCGAACGTGTACGGCGGCCGGGAGAACCTCGACGCCGTCGAGTTCCTCAAGGAGATGAACTCTGTCTGCTACCGGGAGGAGCCCGGCATCTCCACCGTGGCGGAGGAGTCGACCGCCTGGCCGGGGGTGTCGCGGCCGGTGCACCTGGGCGGGCTCGGGTTCGGCTTCAAGTGGAACATGGGCTGGATGCACGACACCCTCGCCTACCTCCGGCACGAGCCGGTGTTCCGCCAGTACCACCACCATCAGATGACTTTCTCGCTCATGTACGCCTACTCCGAGAACTTCGTGCTGCCCCTCTCCCACGACGAGGTCGTGCACGGCAAGGGGTCGCTGCTCGGCAAGATGCCGGGCGATGAATGGCAGCGCTTCGCCCAGCTCAGAGCGCTGTTCGGGTTCATGTGGGCGCATCCGGGCAAGCAGCTGCTGTTCATGGGCGGCGAGTTCGGCCAGGGCTCGGAGTGGTCGGAGGAGCGCGGGCTCGACTGGTGGGTGCTGGAGTTCGACGGCCACGCCGGCGTGCAGAAGCTGGTGCGCGACCTGAACACCCTCTACCGCGAGACCCCCGCCCTGTGGGAGCAGGACTCGACGCCTGACGGCTTCCGCTGGATCGACGCCGACGACGGACCGGGCAACACCTTCTCGTTCATCCGTTACGCGGCCGACGGGTCGGCGGTGGCGTGCGTGGCCAACTTCAGCGGCGGCCCGCACGAGAACTACCGGCTCGGCCTGCCGTACGGCGGTCGCTGGGAGGAGGCCGTCAACACCGACGCCTACGACTACTGGGGCAGCGGGGTGGGCAACATGGGCGCGGTCGAGGCGGTCGAGGAGGGCTGCCACGGGCTGCCGTTCTCCACGACGCTGCGGGTGCCGCCGCTGGGCACGGTGTGGCTGCGTCACGCCGCGCCGTGAGCGGGCCAGGGTGGGCCGGGGTGGGCCGGGGTGGCCGCGTGATGACGGGCTGTGAAGTGCGTCCGAGTTCGCTGGGAAAGCGGTTGCGAGCTCTGTCCGTACGGGGTAAATCACCCTAAACTCCGAGATCGTGCGACTACGTCCTCTGATCGTGTCCGCGGTTTTATTGGCGCTGGTGCCGACCTCATCGGTGTACGCCGATGAGGTGACGCCCACCCCGACGCCGTCAGCCACGTCAAGTCCCACGCCGGAGCCGACGGCCACGCCCGCCCCGACGCCGAGCACTCCCGAGGAGAAGCTCGAGGACGGGCTGGCGGTGGACGGCGGCACGGTGCGCGCCATCGTCGAGCTGACCGATCCCGCCCAGAACGCCCCGGTGGCGAGCAAGGCGGCGGCCGACAGCGTGGACGTGCTGCTCCAGCCGCGGAGCCAGCCGTTCGTGGTGGTCGAGGGCACCGCCGAGGAGCTGGAGAAGCTGGCCGCCGACTCGCGGATCACCTCGATCCACCGCGACCGCGCCTACCCGCCGACGGCGGCCGAGAACCTCAAGCAGATCGGCGCCGACCAGGCGCACGCCCAGGGGTTCACCGGCACCGGTCAGGCCGTGGCGGTGCTCGACACCGGCATCGACCGCGACCACCCGAACTTCGGCTCCCGGATCGTCGACGAGGCGTGCTTCTCGGCGGTGGACGCGGGCGTGCAGTCACTGTGCCCGAACGGCCAGACCCAGCAGACCGGGGCCGGCGCGGCCGACGCCATGACGGCCAAGTGCATCGCCGACGGCACGAACCTCTGCGACCACGGCACCCACGTGGCGGGCATCGCGGCGGGTGAGGGCGGCGTCGCGCCGGGGGCGGACATCATCGCGATCCAGGTGTTCAGCCGGGTGGACGACGAGTCGATCTGCGGCGAGCCGTCGTGCCTGCTGGCCTACGAGTCGTCGCTGCGGCTGGCCATGGACTACGTGGCCGCCTCGACCCGGCCGATCGCCGCGGTGAACCTGAGCCTGGGCGGCGCGCCGACCGACGCCGCGTGCGACGCCGACGAGGAGGGCGCGGTCTTCAAGCAGAAGATCGACGCCCTGCTGGCCAAGGGCATCGCGACCGTGGTCGCGGCCGGCAACGAGTACTTCGAGGGCGTGTCGTTCCCCGCCTGCATCAGCTCCACGGTGGCCGTGGGCGCCAACAACGACACCGACCAGATCGCCGACTTCTCCAACCGGAGCGCGCTGCTGGACCTGTTCGCGCCGGGCGTGGACATCCAGTCGTCGGTGCCGGACAACCAGACGGCCGTCTACAGCGGCACGTCGATGGCCGCCCCGCACGTGGCGGGCGCGCTGGCGCTGCTGAAGGCCCAGTCGCCGGACGCCGACATGACCAGCCTGGTCGACAAGCTCAAGTCGGCCGGCCGTCCGTACTCGTACACGGCCAACGGAGGGCAGGTCACCACGCCGCGCCTGGACGTGCTGGCCGCCCTGACCGGCGGCACGCCGCAGCCGACCGTCAGCCAGACCGCCGATCCCTCGCCCGACCCGGACACCCCTGACGACCCGGCGGAGCCGGAGCCCGACCCGACGGACAGCAGCGGCCCCACGCCTGAGCCCGAGCCGTCGGAGACCGAGACGGCGCCGACGCCGGTCCCGCTGCCGACGCTGACCGTCACCGTGACGGTGACCGTCACGCCGCAGGCGACCGTCACCACCACGGCGGCCCCCGTGCCGGTCTGCACGCGTGGCACGACCGCCAAGCGCCTGACGGTCAAGCAGTGGGCGGTGGAGATCCACCGGAGCAGCGGCGCGATCCCCGACGCCACGCTCGCCTGTTACCTGAGCCTGGTGAGCAAGTCCAGCAAGGTGTTCCCGGAGCTGACCAAGGCGTCGTCCCTCGGCACGGCGTACAAGGTGCTGAAGGCGAAGAAGACGAACCGCCAGAAGCTGGACGCGGCCCTGCTCACCGGCTGGCTCAACTGGGCTCACGGCACGAACGGGACCTCAACCCTGAAAGCCTCTGAAAAGGTGCGACTCACCGCGAAATCCACGAGTGCGGCGCTGAAGCGGGCGACGAAGAGCGTTCTTCCCCGGTAACCGCAAAGGTTTCTCTGGCTTACATACGTCACTTAGGAAACGAGGACATCACCTTTCACGTGGGTGGGGACTGAGCAGGCATTAGCCCCACCCACGGAGGAACCGGTGAGACTACCACCTCTGGTGACCAGCGCGATCATGCTGGCCGCTCTCATGACAGCTCAGGCCGGACATGCCGACACCACCGACACCCGTGACTCCGGCGACCCGATCATCAGCCCGGCGCTGGTCGCGGCACTCCAGGGGACGGACCGCGTCCGCTCGATCGTCGAGCTGCGGCCCGGTCAGGACGCGACGGCCGTCGCCCAGGACATCCAGGCGGCCTCGAACGCGGCCAGGATCGTCGAGTCCGCCAAGTCGCCGAACTTCTTCGTCGCCGAACTCGACGGGGCCAGCCTGAACAAGCTCAAGGGCGACGGCCGGGTCAGATCCGTCTACAAGGACGAGCTGAGCTCGGCCTTCCTCGACACCAGCACCAAGGTGGTCGGCTCCGACCGGGCCAACGCGGCGGGCTGGACCGGCAGGGGCACCACGGTCGCCGTCATGGACACCGGCATAGACGAGGACCACCCCTTCTTCGCCGGCCGGATCGTGGACGAGGCCTGCTTCTCCACCGCCAACCCCAGCGCCGACGCGGTCTCGCTGTGCCCGAACGGCCAGCCCAGCCAGACCGGCCCCGGCGCCGCGAACTCCGAGATCGCGCTGTGCGTGGTCAACGGCGAGAACCAGTGCAGCCACGGCACGCACGTGGCGGGCATCGCGGCGGGCGCGCTGCCCGCGGTCGGCGCGCCGTCCAACGGCGTGGCGCCCGGCGCGAACCTCCTGCCGATCCAGGTCTTCACCCGCATCAACAGCGCCACGGCCTGCGGCTCCGCGGGCGCCCGCAGCGCGCCCTGCTACCTCAGCTACACCTCCGACCAGAAGCTCGCGCTGGAGTACGTCGCGCGCTCGGCCAGGGAACGGCGCATCTCCGCGGTCAACATGAGCCTCGGCGGCGGCGGCCCGTTCACCGCGCCGTGCGACGACGACGCGAGCGCGGGCGCGCACAAGGCGCAGTTCGACGCGCTGGTGGCGCTCGGCGTCGCCCCCGTCGTGGCGGCGGGCAACTCCGGCTTCGACGGCGTCGCCTCCCCCGCCTGCGTCTCCAGCGCGGTCACGGTGGGGGCGACGGACGACAGCGACAGGATCGCCACGTTCTCCAACCGGGGCCCACTGCTCGACGTGTTCGCGCCGGGCGTGCGGATCAACTCCTCGGTGCCCGACGACTCCTGGGCCGAGCTGAGCGGCACCTCGATGGCCGCGCCGCACGTGGCCGGCGGGTTCGCGGTCATGCGGCAGGCGTACCCGAACGCGACCGTCGCCGAGATCATCAGGAACCTGCAGAACACCGGCACCGGCATCCAGTACGCCTCCGGCTCCGCCCAGGTGAGCACCGAGCGGATCGACCTGGGCAACGCCACCGGCCAGGCCCGGCAGAACGCCTGAGTCACCTCACCACACACCAGCCATTGAATCCCCCCATGTCATGGAGGATCGGTTGCGACTCATGTCCCTGCTGGCCGGCGCGACCGCGCTCGCCATCACCTCGTCGGCGCTCACCGCCGTCCCGGCCCTGGCCGACCCGGAGCCGAAGATCGACTCGTCGATCGCGGCCACCGGGGAGCACCGGGTCATCGTCCGCGTCAAGGATCCGGCGAGGGTCACGTCCATGCTCTCGACCGCCGAACAGGTCGAGCAGGGCACCCGGAACGTCTTCGACCGGCCGCCCGCCGCACTGGCCGGCAAGCTGGACTTCTTCGTCTACCGGGGCAGCCGCGCCGACCTGGAGAAGATCGCCGAGCAGTCCGACGTGGTCTCCATCCGTACGGACAGGCTGAGCGCGCCCACGCTGGCCGAGAGCGTCTCGCTGATCGGCGCGGACAGGGCGCACAGGGTCGGCGTCACGGGCCGCCGCACGTCCGTCGTGGTCCTGGACACGGGCATCGACAACGACCATCCGGTCTTCGACGGGCGCATCGTCGCGCAGGCGTGCTTCTCCTCCGCCTCCCCGGCCGAGAACTCCACCCCGCTCTGCCCCAACGGCGAGCAGTTCCAGATCGGGCCCGGCGCGGCCGACGCCGAGACGCCCGCCTGCATGAACGGCGCGCCGGAGCCCCAGGTCGGCCTCTGCTACCACGGCACGCACGTGGCCGACATCGCCGCCGGCTCCGAGGCGCCGGACTTCCCGTACGACGGGGTCGCGCCCGACGCCGGCATCATCGCGGTCCAGGTGTTCAGCCGCTTCGACAACTCTCCGGACTGCGGGGACGAGTCCGCCTGCATCATGGCCTACGACTCGTCGGTGCTGACCGGCATGGCCTACGCGGAGCTGGTCGCCGATCAGTACAACGTGGCCGCGGTCAACCTCAGCCTGGGCGGCGGCGAGTACACCGAGCCCTGCGACGCCGGCGACGGCGCGGACTTCAAGGCCTCGGTGGACGCGCTGCTGGACCAGGGCGCCGCCACGGTGGTCGCGGCCGGCAACAGCGGCCTGGACGCCGCCGTCTCCTGGCCCGCCTGCGTCTCCACCGCCGTCGCGGTCGGCGCCACCGACAACGGGGACGGCGTCGCGCCCTTCTCGAACCGCGGACCGCTGCTCGACCTCTTCGCCCCTGGCGTCGACATCGAGGCGGCCGTCACCGGTGACCAGTACGCCGTGCTCAGCGGCACCTCCATGGCCGCGCCGCACGTCACCGGCTCCTTCGCCCTGCTGCGTCAGCGCCGCTCGTACGCGTCGGCCGAGAGCCTGCTCGCCTCCCTCCAGCGCTTCGGCGAGCCCATCACGTACCCGAGCGCCGGCGTCACCATCACCACGCCCCGCGTGGACGTCTGGTCCACCCTCCGCTACCGCCTCTGACCCCGGGAGGACCACCGACCGCCCTCCCGCCGCTCCCCTGCGCGAGCGACGGGAGGGCTCCCACCCCTACGCAAGCCACCACAAGACGTCCGCATACCGGCGGTGGGCAGGTGCCGCATCACGGACTCTCGCCGCTCACCCCCACCCCCTGCGCAAGCCACCACAAGACGTCCGCATACCGGCGGTGGGCAGGTGCCGCATCACGGACTCTTGCCGCTTAGGGTGGCTTTTATGGACGCAGGCAAGGCGATCTTGGATACCGTCGACAAGTTCCGCCAGCGGCGCACCGCCCCGCTGGTGCTGGAGCTCGATCTCACCGAAGGGCTCACGGAAGGGCCGCCGGCGGACCCCCTCGCCGCTGTGCTGTCCATGCGCAAGCCGCGCCTGTCCGACGTGCTGTCGGGCCTCAAGCGGGCCAGGCAGGACTCCCGGGTCAAGGCGCTGATCGTCAAGATCGGCGGCAACCCGCTGGGCCTGGCGATGGTGCAGGAGCTGCGCCAGGCGGTGATCCACTTCCGCGCCTCGGGCAAGCTGACGGTCGCGTTCGCCGAGACGTTCGGCGAGTTCGGCAACGCCACCGTCCCCTACTACCTGGCCAGCGCGTTCGAGCGCGTCTACCTGCAGCCCAGCGGCGACGTCGGGCTGACGGGCGTGGCGCTGGAGCAGCGCTTCTTCAAGGGCACGCTGGAGAAGCTGGGCGTCCACTTCGAGGGCGGCCAGCGCCACGAGTACAAGACCGCGGCGAACATGTTCACCCAGGACCACATGACCGACCCGCACCGCGAGTCGATGGCCCGCATCGTCGAGTCGGTCATCGAGCAGGTCACCACGGGCATCGCCGACGGCCGCAGGCTCGACCCGGCCAAGGTGCGCGAGCTGGTGGACAGGGGCCCGTTCATCGGCGCGGAGGCGCTGGAGGCGGGCCTGGTGGACGGCATGGCCTACCGGGACGAGGTGTACGAGGAGGTCAAGCAGGCGGCCGGCGGCGACGCGCACCTGCAGTTCGTCTCCCGCTACGCCAGGGGCGCGGCCGTGCGCAAGCTGCCGCAGCCGACGGCGGACGGCATCGCGCTGGTGCACGGCACCGGGCAGATCAGGTCGGGCCGCAGCGGCCGCAGCCCGCTGGGCGGCGGCGGCGCGATGGGCTCCGACACCGTCAGCGCGGCGCTGCGGGCGGCGCGGCGGGACGAGCACGTCAAGGCCGTGGTGTTCCGGGTGGACAGCCCCGGCGGCTCGTACGTCGCCTCGGACACGGTGTGGCGCGAGGTCGTGCTGACGCGCAAGGTCAAGCCGGTGATCGTGTCGATGGGCGACGTGGCGGCCTCCGGCGGCTACTTCGTCTCGATGGCGGCCGACGTGATCGTCGCGCAGCCGGGGACGCTGACGGGCTCGATCGGGGTGTTCGCCGGCAAGCCGGTCACGGGCGGGCTGCTGGAGAGGCTGGGCATCAGCTCCGAGGTGGTGGCGGAGGGCGGCAACGCCGGGATGTTCTCCACGACGCGCGCCTTCTCGCCCGAGCAGTGGGAGCGGGTCAACGCCTGGCTGGACCGCATCTACGACGACTTCGTGGGCAAGGTGGCCGAGGGGCGCGGGCTGACCCGCGATCGGGCGCACGACCTGGCCCGCGGCCGGGTGTGGACCGGCGCCGACGCCCAGGACAACGGGCTGGTGGACGAGCTGGGCGGTCTGGAGGACGCGCTCGGCCTGGCCAGGAAGCGCGCCGGGCTGGCCGCCGACGCGCCCGTGCGGGTCTATCCGCGGCTGAACCCGCTGGAGCGGCTGCGCGGGCCGGAGTCGAGCGAGGACAAGGCCGCCGCGCTGACGAGGGTCCGGCTGGAGGCGTGGGGGCCGCTGGCACGGCTGTCGGCGGAGCTGGGGCTGCCGGTGGCGGGGCCGTTGTCGCTGCCCGGGTGGTACGTGATCCGCTGAGGCTCGTGAACGCGTGACGGACCGTTCGGGCTGAGGTCCCTCGGGCGGCTACCTCCTTCGGGGGCCCGCGGGTCGTCAGACCGGGCGGTAGCGGCCGCGCAGGCGTACCAGGGGCTGGAGGGACGGCGTCACGTACGGCACCGCCAGCACCCGCGCCACGAACAGCGTGTGGTCCCCGGCGGGGACCACCTGGGTGGTCTCCGCCTCCAGGGCCGCGACCCCGCCCTCGATCACGAACGCGCCGGAGTGGGCGCCGCGGTGGTGCGGGACGCCCGCCACCAGGTGGCGGGCGCTGGGCCGCCCTGCGGCGGCGAAGCGGCTGGCGATGGCGGCCTGGGCGTCGGACAGCAGCGATGCCGCCCAGCGGTCCTGGCGCAGCAGCACCTCGCTGAGGTAGCCCGCTCCGGCCAGGCTGACCAGGACGAGCGGCGGCTCCAGCGAGACCGACATGAGCGCCGACACCGTGACGCCCAGGTCGTCGCGGTCGTCGCGGACGGTGATCACCGCCACGCCCGCCGCGAGCTGCGCCATCGCCGCGGTGAACTCGGCGGTGAACTCCCCGGTGAACTCGCTCACCGCGAGGGCCCCCGGGACGCGGGGACCCTCGCGGG
>NZ_JAHKRL010000125.1 GCF_019396405.1 Nonomuraea rhizosphaerae | reverse complement strand
GTCGGCCTGCGCGTAGTGCCCGCCGGCGAAGACCACGCCGCTGACCTGCTGCTGGAGCAGCAGGTCGACGTAGTCGGCCTCGGACACCCCGCCCACTGTCCTGGTGCACAGCACCGAGGTGAAACCCTGCTGGGCGAGCGCGCCGCCGACCACCTCGGCGAACGCCGGGAAGATCGGGTTCTGCAGCTCGGGCAGCACCAGGCCGACCAGGCGGGCCCGGTCGCCGCGCAGCTGGGTGGGGCGCTCGTAGCCGAGGACGTCGAGCGCGGTCAGCACGGCCTCGCGGGTCGCCTCCGACACCCCGGGCTTGCCGTTGAGCACGCGGCTCACGGTCGCCTCGCTCACCCCGACCTTCTTGGCCACCTCTGCGAGTCGTCGCGTCATGCGCAAACTATAAGGCCGTGAGCGCAAATGCTTGCAACCGCTTACGCGCATCCGACGTACGGGCTTGCGGGCGGCTTCGGCGGGCTTCCTGCGACTTTCACGGCTCTGACCAGCAAGGGAGGTGATCGCTCGCTGTCGCTTGTCAGTCAATTGTTTGCGAAATCTCGTCGCAATATTGCTGCTATCTGCTGGACATCTTATGGTTCGGCCAACGTCTTCCTCGAAGGGCCATCCCCCATGAGAGCTGTCCTAGCCGCCCTTGCGTTACTTCTCGGAGTCCTCGCCGCGCCGTCCGCACAGGCCGCGGCCGACACCAACCTGGCCGCCGGCAAGACCGCCACCGCGAGCAGCCACACCGACGTCTACCCCGCCGCCAACGTCACCGACGGCAACCAGGCGACCTACTGGGAGTCGGCCAACAACGCCTTCCCGCAGTGGGTGCAGGTGGACCTCGGCGCCACCGCCACCCTGAGCCAGCTCACGCTCAAGCTGCCCAGCGGCTGGCCCAGCCGCACGCAGACGTTCACCGTGCTGGGCAGCGCGAACGGGACGAGCTTCAGCACCCTCAAGGCCGCGGCCACCTACACCTTCGGCCCCACGGCGACGATCCCCGTGACCGGGGCCGGCATCCGCCATGTCCGGCTGCAGATCACCGCCAACACCGGCTGGCCGGCCGGGCAGCTCTCCGAGTTCGAGGTGTGGGGCACCGCCGACGGGCCCGGCGATCCGGGCGATCCCGGCGGGACGAACCTGGCGATCGGCAAGCCGATGGTCGAGTCCTCGCACACCCACACGTACGTGGCCGCCAACGCCAACGACAACAACGTGCAGACGTACTGGGAGGGCGCGGCCTACCCGAACACGCTGACCGTGCAGCTCGGCGCGAACGCCGACATCACCTCGGTCGTGCTCAAGCTCAACCCGGACGCGGCCTGGGGCAGGCGTACGCAGTCCATCCAGGTGCTGGGCCGCGAACAGGGCGCCACCGGCGTGTCCAACCTGGTCTCGCAGGCCACCTACACCTTCGACCCGGCCACCGGGAACTCCGTGACGATCCCGGTCACGGCCAGGGTCGCCGACGTGCAGCTCCGCATCACCGCCAACTCGGGCGCGCCCGGCGGGCAGGTCGCCGAGTTCCAGGTGTTCGGCACCGCGGCGGCCAACCCCGACCTCACCGTCAGCGGCGTGACCTCCTCGCCCGCCTCCCCGGTCGAGACCGACACGATCACGCTGTCGGCCACCGTCCGCAACGCCGGGACGCTGGTCTCGGCCGCCACCACCGTCAACTTCTACCTCGGCGCCACCAAGGTGGGCACCGCGAACGTGGCCGCGCTCGCCGCGGGGGCCTCGGCCACCGTCTCGGCCTCCGCCGGGACCCGGGACGCCGCCACGTACCAGGTCAGCGCCAAGGTCGACGAGGACAACAGGGTCGTCGAGCTGAACGAGGGCAACAACACCGCCACCGCCTCGCTCACCGTCCGGCCCGTCGACTCCGCCGACCTGGTCGCCGCCCCGGTCGCCTGGACGCCGGGCAACCCGGCCGCCGGCGACACCGTCACCTTCAGCGTGAGCGTCAAGAACCAGGGCACGATCGCCTCCAGCGGCGGCTCCCACGGCATCACGCTGACCGTCACCAACGACGCCGGCACGGTCGTCAGGACGCTCACCGGCTCCACCAGCGGCGCCATCGCGCCCGGCGCCACGGCGGGACCCGTCTCGCTCGGCACCTGGACGGCCGCCAACGGCAGGCACACGGTCAAGGTCGTGCTGGCCGACGACGCCAACGAGGTGCCGGTCAAGCGGGCCAACAACACCAGCACCGACCAGCTCTTCGTCGGGCGCGGCGCGCACATGCCGTACGACACGTACGAGGCGGAGGACGCGGCCATCGGCGGCGGCGCCACCCGCGTCGGCCCCAACAGGAACGTCGGCGACCTCGCCGGCGAGGCGTCCGGCCGCCGGGCGG
>NZ_JAHKRL010000013.1 GCF_019396405.1 Nonomuraea rhizosphaerae | reverse complement strand
TGTCCCCTCCCGACCCCGCGTGCCCCCTGCCCGCCCGCGGTTCGAGCCGCCCGCCCGCCTCGATGGCGGCGGGCAGCTCGGCGGCCGTCCGCAGGACCATCCCCGTGCGGTCGTGGACGACGATCTCCGGCACCGACCCGCGATCGAGCGCCACGACCGGCGTGCCGCAGGCCATCGCCTCGATCAGGACCATGCCGAACGGCTCCTCCCACTGGATCGGGAAGAGCAGGCAGCGGGCGCCCGCGAGCAGCTCACGCTTGCGGGCGGCGTCCACCTCGCCGACGTAGACGGCGTCGGGGCCGAGCCGGGGCCGGACGTGCCGCTCGAAGCAGACGTGCTCGCTGGGCTCGACGAGCTTGCCGGCCAGGATGATGCGCCGGCCGGCCGCGCGGGCGGCGTCGATCGCCAGCTGCGGCCCCTTGCGGTCGTCGAACCTGCCCAGCCACAGCACCCACTCCTCCTTGACGCCGCGGAAGGGGTAGGTGTGGACGTCGATCGCGTTGTGGACGGTGGCGACCCAGTTGAGGTCCGGCGCGTTGCGGCGCTGGGCCGTGGAGATGGCCACCATCGAGATGTCGCCGCCCAGCTCCCGGTAGCAGTCGCCCAGCTCCCCGTACGGCGCCCCGTGGCAGGTCACGACCGTCGGCGCGGAGCGGGCCGCGGCGGTCAGCGGGCCGGCCAGCGAGTGGTCGTGCACGATGTCGGCCCGCACGTCGGCGAGCAGGCGCTGGGCGCGGGCGGCGTGCAGCATCTCCGGCAGGGGCTCGCCGATCCGCTCCGACGGCGGCTCCGGGTAGGTGCACAGGAACTTGGCCGGCGCCGTCGTCTGACCGGCGCCGATCAGGGTCAGCTCGTGGCCGCGCTCGGCCAGGCCGGTGATCAGGCCGGCCAGCATCTCCTCGACGCCGCCGTACGCGCGGGGCGGCACGTCCAGCCAGGGCGGGGCGACCATCACGATGTGCAGGGTGTCGTCGTGCCGCCGCGCCGGCGGCCGGTATCCGGAGGTCATTGCGCCGCCAGCCCGTAGTCGCGGCTGGCCATGTCGGAGCGGCTGCCGCCGCCCACCGGCGGGCGCGGCTCGGTGAGCAGCTCGATGCCCGGCGGCAAGCCCGACACCACGGGCGGCCGTCCATCGTACGCCTCGATCGTGATGCGGGAGCCGCCCACCTGGAGGTCCTCGATCGTCACCCTGCCGAACCCGACCGGCAGCTCCGGGACCACCCAGAGCTTGCCGTACTGGATCCAGGGGTCGAGCCGGAGCAGCACGCGCAGCAGGTGGATGGGCGCCGCCGCCGCCCACGCCTGCGGCGAGCAGGAGGTCGGGTACGGGATCGGCAGCGCGAACTCGTCCCTGCCGTACCCGCAGAACAGCTCCGGCAGCCGCCCGCCGAACGCCTGCGCGGCGTCCATCAGGCCGGCGGCGACCCGCCGGCACTCCTCGGCGTAGCCGTACCGCATCAGCCCGGCCGCGACGATCGCGTTGTCGTGCGGCCACACGGACCCGTTGTGGTAGCTCATCGGGTTGTAGGCGCCCATGGACGAGGCCAGCGTGCGCACCCCGTACCCGGTGAACATCTCGGGCGAGAGCAGGTGGGCGGCGACCTGGTCGGCCCTGTCCTCGGTCACGATGCCGCTCCAGAGGCAGTGGCCCATGTTGGAGCCGAGGCTGTCGATGGGCCGCCCCTGGCCGTCCAGCCCCAGCGCGTAGTAGCCCCGGTCCGGGAGCCAGAAGCGCTCGTTGAAGACGTCCCGGACGGCCGCGGCCCGCTCCACGCAGCGTCGCTTGGTGACCTCGTCGCCCTGCTCGCGGGCCAGGTGGGCGCGGGCGAGGTAGGCGGCGTACACGTAGCCCTGGGCCTCGGCCAGCGCGATGGGCGGGCGGGCGATGGTGCCGTCGCTGAAGGTGTTGCCGTCGAAGGAGTCTTTCCACCCCTGGTTGAGCAGCCCGCGGTCGGTCTTGCGCCGGTACCACAGCAGCCCGTCGGCCATGCCGTGGTCCTCGATCCAGCCGAGCGCGGCGTCGGCGTGCGGCAGCAGCTCGCCGACCGCGCCGATGTGCAGGCCCCACCTGCTCAGCTCGCCGAGCAGCATGACGAACAGCGGGGTCGCGTCGACCGAGCCGTAGTACGCCTGGCTCGCGTACGGGGAGCCGCCGTCCTGCGAGCCGAAGCGCAGCTCGTGCAGGATCTTGCCCGGCTCCTCCTCGGAGAGCGGATCGACCTTGGTCCCCTGCAGCCGGGCGAGCCTGCGCAGCGTGCCGAGGGCCAGCGACTGGTCCAGCGGCAGCGCCATCCAGGAGGTCAGCAACGAGTCGCGGCCGAACAACGTCATGTACCAAGGAGCGCCCGCGGCCACGGCCGGCGGATCGTCCGGATGATCGGGGTCGAACAGCCGCAGGCTGCCCAGATCCTCGCGCGAGCGGTTCATGACCTGGAGGAGTCCGGTGTTGCTGCTGGTCAGGCGCGGGCCGTTGCGCGTCCACTCGGCCAGCCGGCGGGCCGGCTCGGCGTGCTCGGTCGAGTGCGCGGCCGGGAACCAGGCCGACAGCTCCGTCCCCTGGACGATCGGGTTCACCTCGAGCGTCGTCCGCCACTCGCCGCGCGCCGGGACCACCACCTGGAAGGTGAGCAGCCCGGGCGCGGGCACCATCGGCGTCCCGGCCGGCTCCACCACGATCCTGGCGCCGCGCTCCCGCAGGGCCGAGAACACCTCCAGCCCCGTGTCCCGCGGCGTCATCTCCACGTCGGCCACCGGCCTGATCCGGTCGGCCTTGACCTCGAACAGGTCGGCCACGTCGGAGTCCACGTGCAGGGTGATCACGCACCCCGCCGCCTCCTGCGACAGGTTGCGCACCACCAGGTCCTCCCGCAGCCCCCCGCCGACGTAACGGTCACGCACCACGAGCAGCGTGCTCTCCGGCTGCCCCGGCCGCGGCGGCGTCTTGCCCACGAACGTGGCGTGGTAGGGCTCGGCCGGCAGCACGTGCAACGGCTCCACCGGATGGTCGTCCACCCGCAGCGACCACCGCGACAGCAGTCGCGTGTCGGAGTGGTAGACGCCCTGCGCCCCTCCGGGCACGATGTCGCCGCAGCGCTGGCTCAGGCAGAACGAGCTGCCCTCCACCAGTGTGATCGTGTCCCTCAGCGCGTCCGGCTGCCCCTCGAAAGTCCACGCGTTCATGGACGTGCCCCCCTAGCTGCCCCCCGTCCGCTTCCTGCCCATTCGCCCGTTCCGTACGCCTGGCGACCATCTCTTTGGGCGCACCATGCCGAGCCTTGCCCGGCGACCGCTTTTTCCCGGCGGAACTTTATTCCGATGACAATTCCCCACGACAGAATATGCCGCCGCATGAATGCGGCTTTCGTGATCGCGTCTCGCGCTAAAACGTTTTCCTGTGCCACACTGCCCGCGTGGAAGACGGGAGAGCCGAGAGCGGCCCTGGAGTAAGCACACCTCCATCCGCCGAAACCTGCGAAACCTCCGAAGCCGACTTAGGCCACGTGAAGGTCATATTCACCGCGAGCCGCCGTGTGCGCCCCGAACTCGACCTCCGCGACAGAGAGGCCGTATTCGCCAGGATTTGCCGCGTCGCCCGCGACTTCGACCTGGACGGCATGAAGGCCGCGCTGAGCGCCAGCCGGAGCGTCCGGCGTCCCCGCCCCGCTCAACCCACCCGCCAGGAGCTCTCCCTGGCCCTGCGGGACGTCTCCTCCCTCCGCCAGGACTTCTCCCTGGAGGAAAGAAGGGCCATATTCCGGGCGAGCCGCTGCCTGACCCGCGACTTCCCTCCCGACACCATGAAGACGGCCAATCTCGGCGAAACCACCATCTCGGGCATGATTCGCGACGCATCTTCCGAGATAACCACCGAACAGGTCAAAAAGATTGCTCAGGCCGTCGTCGCCCATCTTGAAGCCGCCACCCTGCCCGCGCGTCTCCGTCAGCGTCGCCGCGAGTGGAAGCTCGTCATTGTCAGCCTCATTCTCGGCAGCCTGCTGTCCGTTCCGATCGGCATTCTGGTCAACAGCATCAGCTGATTTCGGTAACGGCCGCAGATGAAACCCCATTGACATTTCCCGACACCGAACATTGACAGCCTGCGACAGTCCGGCCGGGCGCGAATCCACCTGCCGCCCGTTCCCGGTGAAGCGCCGGCTCCCGCGCTCCCGGAACCGGGTCGTCCGAACTCGCCGGCCGCCGCGAGTCCGAATCGGGAAGTCGCGCGGCATACTGGGGTGTTGGCCGGTCACCGGCCGAC
>NZ_JAHKRL010000124.1 GCF_019396405.1 Nonomuraea rhizosphaerae | reverse complement strand
GCGGCCAGCGCGGCGACGGGCGCGAGCCGCGGGCCGACGAGGTGATCGGGGACGAGCAGCACGTCGAACCCGGCGCCCTCCAGCCGCCTCGCCTTGTCCGCCCACGCCTTGCCCGACTCCGCGCCCCGCACCACCGCTCCGAACCTGAACCGCCGCACGGGCTCCTCCTCTGCTCGCCGCACCTAACAAGCGCTTGCTAACCTCCATCCTGTACGGCAGGCCGCCCCCGCCGCCACCCGAAGCTCTTACCAAGCGCTTGGTCAAATGGCACACTGGCGGGCATGGACATCCCCGTACGCGCCGCGTCCGACGACGAGGTGAGCTTCTTCCACGACCACGGATGGGTGCGGCTCCCGGGCCTGGTGGACGGCGAGACCGTGGCGCTGCTGCGCGAGCGGGCCGCCCGCCACCTCCGGCAGCGGGAGAGGGAGCACAGGACACTCGTCGACCAGGCGTTCGGGCAGTCGCGGGACGTCGCCGACAGCGACGAGGCGTTCCGGGCGCTGACGCTGAGCCCCGCGATGGGCCGCAACGCGGCCCGGCTGCTGCGCGGGGTCGAGGCCGTGCGGGTGCAGGTGACGAACCTGCTGGTCAAGGAGCCCGGCGAGCACGCCGCCACGGAGTTCCACCAGGACTTCCCGTGGATGCCCATGGACCGCTCGGCCATGCTGACCGTGTGGCTGGCGCTGGCGGACGTCCCGGCCGACATGGGGTCGCTGCGCTTCTACGACGGCTCCCACCGGTACGGGATCCTCGGCCGCAGTTTCACCCGGGCCGGGGACGACCAGCTCAGCCAGCACCCGTGGCTGAAGGAACTGGAGGTCTCGCCGCCGCTGGACCTGGCGGCGGGGGACGCGACCGTGCACCACGCGCTGACCGTCCACGGCGCGCCGGCCAACCAGCGGGACCGGCCGCGGCTGTCGTTCACCGTGACCTACTTCGACGCCGACGCCCTCTACACCGGCACGCCGTACAAGCAGACGGACGAGCTGGGCCTTGAGGTGAACAAGCCGTTCGAGCACCCGAGGTTCCCGTGCCTGAGACCGTGAGAGGCCCCGTCGCCGACCTGGGCGCGACGCTCATGCACGAGCACGTCTTCGGGCTCAGCCCCGAGATCCTGTGGAACTGGCCGGACATCCCCGAGGGCTGGGACCTGGAGTCCCGGGCGCGGGAGGCGGCGGCGAAGCTGGACGACCTGGCCGCCGAGGGGATCACCACGATCGTGGACCTCACGGTCATCGGGCTGGGCAGGTACGTGCCGGCCGTCCAGCGGGTGGCCGAGCTGACGTCGGTGAACATCGTGGCCGCCACCGGCCTCTACACCTACGACGCCCTCCCGCCGTACTTCGGCAACCGGGGGCCGGGGTCGCTGTTCGGCGGGCCCGACCGGCTGGCGGAGTTCTTCGTACGGGACATCCGCGACGGGATCGGGCGCACCGGGGTCAAGGCCGGCATGCTCAAGTGCGCCTCCGACCATCTCGGGATGACCAAGGGGTGCGAGCGGGTGTTCCGGGCGGTGGCCGAGGCGCACGTGGAGACCGGGACGCCCATCACCACGCACTCCCACAGCGGCTCCAGGGGCGGGCTGGAGCAGCAGCGGCTGCTCGAAGCCTGTGGCGCCGACCTGCGCAAGGTGGTCATCGGGCACGCGGGCGACTCCACCGACGTCGCCTACCTGGAGGAGCTGGCGGCCAATGGGTCCTTCCTCGGCATGGACCGGTTCGGGATCGAGACGATCTCGCCGTTCGAGGACCGGGTGCGGGTCGTGGCGGAGATGTGCGAACGCGGCCACGCCGGCCAGATGGTCTTGAGTCATGACTCGTACTGCTTCAACGACCGGTTCGACCCCGACGTCGTCCGGCAGCGCCACCCGAACTACCACCTCCTGCACATCTCCCGCGACGTCCTGCCCGAACTCCGCAAGAGGGGCGTCACCGAGGAGCAGATCCACCAGATGCTCGTCGACAACCCCCGGAGGATCTTCGCATGATCGAGGACTTCGACGTCGGCTCCGACTGGCACGTCGCCTCGCCGTACGAGTTCCTGCGCGGGCTGCGCCGGGAGCGGCCGGTGTTCCGCAGCGAGCACCTCGGCGCGTACGTGCTGACCCGCCACGCCGACGTGCGCGCCGCGTACGGCGACCCGAGGAGGTTCTCCTCTGAGGGCTCGCTGACGATCTCCCGCAGCCTCACCCAGGAGACCCGCGACAGGCTGGGCGAGCACGGCTCGTTCCTGTCCAGCTTCGTGGCCAACGTCGACCCGCCCGACCACACCCGGCTGCGGCGCTCGGTGTCCAGGGCGTTCACGCCGCGCGCGGTCTCGGCCATGGAGCAGCGGTTCCGGCAGCTGAACGAGGACCTGCTGGACCGGCTGGAGAGCAAGCGCGAGGCCGACTTCGTCGCCGAGATCGGGCACGAGCCGTCGATCAAGCTGACCGCCCGGTTCATCGGGGTGCCGGAGGCCGACGAGGGCTTCGTGCAGGCGCACGTCAAGGACTGGTTCCAGCTCTTCCTGTCGCCGCAGCCGCCCGAGCGGCAGCTCGAACTGGCCGACAGCTTCCTGACCTACCTGGAGTACGTGGACCGGCTGGTCGCCGCCAGGGCCGCGGAGCCGCGTGACGACTTCACCTCGCTCATGACCTCGCTGATCGGCAAGGAGCTGAGCCACCGCGAGGTGGTGGAGCTGATCTCCACGATCCTGCTCGGCGGCAACGACACCGTGCCCAACCAGCTCGGCAACAGCGTGCTGCGGCTGCTGCGCGAGGGCGCCTGGCCGGTGCCGCCGCCGCTGGTCCAGAACGCGGTCGAGGAGTGCATGCGGATCGACGGGGCCTCGCTCGGGTCGTTCCGGTACGCCACGACCGACATCTCCCTGCACGGGGTGACGATCCCCGCCAAGTCGCTGGTGCTGCTGTCCACCGACTCCGCCGCCCACGACGAGAGCGTCTTCCCCGAGCCCGAGCGGTTCGTGATCGACCGGGACAACGCCGACGCGCACATGGTGTTCGGGTACGGCATCCACTTCTGCGTGGGGGCCGCGCTCGGGCGGCTGCAACTGCGCACGGCACTCGACGTGCTCGGCCGCCGGTTGCCGGGGCTGAGGCTGGCCGGGGAGCCGATCACGTACCGCAAGTCGATCGTCGGCCGGGGGCTGACCGGCCTGAGGGTCGAGTGGTGAGCCACTCGGGAAGGACACGGCGGTGAGCAGGTTCGACGGGCGGGTGGCGCTGGTCACCGGCGCGGGCTCGGGCATCGGCGCCGCCTGCGCCACACGGTTGGCGGCCGAGGGCGCGTGCGTCGGCGTCCTGGACGTCCACGCGGCCGGCGCCAAGACGGTCGCCACCGCCATCCGCGCCCACGGCGGCACCGCGGTGGCGCTCACCTGCGACGTCTCCGAGGAGAAGCAGGTCGAGACGGCGATCGGCGAGCTGCTGGCCTCCTTCGGCCGCCTGGACGTCGTGCACTCCAACGCCGCCGCCCTCGGCCGCGGCACCTACGGCCGCGACCAGGACCTGGAGTCGCTGGACGTCGCCGTGTGGGACCGCACGATGGCGGTGAACCTGCGCGGCGCCCTGCTCATGGTCAAGCACGGCGCCCCGGTGATGGCGGACGGCGGCGCGTTCGTGATCACCTCCTCGGTGTCGGGCATGACGGGCGACGTGGCCCACGTCGCGTACGGGACGTCGAAGGCGGCGCTGACCGGGTTCGTGCGTTTCGTCGCCACCCGGTACGGCTCACGCGGCATCCGCTGCAACGGCGTCGCGCCCGCCCTCGTGCTCACCGAGGCCGCCGAACGGGCCCTCGGACCCGAACGCCTCGCGGACAAGGCGGCCGAACGCCTGCTGCCCTGGGCGTGCACCCCGGAGGACGTGGCCGGCCTGGTCACCTTCCTCGCCTCGGACGAGGCGCGCTGCATCACCGGGCAGACCGTCGTCATCGACTCCGGCACCCTGGCCCACCGCCCGGAGCACGCCCTGCGCCAGTGGCGGCAGGACAGCGAATAACCCCCCTTGTCCCGATGTGCGACCCCGGCGTCGAAGCCATAAGGTGATCTCGACCAGAGGGGGACGAATGGAACCGGTGTCCGTCGGACTGATCGGGGCGGGGCCGTGGGCCGAGCGGGCGCACGCGCCGATGCTGGCCAAGAGCCCCCACGTGCGTTTCGCGGGCGTGTGGGCCCGCCGTCCCGAGGCGGCCGCGCGGCTGGGCGTGCCGGTGTTCGGGCGGGTCGAGGAACTGTTCGACGCGTGCGAGGCCGTGGCCTTCTGCGTGCCGCCGTACGTGCAGGCCGAGCTGGGCGTGCGCGCGGCGCGGGCGGGCAAGGCGCTGCTGCTGGAGAAGCCGCTCGCCGACACGCTGAAGGGCGCCGAGCGCCTCGCCGACGCCGTGGGCGAGGCTGGCGTCGCCTCCCAGATGGTCCTGACCCTGCGCTACACCGCCGCGGCCAGGGTGTTCCTGGCCCGCTGCCGCGACATCGAGCCGTTCGGCGGCCACGCCGCCAACGTCTCCGGCGTCCTGCTCGGCGGCCACCCCTTCGGCACGCCGTGGCGGCTGGAGCACGGCGCGCTGCTCGACGTCGGCCCGCACGTGATCGACCTGCTCGACGCCGCGCTCGGCCCGGTGACCGGCGTGCGCGCCCACGGCAACCCGCTCGGCTGGCTCGGCATGCTGCTGGAGCACGAGAGCGGCGCGGTCAGCGAGGCGTCCATGTGCATGGCGGCGGCCGGTGACCTGCCGCCGGCCACGTTCGCGGTGTACGGCAAGACGGGCAACGCGATGCTGCTGCGCGGCGGCGACGACGACCCCCTGGCCAGGGTCGCCGAGGAGTTCGCCCAGACCGTGCGCAACGGCGGCGGCCACCCCCTCGACGCCGCCCACGGCCTCAGGATCCAGCGGATCCTCGCCGAGGCCGAGTCCCAACTGGCCACCTCCTGACGCCCCCGCGTCAAGGGCACCCCTTGACGCCGGGCTCGTCCGGAGCATTGATAGCGTTTGTCTGACGCGCAGAGCCGCAGCGAAGTCCGGTGCGAGTCCGGCGCTGTCCCGCAACTGTCATAGCCAGGTCGCCTGCCTCCGCGCTGACGTCATCAACCCTCGTGGAAAAGGGTGATCCGTCGATCGACGCGGGTCTCTCGGTTCCGACAGTGTGAAAGGACTTCTCGTGAGGCCCGTACGCATGGCCTTCGCGGGCGCGCTGCTGGGAACGCTCGTCCTGGCCGGATGCGGTCAGACCAGCACGACAGCCACCCCCGCCGCGCCCCCGCCCTCCTCCGCCCCGCCCTCCTCCGCCCCAGCTTCCTCCGCTTCCGGGTTCCCCGTCACGGTGGAGGCGGGCAACGGCGAGGTCACCATCGCCAAGAGGCCCGAGCGGATCATCTCGCTCTCGGCCACCCACACCGAGACGCTCTTCGCCATCGGCGCCGGCCCGCAGGTCGTCGCGGTGGACGACCAGTCGAACTTCCCGGCCAGCGCCCCCAAGACGGACCTGTCCGGCTTCAAGCCGAACGTCGAGGCCATCGTCGCCCAGAAGCCCGACCTGGTGATCGTCTCCGACGACATCGACAAGGTCGTCGCCGAGCTGGGCAAGCTGAACGTCCCCGTCCTGCTCGAACCCGCCGCGACCAAGCTGGACGAGGCCTACGACGAGATCACCGACCTCGGCGCGGCCACCGGCAACACCGCCAAGGCCGGCGAAGTGGTGACCGGCATGAAGGAGTCCCTGGACAAGCTCGCCGCGAGCGCCCCCAAGGACAAGAACCTCACCTACTACCACGAGCTGGACCAGACCCCCTACGCGGCGACGTCCAGCACCTTCATCGGGCAGATCTACGGCATGTTCGGCCTCACCAACATCGCCGACAAGGCCCCCGACCAGGCGGGCGGCTACCCCAAGCTGTCGGCCGAGTTCGTCGCCCAGGCCGACCCCGACCTGATCTTCCTGGCCGACGTCAAGTGCTGTCAGCAGAGCAAGGACACCCTGGCCAAGCGGCCCGGCTGGAAGGGGCTGTCGGCCATCAAGAACTCCCAGGTCGTGCAGCTCGACGACGACATCGCCTCACGCTGGGGACCCCGGATCACGGACCTGGCGCGGACGATCGGCGACGCGGTCGCCAAGGCCACGAACGGCTAGTGAGAACCCGCTCTGGCTGGTGGGTGGCGGGCGCACTCGCGGTGCTCGCCCTCTCCATGGTGGCCGGGCTGCTCGGCGGGGCCGCCGACATCTCGCCGTGGCAGGTGGTGCTCCAGGCGGCCGACTGGCTGCCGTACGTGAGCGTGGACTCCGGGCTCGCGCCCGTGGAGCAGGGGCTGCTGTTCGAGCTGCGGCTGCCCCGGGTGCTGGTCGCGGCCGTGGTCGGCGGGCTGCTGGCCATGGCCGGGGCCGGCTACCAAGGGGTGTTCCGCAACCCTCTGGCCGACCCGTACCTGCTCGGCGCCGCCGCCGGGGCCGGGCTGAGCGCCACCGTGGTGATCGTGCTGCTGCCGGCGTCCGCGGCCGGCGTCCCGGTCGCGGCGTTCGTCGGGGCCGTCGGCGGGGTGTTCCTGGCGTACGTGCTGGGCAACACGGCCGGACGGGCCGGCGGCACCGCCACGCTGGTGCTGGCCGGGGTGGCGGTCACCTCCTTCCTCACCGCGATCCAGACGTTCATCCAGCAGTTCAAGGTCGAGGAACTGCAGCGCATCTACTCCTGGATCCTCGGCGACGTGGGCGGCGGATGGGACCAGTTCTGGCTGGTCCTGCCGTACGCCGCCGTCTCCGCCGTGCTGCTGCTGGCGCACGGGCGCGTGCTCGACGTGCTGTCCGTGGGCGACGAGGAGGCCACCAGCCTCGGCCTGCGGGCCGCCCGCGTACGGCTGGCCGTCCTGCTGGCCGCCTCCCTGGCCACCGCGGCGGCCGTGGCCGTGAGCGGGCTGATCGGGTTCGTCGGGATCGTCATCCCGCACGTGGCGCGGCGGCTGGCGGGCGGCTCGTACCGGATCGTGCTGCCGCTGTCCCTCATCGGCGGGGCGGCCTTCCTCGTGCTCGCCGACCTGCTCGCCCGCACCGTGATCGCGCCCGCCGAGCTGCCCATCGGGGTGGTCACCATGTTCGTGGGGGCGCCGTTCTTCGTGGGCGTGCTACGCATGACCCGGCGGAGCGCCACATGATCGAGGTCTCCGCCCTGTCGGTACGGCTCGGCGAGCGCGAGGTGCTCACCGGGGTCGACCTCTCGGTGCGGCGCGGCGAATGGCTGGCGATCATCGGCCCGAACGGCGCCGGCAAGTCCACGCTGCTCAAGGCCGTCATGGGCCTCGTGCGCCACCGGGGGACGGTCGTCGTCGACGGCCGGGCCGCCGCCACGCTCCGGCCGCGCGACCGGGCCAGGCTCGTCGCGTACGCGCCGCAGGCGCCCTCGCTGCCGCCCGACATGACCGTCCTCGACTACGCCCTGCTCGGCCGTACCCCGTACATCCCCTACCTGGGCAGGGAGAGCCGCCGCGACCGCGAGGTCACCGCGTCCGTGTTGGAACGCCTCGACCTGACCGGCTTCGCCGCCCGCCGCGTGGGCGAGCTGTCCGGCGGCGAGCGGCAGCGCGTCGTGCTGGCCCGCGCGCTCGCCCAGGAGGCGCCCGCGCTGCTGCTCGACGAGCCCACGACCGCGCTCGACCTCGGCCACCAGCAGCAGGTCCTGGAGCTGGTGGACCGGCTCAGGGTCGCCGACGGGCTGACCGTGGTGACCACCCTGCACGACCTGACGCTGGCCGGGCAGTACGCCGACCGGCTGCTCCTGCTGGCCGACGGGCACGCCGTCGCCACCGGGCCGCCCGCCCAGGTGCTGACCGGGAAGCTGGTCGGCGAGCACTTCGACGCGCGCGTGGAGATCACCCCCGGCCCCGGCGGGCGGCCCGTGGTGCACCTGCTCAGGGGGGCCACGTGAGGCTCTGGTACCGGGTCGAGGACGGGACGCGGCTGGGGGCGCTGCTGTGGGAGTCCGGGCCCGGATGGCGGATGATCTCCTCCGCGCTGCTGGGCGGCGGGATCGGCGTCCGGTCGTGGGTCCTGAACGCCCAGGTGGTGGCCGGCTACTCGCGCATGGACCCGGCCGAGCACCTGTCCTGCCTCGCCCCCGCCGGCGACGGGGTGGGCATGATGACGGCCGCCTCGGTGGAGCGGTACGCGCGGGCGGCCGACGGGGGAGCCGAGGTGGTCGCCACGGTCGGCTTACGCGTCCCCACCTGGGCCGCCGCCCCCGAGGGGTCCGCCGACCCGGAGCTGGCGCCCGAGGTGGGGACCATCAACCTGATGGCCCGGCTGCCGGTGGCCATGACGGACGCCGCCCTGGTCAACGCCGTGATGACGATGACGGAGGCCAAGACGCAGGCTCTGCTGGAGGCGGGCTTCCCGTGCACGGGGACGGCGTCGGACGCGCTGTGCCTGGCGGTGCGCGCGGCGGGGGAGCCGGAGATTTTCGGCGGGCCACGGTCGACATGGGGCGCCAGGCTGGCGCGGGCCACCCACGCGGCCGTCTTACGGGGCGCCGAAGCGTGGCGTCCCCGTGACTTTCGGTGACGAAAAGTGCAAGTGGCATGTGGGCGAGAGCGAGATTCCGGATACTGGTCCGGTGAACGAAATGGCGCCGCCCTGGAGGCGCGGAATCTTTCCCTGCATGCCGTTCACCGTGGACGACCTGCTCGCGCTTCCCGACGACGGCTACCGTTACGAACTCTTCGACGGGAGTCTCCTGGTGAGCCCCGCCCCCGCGGTGCTGCACCAGAGGGTCGTCGGTCAGTTGCTGTATGTCCTCGGCAGCGCGGCCCCGCCCGAGATGGAGCCCCTGCCCCCCGTGAACGTGCGTGTCGGCGACAGGGACTGTTACATCCCCGATGTGGTCGTCGTGCCGAGCGCGGCGGTGCGGTCCATGGCGCTCATGGTGGAGCCCGGCCAGATCCTGCTCGCCGTGGAGGTGGTCAGCTCGTGCAGCAGGTCACGTGACCGGCACCTCAAGACGGCCGCGTACGCGGCGGCGGGCATCCCCGCCTACTGGCGTGTCGAGGTCGACGAAGGGCCGGTGCTCCACGTCCACGAGCTCGACGGCGACTCCTACGGAACGCCGACGACTCACCGAGCCGGCACCCCAGCCGCTCCGGCGGCGCCGTTCCCGGTCAGCTTCGACCCGGCCTACCTGCTGGAGCAGCGCTCGAACCCGTAGTCGTCGGCCGCCCCCCGTGGTGTGACGCGGCCCGCCTCCAGGTCGGCCAGGATCGCCTCGCGGGCCCGTTCGGCCGGAGGGCCGATGCCGCCGCCGCCCGTCGTCTCCACCACGAACGCCTCCCCGGCGGCGAAGCGCACGTTGTTCACCTTGGCGGCCAGCCGCTCCACCGACCCGTCCAGGTGCCGCTTGTGGAAGCCGCCCACGCGGCCGGGCAGTCCGCCGTCGCGGCCGGGGGGCGGGAGGCGGAGGCGGTCGCCGCGGGTGGTGACGTGGCAGTCGGCCAGGAAGCGGTACACCGTCCGCGAGCCCAGCCCGCCGCGGTGCCGGCCCGGGCCGCCGGAGTCGGGGATGGTCTCGATCGACTCGACGACCAGCGGGCAGCGGCTCTCCACCGGCTCGGCCTGGGGGACGGAGTTGCGGCCGATGCCGAAGTGCACGCCCGTCGCGTCCGGCCCGTCGAGGCCCTGGCGGGCGCCCACGCCGCCGAAGTCGTACGACAGGTGGATCCAGTACGGCGCCCCCACGGCCGCGATGGAGAACGGCTGCAGGATGCCGCTGGCGGCGATGGCCCGCTCCGGCACGGCGTCCGAGAGCGCCTGGAAGACCGCCTCCATGGCGGCGTAGATCGGGACGTACCTGCCCCCGCACGGGTACGGGGAGCGGGCGTTGAGCAGCGAGCCCTCGGGCAGGAGCACGTCGATCGCGCGCAGGCAGCCGTCGTTCATGGGGATCGTGGGGTCGAGGAAGCAGCGCACCGCGAAGACGGCGGCGGCCAGCGACTGCGAGGCCGAGGCGTTGATCGCGGCCGGGACCTGCGGATCCGTGCCCGCGAAGTCCAGCACGGCGTGGCTCGGGTCCAGGGTGACGGCCACGCGGATGTGATGGGGTTCGCCGGGGTTGATGCCGTCGTCGTCGATCGGGTACGACGCCTCGAAGCGGCCCTTCGGGAGGTCGGCCAGGGCGGTGCGGGTGCGGGCCTCGGTGTAGTCGAGGTAGTCGTCGATGCCCGCCGCGAGCCCCTCCTCGCCGTACTCCTCGATGAGCGAGCGCAGCCGGGCGGCCGCGACGGCGGTGCCCGCGACGAGGGCGCGGACGTCGCCCATGACCTTGTCCGGGGTACGGCTGTTGGCGCGCAGGACGGCCTCCACGGCCGGTTCGAGACCGGCGGACGTGGCCAGGCGTACGGGGGGAAGCTGCAGCCCTTCGAGGAAGATGTCCGTGGCCAGCGGCGCCATGCCGCCGGCGGACAGGCCGCCCAGGTCCGACACGTGGATCATGGTGGCGGCGAAGTACTCGGGCCGGCCGGCGACGAAGACGGGCCGGTAGACGAGCAGGTCGTTGGTGTGCACGCCGCCCCGGTAGGCGTCGTTGAGCACGTACACGTCCCCGGGGCGCATCGTCCGCGGCGGCACGTCCGCCAGCAGCTCAGGGAGGGCGACCTTGAGCGCCATGCTGTTCATCAGCGTGGTGGCCATGGACTGGGCGACCAGCCGCCCGCGCGCGTCCAGGACGGCGGCCGAGGCGTCCGAGCCCTCCACGATGAACGTCGAGTACGCCGAGCGCACGACCACGATGCTGGCCTCCTCGGCGGCCACCACCAGCGCGTTGCGCAGCACCTCGGCGGTCAGGACGTCATGCATCCGCGCGCTCCGCGCGGGTCAGCAGCACGGCCCGCGACGGGCTCAGGGCGGCGCTCCAGCCGGGCGGGACCACGATGGTGGACTCGGCGTCCTCGACGATCGCCGGGCCGGGCAGCGTGGTGGGGAGAGTGGCGCGGGAGTGGACGGGGACCTCCACGTAGCCGCCGGGGGTCCGGCCGTCGAGCGGGGCGAAGTAGGCGGGCCGGACGGTGATCGGCGCACCCGGGGCAGGGGTCCCCGGCGAAGGCGAAGGCGCGGGCGGAGGCGCGGGCGGAGGCACGGGCGGAGGCACGGGCGGAGGCACGGGCGGAGGCACGGGCGGAGGCACGGGCGGAGGCACGGGCGGAGGCACGGGGGCGGGCGCGGGTGCGGTCTCGCCGTCGCCCGCGGCCGGCACCGTGACGCGGACGCGGTAGCTGACGATCTCCACCTCGCCCCGCTGCGCGATCCCGTACACCTGCTCGTACCGCTCGCGGAACCGCGACTCCAGCTCCTCCCGCGACGGGCTCCACGCCACGTTCAGGTCGTGCGACTGTCCCTTGAACCGCGCGTCCACCGACCGCGTCACCCGCACCTCCGCGCCGGTGACGCCCAGGTCGGCGGTGGCGGCGGCGGTCAGCGAGGCGAACACCTCGGCCGGGTCCCCGGCCCCCGGCCGCGACAGCACCCGGTCCGTCGACAGGTCCCCGGCCAGCAGCCCGGCGGCCGAGGCGACCCCGCAGCAGGCGGGCACGACGACGGTCGCGATCCCGAACCGCTCGGCCACCCGCGCCGCGTGCGTCGGCCCCGCCCCGCCGAACGCCACCAGGGCGAACCCGCGCGGGTCGATCCCGCGCTGCACGGTCACGACGTGCACGGCCGAGGCCATCGAGGCGCTGACGATCTCGTGCACGGCGTGCGCCGCCTCGGCCCTGGACACGCCGAGCGGCCCCGCCAGCCGGTCCAGCGCCTTCTCCGCGAGCGCGGGCGACAGGGGAATGGAGGCCGTGGCCAGGTAGCCGAGCACCAGGTTCGCGTCCGTCACGGTCGGCTCGGAGCCGCCCAGGCCGTAGCAGGCGGGGCCGGGGGAGGCGCCCGCCGAGTGCGGGCCGACCCGCAGGGCGCCGGCCGCGTCCAGCCAGGCGAGGCTGCCGCCGCCCGCGCCCACCTCGGCCAGGTCGATGGCGGGCGTCTTGATCGGCACGCCGGTCCCGGCGCGGCGCCCGCCGAAGCTGCCCTTGCCGCCCACGTGGAACTCGTGGGTGATCTCCGGCCGCCCGCCGCGCACCACGCACGCCTTGGCGGTCGTCCCGCCCATGTCGAACGAGATCACGTCCGCGAACCCGGCGCCCGCGGCCGCCAGCACCCCGGCCGCCGGCCCGGACTCGATCGTGGCGACCGCCCGCCTGGCGGCCAGCTCCGCGGAGATCACGCCGCCGCCGGACTCCATGACGTGCACGGGCGCGACGACGCCCAGGGCGGCCAGCTCGTCCCGCAGCCGCGACAGGTAGGAGGCCATGAGCGGGCCGATGTAGGCGGACATGATGGTGGTGGTGGCCCGCTCGTACTCGCGGATCTCCGGCCACACCTCCGACGAGGCCACCACGTCCGGCACGCTCTCCCGGAGCAGGGCCGCCACCTGCCGCTCGTGCGAAGGGTTGGCGTAGGAGTGCAGCAGGCAGACCGCCGCCGAGGTGATGCCGCGCCGGGTGATCGCGTCCGCGGCGGCCCGTACGGACCCCAGGTCGAGGGGCGTCAGGACGTCGCCGCGCGCCGACACGCGTTCGGTCACCTCGAAGCAGTCGCCCGCGGCCACGGGCGGGGGCGGCGGGGTGAAGCGCAGGTCGTACCGGTCCTCCTCGACCCGCGCGTACCTGCCCAGCGGGACGACCGAGCGGAAGCCGCGCGTGGTGACGAAGGCGACCCGCGCGCCCTTGCGTTCGAGGACCGCGTTGGTGGCCAGCGTCGTGGCGTGCACGACCCGCGTGACCAGCGAAGGGTCAAGATCGGCGAGAACCTGTGTAACGCCGGTGACGATTCCGGCGATGGGGTCGTAGGGGGTGCTCAAACACTTGGCGACCGTAACTTGGCCGGCCGGGCCGCGCAGGACCACATCGGTGAACGTGCCGCCGACGTCCACGCCGATAGCGAAGCCCATTCAGGTACCGTAGATGCCCGAGCAAGCGCTTGTCTACGGTCGTATCTCTTGACTTCCGGCAGGTGATTGGGACCCTTATTTCTATTACTGCAAAATAGGAGCGGAGATGGCGCGTCTCACAGCTCTTGCGGGGGGTATCGCGGCGACCCTCGCGCTGTTCGCGCTGCCCGCGGCGGCGCACGAGCACCCCAGTGGGATCACCGACCTGGTGACCCCGGCCGTTGTACGCGTGGAAGCCTCCTCCCACGTCGAAATCACTCTCCTCGACCACGTGGGAGAGCTCTTGCACGTGGAACGCTCCTACGACCTGCCCATAGGCGTGGGAACCGGCATCGTGGTCAACCCCGACGGCGCCATCGTGACGCTCACCCGCGTGGTCAAGACCGACAAGGACGTCCGGATCTGGGCGGCCAACAAGGTCTTCGCCGACCACCACAAGGTGAAGATCCCCCAGGACTTCAAGCGGCACAAGGTCAAGGGCGACGACATCAAGAACCACCACCTGGAGGAGTGCTACCCGCCCTACACGAAGCTGGCCACCTGCATCGTCAAGGTCACCACCAACGTCACGATCTTCCCGAACGTCTCCCCGCCCGACCCCAAGGGCCTCAAGGCCGAGATCGTCAAGCTCGGCTCCACCCCCGACAGCCCCGCCGTGCTGACGCCCGTCACCAGCAGGAGCATCGGCAGCGTCGGCATGCCCACGGCCCCGCTCGCCGACAAGGTGCCCGAGCAGCAGGGCTCGCCCACCAACGTGGCCGGCTTCCTCGGCAGGCCGGGCCCCGAGGTCAAGGAGACCGTCGAGATCGCCCACCTGGGCAAGGGAGGCGGCGGCGGCGACGCCGGCCGGCAGTTCTCCGACCCGGAGAAGAAGGTCGACGAGCCGGTGAAGCTCGGCGGCCTGGCCGACCGCGGCCTGCTCGGCGCGCCCATCATCGGCGACAAGGACGGCCACGTCATCGGCATGCTGATCGGCGGCGGCAAGGAAGCCCGGATGATCGGCGTCAGGGAGATCAGCGCCGCGCTGGCCAGGGCGGGGGTCGCGCCACGCCGCGGGGCCATCGACGCCGCCTTCGAGGCGGCCCTGACCCGCTACCACACCAAGTACTACACCGAGGCCGCGCCGGGCTTCCAGCGCGTGCTGGAGCTGTACCCGGGCAACCTGGTCGCGGCCAACCTGCTGAAGATCGCGCTGCAGAAGCGGGGCGGGCCCGAGGACGCGGGCAAGCAGCAGGCCGTGTCACCGGCACCCCGGTCGATGCCGCTGTGGCCGTTCATCGCCGCCGCCGCGGTGCTGTTCCTGGCCGCGATCGCCGGGGTGTTCCTGCTCTGGCGGCGCCGCCGCGTGCCCGCCGAGGACGGGCTCGGGAGCGGGCCGGACCTGCCGCCGGCGCCACCGCCACCGGTCGCCGCGGCGGTGGCCGCCGCCGCGGACG
>NZ_JAHKRL010000123.1 GCF_019396405.1 Nonomuraea rhizosphaerae | reverse complement strand
GGCCCGGCCCGGTGCCGGGCCTGACGGCGGACGTCTCGCGTCTTTCAACCGGTCATCGTCGGACGGTGATCACGAACTGTCGTTCAGGTGGTCATGAAGTGCGGGCCGGCCGCGCCCGGGGCGAAGCGCAGGCGCTTCTCCAGGCACACCACCGTCCCGTCCTCACGCCGGTTGGTGAAGCGGACGTCGTCGGCCAGGGCCCGCATGATCTGGATCCCGCGGCCGGACTCGGCGCCGAGCGAGGCCTCGCCGGCCTCGGGCGGGTCGAACCCGTTGCCCATGTCCACCACCCGGATCACGCACAGGTCGTCGTAGACGCCGGCGCTGACCACGTACTCGTCACTCGGGGTGGCGTGCCTGACGACGTTGGAACACGCTTCGGTGAGCATCAGTTCGATGTCGTCACGGACCGATGGCTCCACCCCCAGCGAGTTCAGCGTCGCGTCGAACATCTGCCTGATCAGCGGCACGCTCGCCGCGTCCCTGGGCAGCCGGAGCGCTATCGTGGCCTCCACCGAACCTCCTTTTTACGAACGCGTCCGTGCTCCTGCCCGCTGGGCGACGTCCCAATCGCCCCTCTCGCCACGGCCAGGGCCGCGGAAGGCGCGTTCGCCGTGCTCACCAGGCGTGAGGACGGGGCTCCGTGGTGTGCGGTCAGGGTTTCATGGCGTGCGGTCAGGGCTCCATGAAGCGCAGCGCCACCTCCAGCGAGGCCTTGGTGATCTCCTCCTCGGTCAGCGACTCGTCCTGGGCCATCCACTTGGCCGCGTGCAGCGTGAACAGCGCCATCGAGCGGCTGATCCGCGTGGCCAGCGTGTCGGAGGGCTCGTGGAGCTGCGCGGTCAGCTCCAGCATCACCTCGCGCATCCGGTGGATCTTCGGATGGTCGCGCAGCGCCGTCTGGTTGCGCTCCATGAAGCGCGTGACCTCCCGGTAACGCGGCTGCACGAGCTTGTCGGCGTAGCGCTGGACCAGCTCGCGGCGCGTCTCAGGGGTCTTGGGCTGGGTCCTGACCCAGGCCAGCAGCTCCTCCAGGTCGGCCACGCGCAGCTCGGCCAGGCTGGCGACGATGTCTTCCTTCGTCTTGAAGTGGTAGTAGAGCGCGGCCTTCGTCACACCGAGCTCCTCGGCGATCTCGCGCAGGGAGGTCGCCTCATAGCCCTGCTCGGTGAAGAGCCGCAGCGCGATCTCCTGGATCCGCGTTCGGGTGTCTTCCCGCAATTTGCACCTATTTCCGGGTTATCTGACTTGACGGCCGGCAAGTAAGTTCTGCTAGCTTATCTTATGCTTGCCGGTCGGCAAGTAAGCAAGACGTTCACAGGGGGTGTGTTGTGGCGGAGCAAGTCGGACGCCGCAAGGAGGTCATGGTCGTCCTGCCCGGGCTGATGCTCGCGATGGTCTTAGCCATGCTGGACAACATGATCGTCGGTACCGCCATGCCGACCATCGTCGGCGAACTCGGGGGCCTGTCACACCTGTCATGGGTGGTCACAGCCTATGTGCTGGGCACTACCGTCTCCACACCGATCTGGGGCAAGATCGGCGACCTGTACGGCCGTAAGACCATCTTCATCGTCTCCATCGTCATCTTCATGATCGGCTCCGCGCTCTGCGGCATGGCGGGCTCGGCCCTGCTCGGCGGGCCCGACGGCGGCATGGCCGAGCTGATCGCCTTCCGCGCGTTGCAGGGGCTGGGCGCGGGCGGCCTGATGGTCAACGTGATGGCCATCATCGGCGACCTGGTGCCGCCCCGCGAGCGTGGCCAGTACCAGGGCATCATGGCCGGCGTCATGTCCCTGGCCATGATCGCCGGACCGCTGGTGGGCGGCTTCATCACCGACCACCTCGACTGGCGCTGGGCCTTCTACGTAAACCTGCCCGTCGGCGCCGTCGCCCTGGTCGTCCTGGCGCTCAAGCTGCACCTGCCCAAGCTGCGCAACAAGGTGCGCATCGACTGGCTCGGCGCGATCCTGCTGTCGATCAGCATCACCGCGATGGTGCTCATCACCACGTGGGGCGGCAGCCAGTACGCGTGGGGCTCCTGGCAGATCCTGTCCCTGGTCGCGCTCGCGGTGGTCACTCTGGTGGCGTTCGTGTGGTTCGAGCGCACGGCCGAGGAGCCGGTCATGCCGCTGCAGCTGTTCCGCAACCGCAACTTCACGCTGATCTCGGCCATCGGCTTCCTGCTCGGCTTCGCCATGTTCGGCGCGATCAACTTCCTGCCGCTGTTCCAGCAGACCGTCCAGGGCGCCTCGGCCACCAACTCCGGCCTCCTGCTGCTGCCGATGATGGCCGCCGCCATGGTCGTGTCGCTGTTCGTCGGCAAGGCCATCACCTCGACCGGCAAGTACAAGATCTACCCCGTCATCGGCGGCGTCGGCATGGCGCTCGGCATGTGGCTGCTGTCCACCATGGGCGTCGACACGCCGAGCTGGCAGACCGGCGTGTTCATCGCGGTGCTCGGCCTCGGCATGGGCTTCCTCATGCAGACCACCATGCTGATCGCCCAGAACAGCGTCGAGCAGAAGGACCTCGGCGTCTCCAGCAGCGCCACCACGTTCTTCCGCTCGATCGGCGGCTCGTTCGGCGTGTCGCTGTTCGGGGCCGTGTTCAACAACCACTTCTCCGCCGAGCTGACCTCGCGCTTCGGCGCCCAGGCGGCCGAGCAGGTCACGGCGGGCGGCGGGCGCATGGACCCGGCGGCGCTGGCCCAGCTCCCGCCCCAGATGCGCACGGGGCTGCTGGAGTCGCTGGCCACGTCGATCTCGGGCGTGTTCTGGTGGGCCATCGTGTTCGCGGTGGCGGTGCCGGTGCTGGCGGCCTTCATCAAGGAGATCCCGCTGCGCGGCGGCGCCCCGGTGGCGGAGTCGCCCCAGGAGGAGACGATCACCCCGGCGGCCACCTGACCCGCCGCGTCCGCTCCGCCGTGTCCGCCCCCGCCGATCCGCTCGGCGGGGGCGCCCGTCACTCGGGGGG
>NZ_JAHKRL010000122.1 GCF_019396405.1 Nonomuraea rhizosphaerae | reverse complement strand
CCCCGGGGCCGGTTTCGGGACCGGCCCCGGGGCGCGAGGACCGCCCTGCGGCGGCGATACATCCTATGTATAGCTTCGCTGTGATTCTCCTCTCTTAGATTCCGGGTTCCGTGGGTTTAGTCATCCGATCTATTCGCAAACCGTGTTAGGAAAGTTTCCTAAAGATTGGAGCGCTCCAAGATCCACAACTTGTTGACGGGCGTGACTCTTTGTGGGAACACCATGAAAAGTTCCAATCTCTCACCGAGATGCCACCCCCCAGCAGGAGTGAGTGATCGATGAACTTACGCAGGTACCGCGTCATGGCCGGGGTCCTCGCGCTCGTCGCGGGCGCGCTCACGGTCGTGACCCCGCCCGCCTCCGCGGCCCCCACCCGGTACGAGGCCGAGAACGCGGCCGTCACCCAGGGCGTCGTGGAGTCCAACCACCCGGGATACTCGGGGACGGGCTTCGTCAACGGCGACAACGTCGCCGGCTCCTCGACCGAATGGACGATCAACGCGACCGGCGCGGGCACCGCCACGCTGGCCTTCCGATACGCCAACGGCGCCGGCGCGAACCGGCCCAGCGACATCGCCGTCAACGGCACCGTCGTCGCCGCGGCCAGGGCGTTCGACGCCACCGCCGGCTGGGACACCTGGGCGACCGTCACCCTGAGCGCCCCCGTCGTCGCCGGCGCCAACAGGATCAGGGCCACCGCCACCACCGCGGGCGGCAACCCCAACTGGGACTACCTCGACGCCGAGGTCGTCTCCGCCGGCTTCACCGACTACCAGGCCGAGAGCGGCACGATCTCGCAGGGCGTCGTGGAGTCCAACCACGCCGGGTTCACCGGCTCCGGGTTCGTCAACTACGACAACGTGACCGGCTCGTCCGTCGAGTTCGCGGTGAGCGCGGCGAGCGCCGGGACGCAGACGCTGACGTTCCGCTTCGCCAACGGCACCACCACCGACCGGCCGATGACCATCACGGTCAACGGCGCGTCCGTGGCCGCCGCCCAGTCGTTCCCCGGCACCGGGGCGTGGACCACCTGGCAGGAGGTCAGCGTCAACGCCACGCTGAACGCCGGCGCCAACACCGTCAGGGGCACCGCCACCAGCGCCAACGGCGGCCCGAACCTCGACCGGCTGCGCGTCAGCGGCCCCGGCGACACCGAGAAGCCGACGGCCCCGGGCCAGCCCGTGTGCTCCGCCGTCACGTACAACAGCCTGCGGCTCGACTGGCCGGCCTCCGCCGACAACGTCGGCGTCGTGGCGTACGACATCTTCCACCAGGGCACCCAGATCGCCGCCGCGCCCGCGTCGCCGTACACGCTGACCGGCCTGAACTCCGACTTCCCGTACCAGCTGTCGGTCTTCGCCCGGGACGCCTCCGGGAACGTGTCGCTGAGCAGCCCCGAGGCGAACTGCCGCACCCTGCCCGCGCCCGCCGACGACCCGCCCTCGCAGCCGGGACAGCCCGCCGTTTCCGGTGTGCAGCCGACCTCGGCCACCGTCACCTGGGCCGCCTCCACCGACGACAACGGCGTGCGCGCCTACCTGATCCGCGACCACGCCACCGGCACCGTGCTGCAGACGGTCACCGGAGCCCCGCCCGCGACCAGCTCCGGCGTGCCGCTGGAGTGCGCGCGCGCCTACCAGCTCGACGTCGTCGCCCGCGACTCGGCCGGGCAGCTGTCCACGCCGAGCGCGCCGTCCGCCTCGTTCACCACCGGCGGCTGCGGCACCGTGCCGCAGACCCCGGCCACCGTCGCCGGCGGCTGGGACGTCCCGTGGGACATCTCGTGGGCGCCCGACGGCAGCTACGCGCTGGTCACCGAACGCGACACGTTCCGCGTCTTCAAGATCACCCCGTCGGGGACGAAGACGCAGGTCGGCACCGTGCCCAACGTGCAGACCACCGACGGCGAGGGCGGCCTGATGGGCCTGGATCTCTCACCCACCTGGAACGGCACGACCGACCAGGAGGTGTTCTTCATGCACACCGCCTCCGAGGGCAACCGCGTGGCCAGGATGACCTTCAACGGCACCACGCTCAGCGGCTACACCTCGATCCTTCAGGGGATCAGCAAGAACCGCTACCACAACGGCGGCCGCATCAGGTTCGGCCCCGACGGCTACCTGTACGTCACCACCGGCGACGCCCAGCAGATGAGCAACGCGCCCAACCTCGACTCGCTCAACGGCAAGATCCTGCGCATCACCAGGACCGGCGCGGCGGCCCCCGGCAACCCGTTCGGCACCCGCGTCTACAGCTACGGCCACCGCAACCCGCAGGGCCTGGCCTGGGACTCGGCCGGCCGCCTGTGGTCCTCCGAACTGGGCAACTCCTCCCGGGACGAGCTCAACCTCATCCGGCCCGGCAACAACTACGGCTGGCCCACCTGCGAGGGCACCTGCAGCACGACCGGCATGACCAACCCCAAGTACACCTGGGGCGTCGCGGAGGCGTCGCCGAGCGGCATCGCCATCGTCGGCAACACCGTGTTCATGGCGGCGCTGCGCGGCCAGCGGCTGTGGCGGATCGTCCTGAACGGGGAGAACGTCTCGACGGTCAACTCGTACTTCAACGGGACGTACGGGCGGCTGCGGGCGGTGGAGAAGGTGCCGAACGCCAGCGCCATCTGGTTCGGGTCCACCAACTCCGACAACAACGGGAGCGGCGAGGCCGACGTGATCAGGCGCTCCGCCATCCAGTGACCCGGCTTTGGTGACTCGGCCTCAGTGACTTGGCTATGGCGGGAGAGGGGGGTTGGGCGGCCGCGCCGACCAACCCGCCCTCTCCCGCCCCATCCTGACTGCCGACGCCTGACTACCAGCCCACCCCCCTACCGATGGGATGCCATGGACATCACCCGACGTCAGCTCGGAACCCTCGTCGGCGCCGCGCTCCTCGCCCCCTGCCTGCCGTCGTCCTCCCGGCCCGCGTCGGCGGCCGTCGCCTGGCGGCTCATGTGGGCCCCGGAGGCGGCGTCCGCCGGACTCGGCGCGTTCGAGACCCTGGAGGACGACCGTGCCGACTCCCACCCGGCCGGGCAGCCGCACATCTTCACCGAGGGGAACAACTTCCGCTTCAACATGCACACCGTGGACCGCGACACCTCCACCGACCGGCAGCGCCAGGAGGTCACCGGCACCCGTAACCCCGGCGGCTACCTGCAGTGGCTGAACGGGGAGACGTGGCGGGTCACGTACTCGATGTTCATCCCCGCCTCGCTGAAGGCGACCACGACCTTCACCCACATCAGCCAGACGAAGATGCCGGGCACGGGCACGGACCCGATCACCGTCACCTCGCTGCGCAGGGTGAACGGCGTGCAGACGATCGAGCACAAGATCTTCCAGTCCGACATCCTGGTCGGCCGGACGAACCTGGAGCCGCTGCAGAACAAGTGGATCGACGCCGAGTACGAGATCAGGATCGGCGACGGCGGCGCGGGCTCGGTCCGCTGGGTGCTGCGCGACGGCGCCACCACACTCGTGGACGCCACCAGGAGCGGCGACACGTTCCTCGGCGACCGGGTCCGCCCCAAGTGGGGCATCTACCGCTCGCTCGGCGACACCTCCGGCTCGCTGCAGAACTGCTACCTGCTGCTGACGAACATGCGGGCGTACAAGCAGGTCGCCGCCACCGCCACCCGGCTGGAGGCGGAGAACGCGACGATCTCGCAGGGCGTCGTGGAGTCCAACCACGTCGGCTTCTCCGGCTCGGGGTTCGTCAACACCGACAACGTGGCGGGGGCGTACGTGGAGTGGAGGTTCGAGCACGCGGCCGGTCCCGCGACACTCACCCTCCGGTACGCGAACGGCACCACGGCCGACCGTCCGGTGAACATCACGGTCAACGGCACCGTCGTGGCCTCCGGCCTGAGCCTCCCCGCGACCGGCGCGTGGACGACGTGGGCGAGCAGAAGCATCGGGGCCGACCTGGGGGCGGGCGCGAACACTGTCAGGGTCACCGCCGCCGGCGCGGGCGGCTGTCCGAACCTCGACTATCTGGAGGTGCTGGCCTGAGGCATCTGGAGGCGTCAGCCTGAGGCGCTCGGCCTTCTTCACGTGCGGCGGCGCCGGTCATCCTCGCTCAACTGTGCGGCCGCTGACGGTCTCACCGTCCGGGACCGGCCTGCGGCACCCCGGCGTGCGTCCCTACGGCGGCTCACGTCGCCGAGCTGTTTCTGCACTGGGGTCGGCCGGTGCACCTGGCCACACCGTACGAGCTGCAACAGCGGGGCAGCCGACGTCACCGCCGGTGGCTGGAGCCCCTCATGAGGGGGAGCGAGGTTCATAAGAGGGAGCGAGGCTCGTAAGGGGGAGCGAGGCGAAAAAACCGCGCACCCAGCCCCTCACACAGCTGCGCACCGGCCCGGAAAGTCCGGGGCCGGTGCGCAAGCGGTCGGTCACTTCTTGAACGCGTCCTTCACATTCTGGGCCGCGTCCTTGACCTTCTCACCCGCCTGCTTGACCTTGCTCTCGCTCTGGTCGGCGCGGCCTTCCGCTTCAAGGCGCTCATCGTCAGTAGCCCGGCCCAGACCTTCCTTGGCCTTGCCCTTGAACTCTTCCGCCTTGTTGGACACCTTGTCTTCGGCGCTCATATCGGTCTCCGATCACTTGTACCAAAAGGGGACAGCTCCCTCTCTGTCCCAGATGAACCGCCGAAAACGTCATTTCCGTCACACTGCCCCAAACCCCAGCTCGACAGCTCATTTCTTGCCAGAGACGCTTTCGGCCGCTGCGCTGACGGGTGAGGTGAATCGCCCGTCCACTGCGCTGTTCCTCCACTACAGGGCCCGTCCGGCGCCCGGCGCCAGCTATGGCAAGCGCCCGGTGCGCACGCCGACCCGCCGATGCGTCAAACGGCCAGTGCGCGGAGACCTGCCACGCCGAGTGACCAGTGCGGCAGGGACGACACAGCCGAGGCCCGGCACACTGAGCGGGCAATGCGGCGTGCACCTGGTGAGCGGCATGCGCCTGTTGCGGCAGCGCGCACCCGGCACGGTCAGCGGCTCAACGTGACAAGCGGCTCAACATGACAAAGCGCTCGACATGACAAGCGACACGATGCGCGAGTAGATCGCTCGCACCGTGCCGCCCGTCCTCCACCATGCCGATCCCTGTAGTCGCGCTGCGCGGTCACCATCGTCTCACCTGCACTTACTCGTGCCGCCTGCCCCTCCACCACCCCGTTCGTACTCCACCAGCGCTTGCATTCGATCGTGCCGCCGACGTGACCAGGGCGGTTGCCTCGACCAGGGCGGTTGGCGTGGAGAGGCGGTTGGCGCGGCCAGAGCCGCTGGCGGCGCTAGTCGCAGCGTCGCCAGCCGGCTCTTCCTGCCTCGTCGTCGTCCTACGCGGTCGGCGACATGATGACCAGCCCCAAGCACATCTCATCGCTCGTCCCCGCCCCCCACACCACATACCGTGGCGGCAGTTTCTGCAGCTGCGGCAACTGTGCCCGCAGGCCGGCGTCGTGGGTGCAGGTCACCCGTACCGTGTCGCCCTTCTTGAGGTTCACCGGCTTGGGCAACAGCCGGAGCGCCTGGTCGTCGAAGTCGTACGCCGGCACGTCCAGGAGGGTCTGCGCCTTGGGGGTGCCGGGGTTGAGCTCCACCTTGATGGAACGCCCGAGCAGGTGCATGTGCCCGGCGAGCGCGTGCACCGTGGCGGCTCCCTCGATCGGCAGGTCGCAGTGTTGTGTCGGCCCCGGCTTGGCCGGCCCGCAGACCTTCGAGAGCTGGGTCACCTGCTCCTCCGCGTCTGCGCCGAACCTGTACGCCACGTCCTTGACGGCGGCGGACCGGTCGCACAGCGCGCCGGACTCCTCGGTCGTGCACGGCAGCTCGACCGGAGCCGGGAACAGGGCGGTGTGCAGCGGCTTCAGCGTCTTGTCCGTCAGCCGGAGCCGGATGCTGGACCTGTCGGAGCCGGTGGTGTTGAGGGTGTTGTAGTGGATCTGCATGACGAGCCTGCTGCCGGGCGGCAGCTCGTACCCGTAGCTGGGGTTGAGGAGCGCCTCGTTGGTGCCGGGAGCCCAGTGGGCGACCCAGTCGGCGTCGTCCACGCCGGCGTCGCCGAAGCACGTCCAGCCCTGGCCGGGTGTGCTGTCGTCGAGGGCCTTGGCGTTCTTGGCCTGCTCAGGGTTGAGCTTGAAGAAGATCGCGTGGTGCACGATGTCAGCATTTTGTGGCTGGAACTGGGCGCCGGTCAGGTACGCCTGGCGCGTCAGCTTGGGGTCGATGATGAAACATCGGTAGTCGTCGGTGCCGCCGTTGGGGCCCTTCGGCGAATAGGCCTCGGCCATGGACAGCGACTCGAACCGCTCACCGGCCCGCAACGGAGCCGCCACCGGCGTGGCCTTGGCCCCATGGCTTCCGGAATGACTCGTCTGAGTCGCCGGGGTGGCCGTTGTGGCCGCCCCGCACGAGGCGAGCAGGACCACCGCGGCGAGAGCGGCGGCTGTCTGGGCCAGTCGAACGCGGCCGAAGCGGCGGGCCGTACGGGCTGGTCGAATCATGAGGTCAACGATGTCGCGGAAGGCCGGCGGGGACATCCACCCCCGGTATGTTCTTCGTCGTTCCTTGGGATGACAGGTTCTCTCAGACCTGGAACGTACTGGAACGCCTTGTTGGGTGGTGGCCGCAACGGCGCGGCCGGAACACCTGACAGAGGAGAGCGGTGACCGAGCACAACGGGGCGCACACGGCCTCGATCGAGAAGCGCAGGCTCGTCGAGCGGATCCACCTGCACGCCAGGACCGCGCCCCACCGGGTCGCGATGGAGTGCGGCCAGCGGTCGCTCACGTACGCGGCGCTCACGGGACGGGTCGAAAGGCGTGTCAGGGAGCTGGCCGGGCTGGTGGAGCCGGGGATGTTCGCGGCGGTCGAGCGGGGCAGGTCCGTCGAGTTCGTCGTGGACTTCCTGGCGGTTCTGGCGCTGGACGGCGTTCCCGTGCCCGTCGATCCCGGCCTGCCCGTCCGGCGCAGGGAGGTCTTGCTGGGGCTGGTCCGGCCGGGGGTGGTGCTGCGGGAGGCGGCGGCGGTGCCAGGCGTCGCGTCACCAGATCTGCCGGTCGCGTCTCGGGATCCGTCAGTCGTGTCACGCGATCCGTCAGTTCTCTCACGGGATGCCTTCGTGGGGCTACGTGATCCGTCAGCAGCGCCACCTGAGGTGCCAGGAACTCCACGCGATGCGTCAGAAACCCCACGCAATGCGCCAGGAGCGCCATTTGAGGGGTCAGGAGCATCATCTGAGGCGTCAGGTACGGCGTGCGATGCGTCAGGCGTGCCACATGATGCGTCCCCTGCGTTCGGCGTGATGCCGCGCGAAACCGTCACCAAAGGGCACCTCGACATTGGCCCCGACCCCGTTGGCGGCCTCGACCTCGTTCGCGGTCCCGGCCCTGTTCGCGGCCCTGCCCCCGTCCGAGGCGTCAATCTCGATCCTGGCGTCGACCCAGTTCAGGGCCTCGATCTTGATCCCCGTACGGTCGCCGCCACCGACGGTGCGTACGTCTTCTTCACCTCCGGCTCCACCGGGCGGCCGAAGCCGGTGCTCGGCTCCGCCGCCGCGCTGACCGCGTTCCTCACCTGGCAGTGCGGCGAGTTCGGCATCGAGCCCGCGGACAGGGTCGCGTTCCTGACCGCGCTGAGCTTCGACGTGACCGTACGCGACATCTTCCTGCCGCTGTGGGTGGGCGCGACGCTCGTCATCCCGGCCGGGGACGAGGCCGACTCCCCGGAAGCGGTCGCGGCCTGGCTGCGCACCTCCGGCATCACCGTCGTGAACACGGTCCCGTCCGTGGCCCGGAGCTGGCTGCGCCACACCCGTACACCGTGCGACTCCCTTCGCACAGTGTTCTTCGCAGGTGAGCCCCTCAACGCCGACCTGCTCGCGGAGTGGCAGCTCGCCTTCCCCGGCACCCGCAACCGTGTCAACTTCTACGGCACCACCGAGACCACCCTCCCCAAGGTCTACAACCGCCTGCCACTCATGAGCCGTCTCGCGGGTGACGTCCCGGCAGGCCGCCCCCTGCCCGGCACCCGGTACTGCCTCATCGACCCTTCGGCCCCGTTCACCGCTTCCCTGGTACGTACGGCGCTGCGGGAGCCGGCGACCGAAGGCGAGATCGTGCTGGTCAGCCGTCACGTCAGCCACGGCTACGTGGGCATGCCCAAGGAGACGGCCGCCCGGTTCGCCCGTCTCGGCGATGGGACGACCGCCTACCGTACAGGTGACCTCGGCCGCGTCAACGACTCCGGCGAACTCGTCGTACGGGGACGCGCCGACGACGAGCTGAAGCTGAACGGCGTGCGCATCCACCCGGCCGAGGTCGCCGCCGCCGTCCGAGCCTGCGCCCCGATCACCGAGGTCCACGTGACCGCCGAGGTCCAGGCGATGCCAGCCGATCGCATGAGCACTGCCGTCCCGGCCATGGCTGACCTGCACGCGAGCACTGACGTCCAATCGAGTGCTGATGTCCACATGAGCACTGATGTCCGCGCGACTGCTGATGTGCGCGCAAGTGCGGCTGTGGCGGGTGGGCGGGTGCGGTTGACGGCGTACCTCGTGCCTGCGGGGAGGGTGGATCTGGTGGCGCTGCGCCGCGAGCTGACCACGATGCTGCCGACGGCCATGATCCCCACCACGTTCGTCGAGCTCGACGCGCTTCCGACGCTCCCCAACGGCAAGATCGACCGCACGGCCCTGCGCACCCTGAGCCCGACCAACCGGCAGCGGGTCGGCCAAGGGAGAACCACCGCCACCCCCGTCGCGCCACCCGGCGCTCGATCTCCGAGGACGGACGAGCTGCTCCTGCGGGACGTGTCGCCTCAGGCGGCCGAACGTCCGGCGGACGGGACGCAGAAGGCTCCTGGGGATGATGTTGAGCGGTGGTTGGCCGAGCGGTGGGTCGAACTGTTCCAGGGCAACGGGTTCGCTGCCGAGCACCTTGCCGTCAACGACCGCCTCACCCTTGAGGACCGTCTCGCCCCCGATGGCCGCCCCACCTCCGACGACCGTCCCACCTCTGACGACCGTCCCGACTCCAATGACCGTCCCGCCTTCGAGGACCGTCTTGCTCCGGACGGTCGTCACGCTGCCGGTGGTCGGCTCTCCGTCGATCACCTCTCTCCGGAGGACGACTTCTTCGCGCTCGGCGGCGACTCGATCTCGGCTATGCAGCTTGTCGGTCGGGTACGGCGCGACTTCGGTGTCACTCTGTCCGTGCGTGACATCTTCGCGGCGGCCACCATCGGCGCCATCGCCCGTGAGATCACCGACCGCCAGTTACTCGCCTTGGACGCCGATGAACTGCTGGCGATGTTGGACGCCGTCGAGCAGGACGCCCCTGCCCCTGACGCCCCTGTCTTAGGTGCTCCTGTTCATGAAGCTCGCGGCCATGAGGTTCGCGACAGTGAAGCTCGGAGTTACGACAGTCGAGGTCGCGAAGCCGGCAGTTGCGACGTCGCTGGTTTCGACGTTGGTGGCCGTGAGGCTCGTGGCCACAAGGCTGGTGGTCACGACGCTCGTAGTCACGGTGGCAGTAGCTGCGGGAGCGGCGGTGGTGGGCAGGGCGAGTGTGGCCAGGAGGGCTGCTGCCAGGAGGACGAGCGTGGAAGGGGTGCGGCATGACGCACTCCTCGTTGGCCGAGCGGTTGGCGCGTCTCTCGCCTGAGGAGCGCGCCCGGCTGAGGCAGCTGGCAAACGCCCGCTTGGCGGACGCACGTACGAATGCGCGCACGGACGCGGGTACGGAGGACGCAGGTACAGAAGCGCGTATTCACCGTCGTAGGGACGAACTCACCCCCGCTCATACGAGCGAACGGCCGGCCGAACTTACAAGCGAACCCACGGACGAATTCACGGACACTCGTACGGGTGTCGCGGCCGTTGAGATTCCGCGGCTCGATCGAGGTAGTGGGCGAGTGCCGATGTCGTTCGCGCAGCGTCGCCTTCACTTCATGCAGCAGCTTGATCCGGACAGCCCTGCCTACAACGTCGTCCAGGCGATGCGGTTGACCGGTCCCCTCGACACGTCTGCGTTGCGGGAGGCGCTGGCGAGTGTGGTGCGGCGGCATGAGGTTCTGCGCACCATCTGTTCGTCGGACGGGGCGGAGCCTGAGCTGGTGCTAGCTCCGCCTGGTCAGGGGCCGGTTCTGAACATCATTGACGCCCTGTTCGCGGCCGGAACTCCGCCCCAGGCGGATATGTCGTCCATGGCGGGGACGTCGCCCGTGACGGGGATGTCGCCCGTGGGCGAGACGTCGGCCGGAGAGGAGATGCCGCTCGCCGTGGAGACGCCGCCCATCCTGAGGACTTCGCCTGTAGCGGAGGTTCTGGACGGGGAGGGGGCCTCGTCTGAGGCGGGGAACTCGTCTGTGGTCGAGGCGGGCGTTGAGCCCAGGGGCGAGGTGGGCGTTGAGCCTGGGGATGCGGCGCTCGGTGCTGTGCTGGAGGTGTTCGGCGAGATCGCGGAGCGGCCCTTTCGGCTGGAGGAGGAGTTTCCGCTGCGGGCCACGCTCGTCCGGCTGGCGGACGACGATCATGCCCTGTTGTTGGTCACCCATCACATCGCCACGGACGCGTGGTCGTCCAGGCAACTCGTGCGCGATCTGTTCCACGCCTACGCCGGTGATGAGCTTGCTCCGCTACCCCTTCAGTACGCCGACATCGCGGCCTGGCAGCGCGGACAGTTGTCCGAGGAGGTCGTGGAGGCGCATCTCGGGTACTGGCGCGAGCGGCTGGCGGACATGCCGCCTGTGCTGGAGCTGCCGCTGGATCGGCGGCGTCCGGCGGTGCGGTCCGACAAGGGCGCCGAGGTGGGGTTCGCGCTCGGCAGGCGGACGATCCGCCGATTGCGGGAGGTGGCGAGGGAGGCGTCCGTCACTCCGTTCACGCTGCTGCTGACTGCCTTCGGGCATGTGCTGCACCGGCACTGCGGTACCGAGGACGTGGTGGTCGGGGTGCCCGTCTCGGGGCGGGATCGGCCTGAGACCGAGGATCTGGTCGGGTGCTTCATCAACACCGTGCCGCTTCGGCTTGACCTCGGGCCCGCTGCCACTTGCCGTGACCTGGTGCGGCGGGTGGCCGAGCGGGCGCTGGACGCGTACGAGCATCAGGAGTTGCCGTTCGAGCGGCTGGTGGCTGAGCTGAGCCCGGGGCGCGATCTGGGGGCTGGGCAGCTTGTGCAAGTGCTGTTCAACTACCACACCGCTACTGAGCTGGGGGAGGATCTGCCCGATCTCAGGGTGCGGTCGTTGGCGGTGGGGAACGCGCGGGCGCGGTTCGATCTGTCCTGTGCCGTGGTCGAGACGGCGGGGGAGCTGCGCGTCACGCTGACGTACGCGACCGATCTGCTGTCGCGGGAACTGGTGGAGCGCGTCGGCAGACACTTCACGCAGGCACTTGACGCGCTGCTCGATGAGATGCCGGTCCGTGGAGTCGGTCCGGTCGACAGAATTGGCCGGGTTGGCCAAGTTGGTGAGGTCGGCCCAGTTGCTTGGGGCGGTGGGGTCGGTTCGGCCGGCTCGGTCGGCTCGGCCAGCTCAGCTGGCGCGGTCGGGATGGCCGGTTCGGGTGCTTGGCCGTTGACGTCGCTGGACGTGTTGCCCGCCGTTCCGGCCGAGGACTTGGAGGAGCTGCCGGATCTGCGGGGCCTGCGGGACCCCAGCGGGCTGGAAGGGCTGAAGCTGGTACGGGCGGCCGGGCCGCGATTCGATGCGGCGACGACCCTGCTGGCGAGGTTCGAGGCGCACGCGGCGGTGAACCCTCAGCGGACGGCTGTACGGTGCCGCGACGACGTGGCCGACTACCGTGAGCTGAACGAACGCGCGAACCGCCTCGCCAGACACCTGCTGGCCGAGGGGGTGAAGCCGGGTGATCTGGTGGCGCTGCTGCTGGAGCGGTCCGTGGATCACGTCGTCGCGATGCTGGCCGTGCAGAAGGCGGGCGCGGCGTACGTGCCTCTCGACCCGGCCGTGCCGGCCAGCCATCACAGGGCGGTCCTCGCGGAGTCGCGGCCGAAGCTGGTGCTGACCCATGGCGAGGTGATCGAGGGAGGGACGGTTCGTCTCGACACGCTTCGAGCGGACGCGTCCATGTCTGAGGCGTCCCGTGCGGACGCCTCCCATCCGGTCCCCGCCGAAGCCGGAGGGCCCGTTCCGGTGGTGGTGCTGGAGGAGGTGGCCGACGTTCTGGGCACCTATCCGGCCACCGACCTGGAGCGCTCCATCTCCGCTCAGCAAGCCATGTACGTCGTGTTCACGTCAGGCTCCACCGGCCGGCCGAAGGGGGTGGTGGTCGAGCACGGCAGCTTCACCAACTACCTCACCGCGATCCTCGCCCGCCTCCAGGTCCCCGACGGGCTGCACTTCGCGCTCGTGTCCACGCTCGCCGCCGACCTGGGGCTGACGAACCTGTACGGCGCGCTGGCCACCGGTGGCGCCGTTCACGTGCTGCCGTACGAGTGGGCGGTCGACCCGGACCAGCTGGCGGCGTATTTCCAGCGGCATCCGATCGACTTCATGAAACTGGTTCCCAGTCACCTTCAGGCCGTGCGTGACGCGGGCCTGTTGCCGGCCGTCGTGCCGAGGAGGTTCCTGGTGCTGGCCGGGGAGGCGTGCCCGTGGGAGCTGGTGGAGGCCGTACGCGAGGCCGGTCCCGATTGCGAGGTCTGGAACAACTACGGCCCCTCGGAGACCACGGTCGCGGTGCTCGCGCATCGCGCCGCCGGCCGGGACGACGTCGCCGCTGGTCGGGACAGCGGTGATGTCGGCCGAGACGGCGGTGATGTCGGCCGGGACGGCGGTGATGTCGGCCGGGACGGCGGTGATGTCGGCCGGGACGGTGGCGACGTCGTCCCGCTCGGGACCCCGCTCGACAACGTACGGGTGCGGGTGGTCGACGCGCGGCTGCGCCCGGTGCCGATCGGGGCGGCCGGGGAGCTGCTGATCAGCGGCGCGGCCGTGGCGCGCGGATACTTGTCCGGCGGCGACGGATACATCGACGACCCCTTCGAGCCCGGCGCCCGCGCCTACCGTTCGGGTGATCGGGGGCGGCTGCTGCCGGGCGGTGTGTTCGAGTTCCTCGGGCGGCTCGACCGGCAGGTGAAGATCCGTGGATACCGGGTCGAACCCGGCTACATCGAGAACGTGCTGCGCGCCCACCCCGGCATCGGCGACGCGGCCGTGGTGGTGCGGCACGACGACGAGGGCCGGGCCCGGCTGGTGGCGTACTTCGTGCCGCGCGAGGAGGGGACCTCTCCGCACGAGTACGTCCGGGCGAAGCTGCCCCCGTACATGGTGCCCGCCGCGTTCGTCGAGATGGAACGCCTGCCGATCACCCCGAACGGCAAGCTCGACCGGCGCGCGCTCCCCGAACCCGGCCCGAGCGCCGGCGCGGCCGGGAGCGCGCCCCCGCGCGACGCTGCCGACGAGCGGCTGGCCGGGATCTGGCGTGAGGTGCTCGGCCTGGCCGAGGTGGGGATCGACGACGACTTCTTCGCGGTCGGCGGTGACTCGTTCGCGGCGATGCGGCTGGCGCGCAGGATCGGGGACGGGCTGCGGGTGGCGGAGATCTTCCAGCACCCGACCATTCGTGAACTGGCCGACCTGCTCGGGGGCGGGGACAGCAGGGGTGGCCTGCTCGTACGCCTGTCCGGCCCGGCCAGGAGCGCGGGAGCACACGGCGCGCCCGCGACGGCGGCCACCATCGTCGCGGTGCCGTTCGGCGGCGGGAACGCCGCCGCCTACGGTGAGCTGGCCCGCGCCCTGCCCGCCGGGTTCCCGCTGCTCGCCGTCGACCCGCCGGGGCACGACTTCGCCGACCCGGAGGCCGCGCTCGAACCGTTCGGCCCGCTGGCGGCCCGCTGCGCCGACGAGATCCGCGCCGCCGTCCAGGGGCCAGTCATCGTGTACGGGCACTGCCTCGGGGCGGCGCTCGCGTACGACATCGCCGAGCGGCTCCAGGACGAGGGCGCGGACGTGGTCGGGGTGGTGTTCGGCGGCGCGTTCCCGGCTCCTCGGCTGCCGGGGCGGCTGTTCGACCTGTGGGCCAGACTCGTGCCCAGCGACCGGTGGCGTTCCGACCGCCTCTATCGCGACATGCTGCGCGGCATCGGCGGGCTGACCGACACGCTGGACCAGGACGAGCAGGCGTTCATCCTGCGCGCCCTCAGGCACGACTCCCGGCAGGCCGAGCAGTTCTACACCGAACGCTGCCACGCGGACGATCGTCCGCGCACGCTGCACGCGCTGAGCGTGGTGGGGGAGCGGGACCGGCTCACCGAGTTCCACGAGGAACGCCACCGCGAGTGGGACCTGCTGTGCGCCGGCACCGAGCTGGAGGTGATCCCGGACGCGGGGCACTACTTCCTCAAGCACCAGGCCGCCGAGCTGGCCGACATCCTCGTGCGCTGGCACGCACGCCGCCGAGCGGCGGCGGACGACCGCGAGGGGGAGGAAGGGGCGACGGTCGACCGCCAAGGGCAGAAAGAGGTGGCGGACGTCCGTCCGATGACGGCGGACGACCGCCGCCGCCCACCGCCCGGCGCGAACGCGGCCACGAAGCTCGTCCGGCAGCCGCCGCGCAGGAACCTGTGGGGCTTCGTGCTGGTCACGATCGGCCAGCTCGTCTCCATGCTCGGCACCCGGGCTCTGGCCTTCGGCCTCGGCGTGTGGGTGTACATGGAGACGGGCAGCGCCACCCAGTTCGCCGTCATCCTGGCCTGCGGACTGCTGCCCGCCCTGCTGGTGCTCCCGTTCGCGGGCGCGGCGGCCGACCGGTGGAACCGCCGCCTGGTGATGATCGCCGGTGACGTCGTGGCCGTCGCCGGGACCGGGCTGTGCCTCGTCCTGTACGCGACGGGCGGCCTGGAGGTGTGGCACCTGTACATCGCCACCGCCCTCAGCTCGATCGCCGGCTCCTTCCAGCAGCCCGCCTACCTGGCGGCCACCGCGCAGCTCGTGCCCAAGCAGTACCTCGGCCGCACCAACGGCGTCACGCAGGCCCTGGTGGCGCTGAGCCAGGCGGGCGGGCCGCTGCTCGGCGGCGCGCTGATCGTGCTGATCGGGCTCGGCGGCGTGCTGGTGGTGGACCTGGCGACGGTGGTCGTGTCGCTGGTGACGCTGGCCGTCGTACGGTTCCCCGACACGCTGTTCCGCAGGAGGCAGGAGACGATCCGCAAGGAGATCTCCAACGGCGTCCGGTACATGGCCAGGCGGCCCAGTTTCGTGGCGATGATCGTCTTCTTCCTGGCGTTCAACCTCATGTTCGGGTTCGCGATCGCGTTGATCACGCCGATGGCGCTGGCGTTCACGTCGGCCGCCACGCTGAGCGTCGCGTCGATGCTGGGCGCGGTGGGCGGGATCGCGGGCGGGGTGGCGATGGCGCTGTGGGGCGGGTTCGAACGCCGGGCCACCGGCATGGTCGGCTTCACCCTGCTCACCGGCGCGGGCATGATCACGGTGGGGCTGCTGCCGTCGCCGGTCTTCCTGGCGCTGGGACTGGCCGCCATCGCCGCCTCGCTGGCGCTGCTCAACGGCCACTGGCAGACCATGATCCAGACGAAGGTCGGGATGGAGCTGCAGGGCCGGATCCTGGCGAGCAACCGCATGATCGCCAACCTCACCGAGCCGCTCGGCTACCTCCTCGCCGGACGGCTGGCCGACGCGCTGTTCGAGCCGGCCATGCGCCAGGGCGGCTGGCTGAGCGGCACCGCCGGCGCCGTGCTGGGCACCGGGCCCGGCCGCGGCATGGCGCTGATGATCGTGGTGCTCGGCGTCGCGCAGGCCGTCATGGCGGTGTACGGGCTGCGCTGGCGCAGGCTGCGCTACATGGAGGACGTGCTGCCGGACGCCGTCCCGGGCGCGGTCGTCACCTGGGACCGCGACGAGCTCCAGCGCGAGGCCGACCGCCTCCTCGACGAGGAACGAGCCGCCACCCGCTGAGCCCCGCCAGCGCAGGTCGGCCCGGCCCAGTCGCATGCCGAGCCCCCGCCGTACGGCGAAGATCCACCGTACGGCGGGTACCAAAGGGGGGCTCAGCTGTAGAGCACCGACAGGAAGCGGATCAGCAGCGCCTCCCGCCGGTCCGCCGGCAGGGCGTCCAGGATCGTGTTCACCGCCGCCATCTCCGGCTGCCCCGCCCCGGGCCGCAGGTCGACCCCCACCGACGCGGCCAGCTCGGCGAAGGTGGCGTCGTCCAGCGCGTCCAGGTCCATGCCCTTGACGAGTTCCACCACCCCGTCGGGCACCTCGGCGGGGCCGCGCCGCCGGGCCGCCTCGGCCGACTCGGCGATGACCTTCAGCAGCGCCTCGACGCCGGTGAGCGTCACCCCGGTGACGGTGACGTGCAGGTTCGCGGGGATGCCGGCGTACGAGAGCTGCGGCTGCAGGAACCAGCCGCGCCGCCGCGCCTCGTCGGCCAGCCCGAACGGGTCCGGCCCCGTGAACGACACCAGCGAGGTCTCCGGAGCCCCCAGCACCCGCAGGCCGGGGATCGCCGCGATGCCCTCGCGCAGCCTGGCGGACGCCTCCAGCGTGGCCTTGCCCAGCTCGACGTAGCCGTCGCGGCCCAGCGCCTGGAGGGTGGCCCAGGCGCCGCCGAGCGGGCCGGCCGACCGGGAGCTCTGCACGGTCGCGTTGATGATCGTGTACCCGGGCCAGGCGGCCGAGGCGAAGTACGCCCGCCGCCGCATCGCCGGGTCGGCGAACAGCACCACCGACGCCCCCTTGGGCGCGTACCCGAACTTGTGCAGGTCGCAGGAGAGCGAGGTGACGCCCGGCACCGACAGGTCGAACGGCGGCACGTCCGCGCCCGCCTCCCGCAGCCACGGCAGCAGCCAGCCGCCGACGCACGCGTCCACGTGGCACGGCACGCCCGCGGCGGACGCGACGGCGGCGATCTCGCCGACCGGGTCGATCACGCCCTGCGGGTAGGAGGGCGCGGACGCGACGACCAGGACCGTGCCGCCGTCGATCGCCGCGGCCACCGCCCGCGGGTCGGCCCGGTAGGTGACCGGGTCCACGGCGACCGGCCGCACCTCCAGGCCGAGGTAGTGCGCCGCCTTGTGGAAGGCGGGGTGCGCGGTGACGGGCACCACGAGGTTCGGCCGTCCCCCGGCCGAGGGGAGACTGTCGCGGGCCGCCTTCACCGCGAGCATGATCGACTCGGTGCCGCCGCTGGTGAACACGCCGTGCCCGCCCCCCAGCAGGTCCGCGACCGCCCCCACCACCTGCTTCTCCATCTCCACCACGCTCGGGAACGCCGTCGGGTCGAGGCAGTTGACCTCCAGCATCTCCGCGTACGCCCGCGCCGCCGCCTCGTGCACCTCCGCCCGCCCCGTGTCGTACACGTACGCGGTCACCTGCCCGCCCCTGACGGGCAGGTCGTGCTGCTTGAGCGCGGCCACCTCGGCCAGCAGCTCCTCGACGGTCCTCCCGGTGTCGGGCAGGTTCACGGCATCTCCTCGTACGGTCGGCGACGGGCGAGCCTGCCGTACGCGACCACGAACGGCAGGCTGATCAGCATGAGCGCGGCGGGCAGCGCGGTGAATCCCCACAGCAGCCCGGCCAGCGCGCCGGGCGTCTGCGCGACCGGCGACTCGACGGGCGCGGACACGAACCCCGACAGGGCCAGCACCAGCGCGAACACGCCGGGCCCGAGCGCCAGCCCGGCCGTCTCGCCGGCCGTCCACAGCCCGGTGAACGCGCCCGCCTGGGCGTGCCCGGTGCGCGGCGTGTCGGCGTGCACGGTGTCGGGCAGCAGCGACAGCGGCAGCAGCTGGAGGCCCGCGTAGCAGACCCCGGCCAGCGCGGTCAGCGCCAGCGTCGCCGCCAGGGACCCGGCGGCGGTGGCCGGGGCGAG
>NZ_JAHKRL010000121.1 GCF_019396405.1 Nonomuraea rhizosphaerae | reverse complement strand
TTGGGGGCGCCCGGGGGGCCGCTGTCCCGGGGGGGCCCCGCCGTGGCGCTGGCCGGGTTCTGGGCCTGCTGGCGGGGGCCGCCGCCACCGCCGCAGCCGGTGGCGCCGAGCACCACCGCGCCGAGGCCGAGTCCGAGCGCGCGCCTGCGGGTGAGGTTGTCGAAAGACATTTTGGTTCACTCCTGCCCGTGTGGTTGGGCTCGTTCTACATCGTTGGTTCCAACGTTGTAAACTGCCCGCGCCCGGTTCGTTACATCGTTGTAAAGCGGACGGGGGTAGGGTTCGCGTGGCGAAAGGGGCAGGGTGCGCCCGAGACTGAAGGACGTCGCGGAACTGGCCGGAGTTTCGATCAAGACCGTCTCCAACGTGGTCAACGACTACCCCCACGTGAGCAGCGAGACGCGGGCCAAGGTGGAGGCGGCGATCGCCGAACTCTCCTACCGGCCCAACCTCTCGGCGCGCAGCCTGCGCGCGGGCCGCTCCGGCGTCGTCGCGCTGGCCGTGCCCGACCTGGACAACGCCTACTTCGCCGAGCTGGCCACGCACGTGATCACCGCGGCCGACCGGCGCGGCTGGACCGTCCTCATCGACCAGACGCAGGGCGACCGCGCCAAGGAGCGCCTGGTCGTCTCCGGCATCCGCGACCACCTCATCGACGGGCTGCTGTTCAGCCCGCTCGCCCTGACCGGCCGCGACCTGGCCGGGCGCGACGACCGGACGCCGATGGTGTTACTCGGCGAGCGCATCGGGACCGGGCGCTCGCCGTACGACCACGTCGGCATCGACAACGTCGCCGCCGCGCGGGCGGCCACCCTGCACCTGGCCGGGCTCGGCAGGCGCAGGATCGCGGCGATCGGCGTGCAGCGCACCCCCTCCGGGGCGACCGGCCGCCTGCGGCTCAAGGGCTACCAGCAGGCGCTCGCCGAGACCGGGACGCCCGCGCCGGCCTCCCTGGTCGCCCAGGTCACCCGCTGGAGCCGGGCGGACGGCGCCGAGGCCATGGCCCACCTGCTCGCCGGCGAGATGCCCGACGCGGTCTTCTGCTTCAACGACACGCTCGCCCTGGGCGCGCTGCGGACACTGCTGTCACGGGGGTACGGGGTGCCGGACGACGTGATGGTGATGGGGTTCGACGACATCCAGGACGGGCGGTTCAGCACGCCCACGCTGTCGACCGTGGCGCCCGACAAGAGCCTGATCGCGGAGTCGGCGGTGGACCTGCTGGCGGGGCGGCTGGGCGGCGGCACGGACCGGCCGCGCGAGGTGTGCGTGCCGCACCGGCTGGCCTTCCGCGAGAGCACCGGCTGAGGCGAGCGTGCCCGGATCCGGGCCTTCGCGCAGATCGCGCACTTTGTCGGGGGTGAGGACCGCGAGGACCTCGTCACTGATCCGTACGTCCCGCATCACTGGAACGTACGACGAGATCCGCCCCGCCACCAGCGGCCTCCGCCACACGCCCGCCCCATCGGCCACGAGCGGGGCCTCGCCACGCTCCCGGTGAGGACGTGGCACCGGCGGGCGTACGGTTACATGAGACATGGCCTCGCCGACACTCGACCCCGAGCTCATCACGACGGCATGGCGGCGGCTGCGAGCCGGGCAGGGACCGTTCACCCCGCACCCGCCGCAGCCGATCGTCGACGCGCTCGTGGCCACCGTGCTGTCGCAGCACACGTCGGACATCAATTCAGGACGTGCGTTCGCCCAGCTCAAGGCCAGGTTCCCGACCTGGGAGCAGGTGGCGGACGCCCCCGCCGACGAGGTGGCCGACGCGATTCGCTGCGGCGGCATCGCCTACCAGAAGGCCCGCCGCATCCAGCGCATCCTGCTCACCGTCGAGGAGCGCGAGGGCGCCATCACCCTCGACCGCCTGAACGACCTCGGCGACGAGGCGGTGGAGTCCTACCTCACCTCACTGCCCGGCGTCGGCCCGAAGACGGCCGCGTGCGTGCTCGTGTTCTCGATGGGCAGGAACGCCTTCCCCGTCGACACGCACGTCCACCGCCTGGCCACCCGGCTCGGCTGGATCGCCGAGGGCACGACGGCCGAGCAGGCGCACCGGCTGCTCACCCCGTACGTGCCGCCGGAGATCCGCTACGACCTGCACGTCGCCCTGATCACCCACGGCCGCACCACCTGCCGGGCCCGTCAGCCGCTCTGCGGCGACTGCGCCTTGCAGGATCTGTGCCCGTCCTTGAGAGAATGTCCGCCATGATCGATCCGACCCCGAAGGCGACCCTCCACCGTTACCTCCGGAGCGCCCGCGAGTCCGTGCTGTGGAAGCTCGAGGGGCTTTCGGAGTACGACGTCCGCCGCCCGATGACACCGACCGGCACCAACCTGCTGGGCCTGGTCAAGCACCTGGCCGGCATGGAGCTGGGATACTTCGGCGAGACCTTCGACCGGCCGTCCGACGAGCCGCTGCCCTGGATGGCGGAGGACGCCGAGCCCAACGCGGACCTGTGGGCGACGGCCACGGAGTCACGCGAGCAGATCGTCGGCCTCTACCACCGGGCCTGCGCGCACGCGGACGCGACGATCGACGCGCTCACCCTGGAGTCGGCCGGCCGGGTGCCCTGGTGGCCCGCCGGCCGCGACACGGTGACGCTGCATCTGATCCTGACCCACATGATCGCGGAGACCAGTCGGCACGCCGGTCACGCGGACATCGTCCGCGAGTCGATCGACGGGGCCATCGGGATGCGCGCCGGCAACGACAACCTGCCGGCGGTGGACAAGGCCTGGTGGGAGGACTACCTGGGCCGCCTGGAACGCACGGCCCGCGAAGCCCCTGCCCCCTGACCCCGCTGCTCGGCCGTTCCTCAGCCGCGACGGACCTTGGCGTCGGGGACCGGCTCCCGCACCGCCCTGGGACCCTCCTCGCGCACCGCCCTGGGATTCTCCTCACGCGCTGCCCTGGGACCCTCCTCACGCGCCGTCTTGGGGCCGTCCTCACGCGCCGACCGCTTCCTGATCTCACCGAGCGCCGCACGGCTGGACCGGATGTCGGAGATCAGCACGTACGCGACCAGCAACAGCCCCAGGCACAGAGCGTCGGCCGCCCACCAGGGGATCTCGGCGAGCAGCAGATACCCCTCACCGTCACTCAGCGACCGGACCACGAACGTCACCACGGCCACCACGACGGTGACCATCAGCCAGCTCCGCAGCCGCGGCAGATCCCCCTTGTTCCACAGCCGGATCCGCCAGTTCATGTACACGGCCAGCACCCCGAGCAGCGCACAGAACCCGATCAGCCACCAGGGCAGCGCGAACGCCGTCTGCTCGGCGATCTGTGCCTGCGTGGTGCGCAGCTCGGCCTCGGCCTTCTGCTTGGCCTGCACGGCGGCGTCGAGCTGCCTCTCCAGCTGGGCGACGGTCTTCTGCTCGCGCGCGGGCTGCGCGGGGACGTCCGTCGGCAGCATCCGCGCCACCACGGTCAGCATGATCGCGACGAACGCCAGCGCCAGCACGATGGACATGAACAGATCGATGAAGCGCAGGTCGAGCGGCGGCGCGAACGACCTGACGGACCGCTTCCTCACGGCTGCCTCACCACCACGTATAGGTCCGGCCTGCTCACGGCTCCCTCACCAGCGTGTACTTGTGCGGCCGGCTCTCGGCGGCGCTCAGCCGCTCGACCGCGGTACGCAGCGCGTCCAGCCCCTTGACCAGTTCCTCGGTCCTGCCCCTGGACTGGGCCAGCTCCTGCGTGAGCCCGTTCATGGCCGGAGCCGCCTGCTTGGCAGGCAAGCGCGCGATGTAGATCAGGAACACCTCGTCCGCGGCCACCACGCTCGCCCGCTCAGCCCGCTCGACCAGCGCCATCACCCCGAACGCCACCACGCTCAGGAACAACGCGATCAACGTGACCCCGAACGCGGAGGCCAGCTCGGGCAGCACGTGCTGCTTGAGCGCGGTGATCAGCACGCCGGGATCGCCCTGACTGTCGAGGGCGTCGGAGAACGAGCTGACCATCGCCGCCATCGTCAGCGCCGTCCCGATGAACCCGAACACCGGCAGCGCCCAGATGAGCGCGTGGTCGAGGTGGTGCTTGTTGGCCATCTCGCTGTCGTCCAGCGCGGAGCGGGCGCTCAGCACCGCCTCGCAGTCGTTGCCCGCCTCGGCGGCCTCCCTGAACAGCTTGAGCCGCCGCGCCACCAGCGTGTCGTCGGCCACCTTCACCGCCTGCACGTTCGCCACGGCCCGCGCGGTCGCCGCGCTCTCCCGCCGGATGTCCGGTACGGCCCTGACGATCCTGAGAACGGCGGTCAGGAACACCGCGACGATGAGCGTGACCACCAGCTCCGCGGCGAACGGGGCCGTCGTCGCCCCCACGGCCTTCAGCACCGCCTCCACCGCTCCGGCCACCATCAGCAGCGCGGCGAGCACCAGGCTCACCGCAGGCGCGAAACCCGAATGACGCCAGTCGTACCTTGACACCCTGCAACCCCACTCCGGCACACAAATAGTCAGGGATCAACCTAAGCACACGTTAAGCAATCATTGGTGACGGTCAGCATCATCCGTTACAAACCTTGCGGACCGAGCGCGGGTGCCCGACCATCTGTCCGCGCGCCATTCCGGGCTCGGGTTCCCTTCCTGAGCTGCTTGATCAGGCGCGATCTCGTCACCTGCCCGTGCTCCTCACGCCGGCGGGGCGGCACTGCCGGGAAGGTCATCGGCCGGAAGCTGGAGGCCAGCTCATGTGGGGTGCGTCCGAGCCGATCCGCGAGAGGTCGGTGGCGATCGCGATGCCCCTTCTTGACACGGTGCCCCTGAGCTTCCAGGGCGGCGATCTCCTGATCACGGTGAAGACCTCGATGGAGATCGGCCAGCAAGCTTTGGAAATCGCCGCCAGAGTCATCGCCACCTGTCCGGTCGTCGAGGTGGCGTTGCTTAGCTACTCATCGGCCCGGACAGCACAGATCAGCCGGTCCAGTCGACCTGCTCGTTGTCACCGCAGAACAGGAAACCTCACTGCGCCGTGTGACGACCGCGACTTCATGACCACAGCCCTTCAGACAAGCCATCCCATCGAGCTGGTCACCGACATCTGACGCCATGGAAGTCATTGCTCGCCATGTCGGCTCATTGGTTGTCCTGTTCGCTTACAACCCGACAGTTGACCACCGTCGATTTTCATCTGATGCCGGAGTGATCGACGCACCGGCCGACGAAATCCCTCATCACCAGGCGGTCAACAGGGAAAGCGTGGGCGAAGCCCACGCCCGGTTAAAGCGTCCGGAGCGAAGCGGAGGCCCTTTGGCAGGGGACGCTCGAGCGGCAGCGAGGACCGCTCGGGGCGGGGAACAACGGTCAACCACCCAAAATGGGCAACGGGTGGGTGTGGGGTGGAGCTATGGGGATTCGAACCCCAGACCTCCTCCATGCCATGGAGGCGCGCTACCAACTGCGCCATAGCCCCGAGAACCGTCACTCACTCTATCGGACTCCAACCCCTCCCCAGCACACGCCCAAAAACCGCTCACGTTGAGTGAAAATCTTGCTACCGTCCGTGCCATGTCCGGCGTGGAGCACTACCCCCTGACCCCCCGTTGTGCCCGCATCCTCGCAGCTCGCGAGCACGCGCTGCTCGGCGTCAGCGCCCTCAACGGCTACTTCAGCATGTCCGTCATCCGCGAGACCGTACGGTGGGCGGTGCGGACGTTCGACCGGGTGGACGTGCTCGTGCCAGGCATGGAGCTGGCGGGCACGCTGGTGGCCCGGGGCTGGCCGCCGGCGAAGGCCGTGGCCAAGGCGCGGGCCGGCATCGGCAACACCCGTAACCGCGTCATCCGCGCGCTCGACGAGGCAGGCGCGGACAACGCGGGCGTCTTCGACTGGAACGAGCTGGAGAGCAACGTCGCCTACAAGCAGGCCAGGACGAACCTGGAGGAGTTGTTCGCCGGCGACGCCGTCTTCAGGGGGCACTGCCTGGACGCCGTGCGGCCCATCGTCGGCGTCGAGGAGCTGCCGCGCCATCGGGCCGAGAGCGCGCTGCCGTTCCTGCTGGCCGAGCTGCCGCTGGTTCTCGACACGCCCTCGCTGCTCGGGACCGCCTCGTCGCTGTTCTGCTATCCGCGGACCATGCCGATGGTCCGTGCCGTATACGCCGGTATGGCCACTGTCTTTCCCGCTACGAATCAGGGGTTTCTCTCCGTACGATTGACATAGGAACGCGCAGGTGGCGACGATGCGAACAACGGACTGTGTCGGTGTCGTCACCGGGGGTGTGCGATGGATCTACGTGCTCGGAACGCCGGTTGCGCCTTCGACACCAGCGACATGAACCACGACGGCTACCTCGATCACCGCGACATGCTCGTGGTCGCGTCCGCCCTCTGCGACCGGCTGGGGCTGGGTGATCCGTCGCCGCCGCGCGAGCGGATCAAGGACGCTTATGAGCAGGCCTGGCACTACGCCTGCCGCGCCATCGGCACGGAGACCGGCTGCCGGATCAGCCGCGAGGCGTATGTCCGGTACGCGCTGTCCCCCCGGCTCGACCGGACGAAGTTCGTCGCCCACGTCGTCTGGCCGATCACCGACGCGTTGTGGGACGCCCTGGACACCGACGGCGACGAGAAGCTGGACAAGGCCGAATATCTCCGGCTCTGGGCCGCGTACGACGTGGACGCGCACGCGGCCCGGGAGGCGTTCGAACGGTTGCGGGGCAGACGGGCCGAGCGGGTGTCGAAGGACGAGTTCGCCCAGGCCATCTACGACTTCTACTACCGGGGCGACGCCGCCGCCCCGATCCTGGGCCACTACTGACTCAGCCGACCGAGCGGGCCTTGCCGATGAGCCCGGCCAGCTCCGTCACCATCGGGTCCTCGGCCGCTCCGGCCAGTCGCCGGGCGTGCTCGCCCAGCGTGGGCAGGTCCAGCCCGAAGGCTTCCCGATCGCGCATGTAGACCGCGAACGCGGCGGCCACCACGTCGATCTGCAGCCTCATCGGCGCCTCGTCCCAGATCCCCCCGGTCAGCGCGGACACGTCCACCGCCTTGCTGGCCTCCGACGGGTTACGGGTGTCGGGATCCTGCCAGCGTACGGTGGCCTGAGCCAGTTGCCCCCTCGCGCCCGCCTTGAGGCGTACGGCGTAGAGCGCGGTCACCGAGTGGCCGGGCCCGATCTCACCGCCGTCGCGGCTGTCGTCGCGGAACTCCTCGGTGGACAGCGCCCGGTTCTCGTACCCGATGAGCCGGTACGACTCCACGACCGCCGGGTTGAACACGACCTGCGCCTTCGCGTCGCGCGCCCGCAGCTCGATCGTGGCGGGGAGCTGCGTGGCGAAGACCTTCTCCGCGTCCTCCTGCGTGCTGACGTAGACGGCCGCCCCGTCGCCGTTGTCGGCCAGCTGCTCCATCAGCTCGTCGCCGTAGTCCCTGCCGACGCCCACGGTCAGCAGCGCGACCTGGCGGCCCGCGTACTCCTTGACCCGGTCCAGGATGGACTGCCACTGGGTGCTGCCCTGGTTGGCCAGGCCGTCGGAGAGCAGGATGACCCGGTTGGTGGCGGCGGCGCGGAAGGCCTTGGCGGCCTCCTGGTAGCCGGAGACCAGGCCGGCCTCCAGGTTCGTGCCGCCCTGGACGGTGAGCCGGTCCACCGCCGCGTGCAGCTCGGAGCGCGCGGCCAGCGGCGTCATGGTGGCCTCGACCTTCGCCTCGTCGCTGAAGGACACGATGGAGACCTGGTCACCCGGCGCGAGCTGGTCGATCAGCGTGTGCAGCGCCTGCTTGACCAGGTCGAGCCGCCCCGTCTCGGCCATGGAGCCCGACACGTCGATGACGAACGTGAGGTTGGCGGGCCGCCGCGCCGCCGCGTCGGAGGCGCGGGTCTGCAGGCCGACGCGCAGGACGGCCTGGTCGCGCGAGGGCAGCTGGGCGCCGTCCACGTGGACGGCGAACCCGTCGTCGGCCGGCTGCGCGTAGTCCTGCCTGAAGGCGTTGACGAACTCCTCCGGCCGGATCTGCCCCGGCTCGGGCCAGCGGCCTTCTTCCAGCGTACGGCGGGCGTAGGTGTATGAGGCGGTGTCCACGTCCAGGGCGAAGGTGGAGATCTGCGCCGTGGACGTGTCCTTCTCGGCCTCCTTGGGCTCCTCGGGCTGGGCCGAGGCGGAGGCCGCGGACTCGGAACGGGTGTTGGACGTCGCCTTCGGCGCGGCTCCGGACGAAGCGGGCGCACGGGCGGCGGAGTCGTCGCTGGTGCCCCCGGGGCCCCCGCAGGCGGCCAGCACCAGGATCAGAGCGATCCCGACACTGATGATTAAAGGTCGAAATTTCATCGCAACCACCTCCAGGCCCTATGACGGCTCCTGGAAATGGCCTGGCCGGGCCGGTGACGCAAGCGAGCGCAAACCGCGATCAACGCGTGACCTCGTCACCAGTGCAGCAGGAGCAGCTCCGCCGAGAACCCCGGCCCCATGGCGAGGAGCACGGCGGGCCGCCCGGGAGGGCCGCCCGCCGACCCGGCGGTGGCGGCCATCGTCTCCTCCAGGACGTGCAGCACCGAGACCGACGACATGTTGCCGTGCTCGCGCAGTGACCGCCACGTGATGTCCAGCGCGGCCGGGTCCAGGCCCAGGGTCTTCACCACCGCGTCGATCACCTTGGGGCCGCCCGGGTGGCAGATCCACGCGCCGACCTGGTCCGGGGTGCAGCCGTTGCCGGCGAGGAAGTCCCTGATGTCGTCCGCGAGCACGCGCTCGACGAAGTGCGGCAGGGCGGCGTCCAGGACGAGCCGGAAGCCGTGCTCGCTCACCCGCCAGCCCATGAGGTCCCCGGTGTCCGGGTAGAGCTTGCTCCGGGTGGCGACCACCTCCGGCCCCGCGCCGCGCCCCGAGGCGACGACCGCCGCCGCGCCGTCGCCGAACAGGCCGCTGGCCACCAGGTTCGCGACGGACGTGTCGCCGCGCTGGATGGTCAGCGAGCACAGCTCCACGCAGACCAGCGCCGCGACCTGCTCGGGCCAGCCGCGCAGGTAGTCGTTCAGCCGCGCCACGCCGGACGCGCCCGCCGCGCAGCCCAGCCCGAACACCGGCACCCGCTTCACGTCCGGCCGCAGGCCGACGCGCCGGGCCAGCGACGCGTCCATGGACGGCGTGGCCAGGCCCGTGGTGGAGCAGTACACCAGGTGGTCCACCCTCCCCGGTGGCACGCCGGCCTTGTCCAGGGCCCCGCGCAGGGCCCGTTCGCCGAGGTCGAGGGCTATCTCGACATAGGCGTCATTGGCCCGGCCGAACGTGTCGAGGCCGGCGTAGTCGTCCAGCGGGAGCGCCAGGTTCCGTCGCTCGACGCCGGTGGCCCGGTGGAAGCGTTCGAGCTGGTCGTGGTCGGCGTCGGTGAGCCGCGAGAACGCTTCGGTGATCTCCGCCTGCGTGTAGCGGTGATCGGGCAAAACGGTCTGAACTCCCGAAATGTGCATATATCGCTACTGCCGCCTGAAAACGGCAGCTAACATGCGGCCATGCTGATGCCGTCGCGCACCCGGCCGCCGACCGTCGCCGTGCTCGCCTTCGACGGCATGTCACCGTTCGAGCTGGGCTGCGTGGTGGAGATCTTCGGGCTGCCGCGGCCCGAGCTCGACGTCCCCTGGTACGAGCTCAAGGTCTGCGCCGAGACGTACGAGCCGCTGCGGGCCGTCGGCGGATTCACCGTGCAGGCGGCGTACGGGCTCGACGACCTGGCCGCGGCCGGCACGGTCATCGTGCCCGGCGTGGCCGACGTGCGCGGCGAGGTCTCCGGCACGCTCGTCGCCGCGCTCAGGCACGCGCACGGGCGCGGCGCGCGGATGGTGTCGATCTGCTCCGGAGCGTTCGCCCTGGCCGCCGCCGGGCTGCTCGACGGGCGCGAGGCCACCACCCACTGGAAGTACGCCGACCTGCTCCAGCAGCGCTACCCGGACGTCACGGTCAATCCCTCGGTCCTGTACGTGGACGACGGCGACGTCCTGACCAGCGCGGGCAGCGCGGCCGGGCTCGACCTGCTGATCCACCTGATCCGCGGCGACCACGGCCCGAACGTCGCCAACGCCGTCGCCCGCCGCCTGGTCGTCGCGCCGCACCGCGAGGGCGGGCAGGCGCAGTTCATCCAGGCCGCGGTGACTCCCGTCGAGGCGGACGACGCGGTGGCCAGGGCCATGGCCTGGGCGATGGAGCACCTGGCCGGCTCCATCAGCGTCGCGGACCTGGCGCGGGTGGCGCACATGTCGCAGCGCTCGTTCATCAGGCACTTCAAGCGGCAGACCGGGACGACGCCGCTGCGGTGGGTGATCTCCCAGCGGGTGGCGGCCAGCCTGCCGATGCTGGAGGGCACGGCCGCGCCGGTGGAGGAGATCGGGGCGGCGGTGGGGTTCGAGAGCCCGGTGACGTTCCGGCACCACTTCGCGCGGGCCATGCGGACTTCGCCCTCGGCGTACCGGCGGGCGTTCAGCGGCTGACGCGGCCCCGCCCTAGCGGTGCAGCCGCCACAGTGACGTCACCTCGGCGGCGCGGGCGGCGCTCAGCGGATCGGTCCGGTCGGCGGCGCGGCGGTGGCGCGGCCGGGTGTCGAGCCGGTCGGCCACCCGCAGCCCCGCCCCGTCGAAGGCGGCCATCAGGTCGGCGCGGGAGCGCAGCCCGAGGTGTTCGGCCAGGTCGGACAGCACCAGCCAGCCCTCACCGGTCGGCTCCAGGTGATCACCCAGGCCGTCGAGGAAGGCCCGGAGCATCCGCCCGCCCGGGTCGTACACGGCCTGGTCCAGTGGCGACGACGGCTTGGCGGGCAGCCAGGGCGGGTTGCACACGACCAGCGGCGAGCGTCCCGGCGGGAACAGGTCGGCCTCCACCACCTCGGCCCTGCCCGTCAGGCCGAGCCGGGCGAGGTTGTCGCGGGCGCAGGCCACCGCGCGCGGGTCCAGGTCGGTGCCGACGACCCGCTCGACACCCCGCCTGGCCAGCACCGCGGCCAGCACGCCGGTGCCGGTGCCGACGTCGAACGCCAGCCGCGTGCCGGGCAGGGGCGCCCGCGCGACGAGGTCCACGTACTCCCCGCGGATCGGCGAGAACACCCCGTAGTGCGGAAATATCCGGCCCTTCAGCGCCGGGACCTCGACGCCCTTCTTGCGCCATTCGTACGCCCCGATGAGGCCGAGCAGCTCGCGCAACTGCCCCACCGCCGGGCCCGCCGCCCGCCCGTAGACCTGCTCGCACGCCTCCCGCACGTCGGGCGCCCGGCCCAGCGGGATGACGTGACCCTCGTCGTACGGGATCAGCAGCATGCCGAGCGTGCGCGCCCGCTGCCCCTGGGCCTGGCGGAAGCGGTGGAACGTGGCATCCGGCGCGGCGGGCCTGCAGCGGCGGGCCATCGCCCGCAGGAGCTGCCGGGCGTTCTGGAAGTCGCCGCGCCACAGCAGCGCGGTGCCCTCGCAGGCCAGGTGGTAGGCGGTGTCGGCCTTCATCCGGTCGTCGGCGACGAGCACCCGGACGGGCGGCGGGGCGCCCAGCACGGACCGCCACGGCACGGAACGTTCCTCGCCTTGCTCAGTCCAACTGATCATCAGACTGCCACCGTTTCACGGACGGCCACTCCCGGCCACCCGTTTTACCTACGCGGACGCGGCGAGCAGCCCTCTGACCAGCGCGCGCAGGCCGTCCTCATAGGTGTCGCGCACCGTCAGCTCGGCCCACCGCTCCCCCAGCTCCGCCAGCCGCGGCAGCGCCTGAGCGTCCAGGCCGGTGAACACCCTCTCCCGGAACGTCGGCCGCCCCTCCTCGCGCCGGCGCCGCGCGGCGTCCCTCGCGCTGATCTCCCCCGCCGTGTAGTGCCAGATGATCCGGTACGCGGCCACGGCCCGTTCCAGCGTCAGACCGGCGCGTACGGCGGCGTCGATGATCATCTCCGGGTACCAGAGCGCGCTCTCCGCGAACAGGTCGTCCGCCCTGAGCACCTCCACGACCCATGGCCAGCCCGACAGCGCCTCGCGCATCGCCATGGCCGCCGTCACCATGCGCTCGCCCGGCTCGTCCGGCAGCTGCGGCCTGGGCATCGCGGCGGCGTAGTCGTCGAGCAGCAGCAGGAGCAGCTCCTCCTTGTCGTGCACGTGGTGGTAGAGCGCCATCGGCGTGGCGCCCACCTCGCGGGCCAGCCTGCGCATGGTCAGGCTCCCCGTCCCCTCAGCCTCGATGAGGCGGTGGGCGGCGGACACGATGTCCGCCCGGGAGATCTTCGGTGGTCGTCCTGTGCGGGCCGGCATCCTGCCATGCTACTTTCTATACGTGTACAAAAACTCATCGAGGAGGAGACATCGTGAACGAGCGACTCGTCGCCATGGGCGATGAGCTGGTCAAGCTGCACGACGGGTTCCGGCGGCAGCTCGCGGACCTGCGTGACGGAAGGCGGACCGACCTGCGGGAGCACTGCCTGACGTTCTGCGACGCGCTGCACGAGCACCACACCGGGGAGGACGCCGTGCTGTTCCCGCACCTGGCGGGGACCGACCCCGAGCTGGCGGAGGTGCTGGCACGGCTGCGCTCGGAGCACCAGGTGGTGGCGCGGCTGCTCACCCGCATCAGGGAGCTGCTGGCCGGGGACGCTCCCGTGGCCGCGGAGCTCGACCGGCTCTCACGCGAGCTGGAGGCGCACCTGGACTACGAGGAGGAGCAACTGGTCCCGCTGCTCAACAAGATGACCACGTTCCCCGAGGGCCTTTAGGCCCTTGGGCGCCTTCAGAGCCTTGGGCACCTTCAGGGCCTTGGGCGCCTTCAGGGCCTGACCCGGAGCGCGTCGATCATCAGGGAGAAGTGCCGCCGCCACTGGCGCGGATCGGCCTCGGCCACCTTCGAGTTGGCCATCATGAACAACGCCAGATCGAGCGGGCCCACGTCCAGCCGCAACGCCCCCGCCGCCTGGGCCCGCTCCACGAGCTGGTAGATCATCCGGTTGATCGCGGCCCGCTCGTCCTGGTGCGACGCGCAGGACAGCTCGGTGAAGGCCCGGTCGGCCGCCTGCAGCTCGCACGTGCGCTCCAGGAAGCCCGCCAGCCCCTCCCACGGGTCCTCGGCGGCCAGCGAGCGCTCGGCCAGCTCGGCCCAGTCGCGCATCTTCTCGTCGAGAATCGCGTCGACCAGGTCGCCCCGCTCGGGAAAGTGCCGGTAGAGGGTGCCGATCGCCACGCCCGCCCGCTTGGCCACGGCTTCGAGCGGCGCGTCCACCCCGCGCTCGGCGAGCACGGCGCGGGCGGGCGCCACCAGCGCGTCGCGGTTGCGCTGGGCGTCACGGCGCATCATGCG
>NZ_JAHKRL010000120.1 GCF_019396405.1 Nonomuraea rhizosphaerae | reverse complement strand
GTCTCGCGGGCCAGGTCGAGGAAGAACTCGGCGGCCCGGGAGACGCCGCCGCCGATGATGAAGCAGCCCGGGTCGAGGATCGCGGCGAGGTCGGCCATGCCCTGGCCGAGCCAGTCGGCGAGCTTGCCAAACGCCTCCAGCGCCGCCTCGTCGCCCTGCCTGGCCGCCTCGGTGACCTCCTCGCCCTCGATCGTGCCGCCGGCCAGGCCGAGCAGGATCCTGGCCCGCTTCGGCTGCACCTGGGCGATGTGCCGGGCCTCGGCGACCAGGGCGTTGCCGCTGGCGTACTGCTCCCAGCAGCCGGACTGCCCGCAGCCGCAGAGCTTGCCGTGGGGCACGACCTGCATGTGGCCCAGCTCGGCCCCCATGCCCCAGTGGCCCCTGAACAGCTTGCCGTCGAAGACGAGGCCGCCTCCGATGCCGGTGCCGAGCGTGATGCAGACGACGTGCGACTGGCCGCGGCCCGCGCCGAACCTGGTCTCTCCCCAGGCCATGGCGTTGGCGTCGTTCTCGACGACGACCGGCAGGCCGATCAGCCCGGTGATCTTCTTCTGCAACGGCTCCTCGCGCCAGGCGAGGTTGGGGGCGAACCTGACGATCGAGCGGGTCTCGTCCACGAACCCCGCCGCCCCCACGCCGACGGCCTCGATCTCCCTGTCCTTGGCCAGCTCACGCACGACCTCGGCCACCGTCTCGGCGACCCGGTCGGGCTGATCGGCCGGGGTGGGCTTGAGCGCGTGGTCGACGACCTTGCCGTCGTCGTCTACCACGCCCGCGGCGACCTTGGTGCCGCCGATGTCCACGCCGATCGTGAGCATGCCCTTGTTTCTCCCTGTTCCTGTGCTAACCGAGGTCGATGTGCTCGACGCCGGCGTCGTGGGTGCGATCGCGGCTCGTGGTGCGCGGGGCCGGCCTGCTCAGCGCGTCCAGCGTCTGGCGGAACGCGGCGAACAGCTCGCCGCCCGCCGCCACCAGGTGCCCGGTCACGTCGGACTCCCGCTGCGCCGCGATGGCCCGGCAGAACGGGCAGGCGCGGCAGACGTACTGGTGGTCCTCGGGCTCCGAGACCGCCTCCTCCCACACGTCACGCTGCCGGCCTCGGCCGCCGCTCCCGCCTCCGGTGACGGAGTTGAGCACCGAGCGGCCGACGTGGCGGGTGGCCCGCCCCTGGATGGCGTCGAAAAGCTTGCGCGCCTCGTCGGTCACGGTCCCGATCGGGTCCCTGTTCACGTTGTTGTCATTGCTCTCGGTCATCTGGCCCTCCTGCTGTGAACCGTACCCGGAGGACGCCGTCACGGAGCGCCGCGCCACTGATCTTCCTGCGGGCCAGCGCCACCGGCAGCGCCAGGATCCGCCGGTACGGGCCCGCGGTGACGATCAGCTCGTCACCCTTGCGGGCCAGGTCCACGTCCGCCCGGTCGGCGCCCGGCAGCGCCAGGGTCAGCTCGTCGGCCGACAGCCGCAGCGGCGGCTCCACCGCCGGGGCGGCGAACGGGTCGCTGTCGCCGTAGATCGCCGCGCCCAGCTCGGCCAGCGCGTCCTTGCCGACGGGCTCGGCGGCCAGGTAGGGGACGACGTGGACGGGCAGCGGCGCGAACGACTCCTCGGCCTCGGCCAGCAGCCTGGACTGCGCGCTGACCCATTGGGCGCGCCACTCGTCGGCGCCGCCGGCCGGGAAGACCCGGTTGGCGATCACCGTGTCGACGCGGTAGCCGTACAGGTTGAGCGAGGTCAGCGTCCGCCTGGCCTCGGCGAGCACCACGGCCTCCGGCGTGAGCACGAGGCGCACGGAGGTGTTGTCGCCGGTGAGCAGCTCGCGCACCTCCAGCAGGGCGCGGTGGAAGCGCTCGCCCGCGCCCATGACCTCCTCGCCGGGGGCGGTGACACCGGCGACGCCGCGCACGAACGGCGAGACCACCTTCATGATCTTGCGGCCGATCGGCATCAGCTTGGAGACGTGCCAGTCGAGCGCCTCGGGCAGGGCCAGCAGCCGCAGCGTCTCGGCGGTGGGCGCGCAGTCGACGACGATGACGTCCCAGGTGCCGGCCTGGGCGTGCTCGCGCAGCTCCATGAGCGCGATGATCTCCTCGGCGCCGGGCACGACGGTGATCTCCTCGGAGGTCACCTCGTCCAGGCCCAGCTCGGCGAGCAGCCCCCTGGCGTAGTCCTGCAGCTCGCCCCAGTGGCGCTCCAGCGCCTTCTGGGTGTCGACCTGCTGCAGGTGCAGGCCGGGCGCGATCTCGCCGGGCTCGACGGCGAGCGCGTCGGCCAGCGAGTGGGCCGTGTCGGTGGAGACGATCAGCGTCTTGAGGCCGCGCCGGGCGGCCAGCGTGGCGGTCGCGGCGGCGGCGGTGGTCTTGCCGACGCCGCCCTTGCCGGTGAAGAGCAGGACCCGCGGGCTCACCTCAGCGCCCTTCGACGCGCTTCTTGAGGCCCTTGAGCGCGGTGTCCACGATCACCTTCTCCGCCTTGCGTTTGATCATGCCGATCATGGGCACCTTGAGATCGGCCGCCAGCTCGTACGTCACCTCGGTTCCACTGCCCGTGTCGGCGAGCCGGTAACTCCCGGCCAGCTCGGCGAGCATCCTGCCCGGCTCGACCACCTTCCAGTGGACGCTCTCGTCGTCCTGCCAGGTGTAGCCGAGGGCGTAGGTGTCGCTGATGACGCCGGCGTCCAGGACGAAGCGCACCGTCTCCGGCCGGCCGTCGGCCCCGGTGCTGAGAACCTCGGCGCTCTTGACCTGTCCCGCCCATTCGGGATAGCTGGCGAAGTCGGCGATGACGGCCATCACGGTGGCGCGGTCCGCGCCGATGGTGATGCTCGAAGTGGTGCGGTCAGCCATGCGACCACCGTACCGGTCAGCTCACCATTCGAGGATGTACGGAACCCCCTTTCCCCGGAAATGGCCCACGTTCACGCATTCGGTGCGTCCGATACGGGTGCGCTGGTGAAGCGGCTGATGGACGTGACCGAAGAGGGCGTAGCGCGGCTGGGTGCGCCTGATCGCCTCCAGGGTCGCCTCGCTGCCCCGCTCGAAGCGCCTGGCGACCACGTCGTACAGCAGCTCGGGCACCGCGGGCGGGATGTGGCAGCACAGCACGTCCACCTCGCCGACCGCCTCGACCTTGGCCGCGTACTCCTCGTCGGAGATCTCGTACGGGGTGCGGTAGGCGGTGCGCAGCCCGCCCCCGACGAACCCGAACCGCAGGCCGCCGATCTCCGCGGTCTGCCCGTCGAGCACCTGGTGGCCGTCCTGGACGTACTCCGGCCACAGGCGCGGGATGTCGACGTTGCCGTAGGTGAGGTAGGCCGGCTTGGGCATGGCCGCGAACAGCTCGCGGTACTGGGCGCGGACGTTGCGCTCGATGTGCTCGCGCGGGTCGCCGTCGAGGGTGGCCCACAGCCGCGCCGACATGGCCCTGGCCTCGTCGAACCGCTTGGCCGTGCGCAGCGCGATGAACTCCGCCGCCCGCTCGGCCCCGAACAGGTCGCCGAAGATGCCCTGCGCGGGGTCGTCGTAGTCGACGAAGAGGATCAGGTCGCCCAGGCAGATCAGCGCGTCCGCGCCGTCACCGGCCCTGGCCAGCGCCTCAGCCCTGCCGTGCACGTCACTGACCACGTGGACCCTCATGGACAGATCCTACGAGCCGCGACTGCTAGCGTGAGAGTGACCCCTACCCGCGCGTAACCCAGCGCGACAGCGGTCCAGGCGGTCCCCGAAGAGGAGTTCGTACGTGCGCGAGTACAGCGTCCCGGTGCTGGTCGACGTCCCTGCGTCCGCGAGTCTGCCCGACACGGTCTTCCTGCGGGCCGAGCGGGAGCCGGGCAGGGTGGTCATGCGGCGCAAGAGCGACGGCGGCTGGCCCGCCGTGACCGCCGCCGAGTTCCGCGACCAGGTGGCCGAGCTGGCCAGGGGCCTCATCGCGGCGGACATCGGGCACGGCGACCGGGTCGCGATCATGTCGCGCACCCGCTACGAGTGGACGCTCACCGACTACGCGATCTGGTCGATCGGCGCGGTCACCGTGCCCATCTACGAGACGTCGTCGGCCGAGCAGGTCAGGTGGATCCTGTCCGACAGCGCGGCCAAGGCCGTCTTCGTCGAACTGGACGCGCACGAGGAGACGGTCGCCGAGGCGGCGCCGGACCTGAAGACGGTGTGGCGCATCGACGCCCCCGGGCTGGACGGCTCGGCGGTGAGCGAGGCCGCGTTCCAGGAGCGCCGCGCGGCGGTGGGCAACGCCGACCTGGCCACGGTCGTCTACACCTCGGGCACCACCGGCCGGCCCAAGGGCTGCCGGATCACCCACGACAACCTGCTGTTCACCGCGCGCAACGTGGTGGCGGGGCCGCTGGAGCAGCTGTTCACCACGAAGGACCCGGCGGCGCTGCTGTTCCTGCCGCTGGCGCACATCTTCGCGCGCATGATCCAGGTCGCCGTCATCGAGGCCGGGGCGATCCTGGCGCACACCCCGAACATGAAGAACGTGGCGCCCGACCTGGCCGAGTTCAGGCCGTCGTTCCTGCTGGGCGTGCCGCGCGTGTTCGAGAAGGTCTACAACGGCGCCGAGCAGAAGGCCGTCGCGGGCGGCAAGGGCGCGATCTTCGCGCGCGCCGCCGAGGTGGCCGTCGCCTACAGCAGGGCCTCCGGCTCCGCCGGGCTCGGCCTGCGGCTCAAGCACGCGCTGTTCGACAGGCTCGTGTACGCCAAGCTGCGCACCGCCACGGGCGGCCGGCTGTCGGCGGCGGTCTCCGGCGGCTCGGCCCTCGGCGACCGGCTCGGCCACTTCTTCAAGGGCGTCGGCATCGAGGTGTTCGAGGGGTACGGCCTGACCGAGACCTCGGCCCCCTGCTCGGTCAACATGCCGGGCGCCAACAAGATCGGCACGGTCGGCAAGCCGCTGCCCGGCGTCACCCTGCGCATCGCCGGCGACGGCGAGATCCTGGCCAAGGGACGGCACGTCTTCGACGGCTACTGGCACAACGACCAGGCCACCTCCGAGGCGATCGACGCCGAGGGCTGGTACCACACGGGCGACGTGGGCGAGCTGGACGCCGACGGGTACCTGCGGATCACCGGGCGCAAGAAGGAGATCCTGGTGACGGCGGCGGGCAAGAACGTCGCACCGGGGCCGCTGGAGGACGCGCTGCGCGCGCACCCGCTCATCTCCCAGGCCATGATCGTCGGCGACGGCCGGCCCTTCGTCGCCGCGCTGATCACCCTCGATCCCGAGGCGATGGAGCAGGTGCGGCCGGCGGACGTGCGGGCGGAGGTCCAGGCTGCGGTGGACGCGGTCAACCGGACGGTGTCCAAGGCTGAGCAGATCAAGAAATTTGTGGTGCTGGAGCATGACATCACTGAAGAAAGCGGGCATTTGACGCCGACTTTGAAGGTGAAGCGCAATGTCGTGATGCGGGATTTCGCCGAAGTTATATCCGGGATCTACGAATGATCGTCCGGGATATATAAACCCCTACCTGCCCGCTACCTGCGGCTGATCACTTCTTGTCATCGGCTGTGCATTCCCAGCGACCATGGTCTAGCCTGAGAAGTGTTCACGGGACCGGAGATTTCGAGCATCCCCGGTCCCTTGCCTAACGGTAAGGGAGTTTATGTTGGGTATCAAGGAAGCGGCGCTGCAGTTGGGCGTCGAAATCGAGAACCAGGTCATTCAGGCCCGCGCCGACCAGATCGAGATGGGCCAGCAGCTCACCGAGCGCATCAACGGCGTCGCCAACCAGGTCAAGCAACTGGACGGCAAGGTCGAGATGCTGAAGACCGACGTCAACGACCTGAAGACCGACGTCAACGACCTGAAGACCGGCTTCGGTGAGATGAAGTCGACACAGGCGGCGATGATGCACATCCTCATCGACGTCCAGCGCAAGCTCAACGCCAACTAGAGCAAGACCCGCGCGAGCCCCCCGGCGCTACAGGCCGGGGGGCTCGCGCGTGTCGAGGGTCCCGCCGGCCAGGACATCC
>NZ_JAHKRL010000119.1 GCF_019396405.1 Nonomuraea rhizosphaerae | reverse complement strand
GTCTCACAGCGCTCATTAAAGAACGGCCAAGGGGCTCATGGGGAGCCCCTTGGCCGTTCCGCGATCTTTTACGCCTTGGCCAGGGTGCCGAGGTAGAGCTCGATCACCTTCGGGTCGTTGGCCAGCTGCCGGCCGGTGCCCGTGTAGGCGTTACGGCCCTGGTCCAGGACGTAGCCGCGGTGGCAGATCTGCAGGCAGCGCCTGGCGTTCTGCTCGACCATGATGACCGTCACGCCCGCCTTGTTGATCTGCTGGGCCTGGATGAACACCAGGTCCTGCAGCTTGGGCGACAGGCCCGCCGACGGCTCGTCCAGCAGCAGCACCGACGGCTCGGTCATGAGCGCCCGCGCCATCGCCACCATCTGCCGCTCGCCGCCCGACAGCGAGCCGGCCCGCTGCTTGCGCCGCTCCTTGAGGGCCGGGAACAGCTCGGAGACGAACTCGAAGCGCTCCCTGAACTTGGACGGCACCTGGAAGGCGCCCATCTCCAGGTTCTCCTCGATGGTGAGGCTGGGGAAGACGTTGTTGGTCTGCGGGACGTACCCGACGCCACGCGCGACCAGCGAGTGCGCCTTCATGTTCGTGATGTCCTCACCCTTCAGCGTGACCGTCCCGCTGCGGATGTTGACCAGCCCGAACATGGCCTTGAGCAGCGTCGACTTCCCGGCGCCGTTGGGACCGATGATGCCGATCAGCTCACCGTCGCCGACGTACAGGTCGGAGCCGTTGAGGATGTTGACGCCCGGCAGGTAGCCGGCGATCAGCTCGTCGCAGCGCAGCACGGCGCTCTCGGCGCCCTTGAGGTGGTCGCTGCGATCCGTGACGGCGGCCTGCGACTCGGGGACGGCGTTCACTTCTGCGTCTCCTCTTCGATCTCGGCTTCCAGAGCCTCCTCGGCCTCGTGCAACTGCTCCTCTAGCTCCTTGTCCGACAGGGGGGCGTCGTGGTGGGCGCCCAGGTAGGCGTCGATGACACGGGCGTCGGACATGATCGTGTCCGGGGGACCCTCGGCGATGATGGCGCCCTGGGCCATGACGATGACCCAGTCGCTGATGTCGCGCACCATGTCCATGTCGTGCTCGACGAACAGCACGGTCATGCCCTGCTCGCGCAGGTCCTTGACGTGCCCGAGCAGCGACTGGGTGAGCGCCGGGTTGACGCCCGCCATCGGCTCGTCGAGCATGACCAGCTCGGGCTTGACCATCAGCGCGCGGGCCATCTCCAGCAGCTTGCGCTGGCCGCCGGACAGCGACCCGGCGAAGTCCTCGCGCTTGGTGTCGAGCTTGAAGCGGGCCAGCAGTTCCTCGGCCTGCTCGGTGATGGCGTCCTCCTGGCCGCGCCAGGAGCTGGGGATCAGCGCCCGCCAGAAGTTCTCGCCGCGCTGCTGCTGGGCCCCGAGCCGCATGTTCTCCATCACGGTCAGCCTGGACAGGGCCTTGGTGAGCTGGAACGTGCGGACCATCCCGGCGCGGGCCACCCGGTGGGCGGGCACGCCGGTCATCCTGTTGCCGTTGAACGCCCACGTCCCGCCGTCGGCGGTGTCGAAGCCGGTGAGCTGGTTGAAGAACGTGGTCTTGCCGGCGCCGTTGGGACCGATGAGCGCGGTGATGGAACCGCGCTGGATCTCGACGTGCTCGACCTCGACGGCGGTCAGGCCGCCGAAGCGTCGCACGACGTTGTCGACCACCAGGATGGGGTCGGGCTTGGGCACGCCCGGGTCGCGGGCGAGGTCCTTGAAGGCGGCCAGGGCTGCCGCCTTGCGTTCGGTGGTGGTTTCAGCGCGCATCGATTGCTATCTCCCTCTTATCACCGAAGATGCCCTGTGGTCGGTAGACGAGCAAGAGGATCAGGCCGAGACCCACCAGGATGAAGCGGACAGGGCCCACCTGGACGGGGCTCATGAACGTGATGATCCCGCTCTCGACCGCGCCGCTGAGCAGTCCGTTGACGAGGACGAGCAGCACCCAGAAGATCATCGAGCCGACGACGGGGCCGAACACGCGGGCCGCGCCGCCGAGGATGACGATCGTGTAGGCGAAGAAGGTCGTCTCGGTGCCGAAGATGTCCGGCTGCACCGAGGCGAACGCCAGCCCGTACACGAAGCCGCCCAGGCAGCCGATGACGCCGCCGAGGATGAGCGACTGCATCTTGTACGAGAACACGTTCTTGCCGAGGCTGCGCACGGCGTCCTCGTCCTCGCGGATGGCCTTCAGGACGCGGCCCCACGGGCTCTTCATGAGCAGGTAGACGATGCCGCACGAGATGCCGACCAGGATCCAGCCGACGAGCAGGACCCACAGCAGCCGGTGGTTGAAGCTGAACCAGCCGATGCCGTACGTGCCCTCCGGGAAGGGGTTGAGCGCGTAGAAGCCGTCGGAGAAGCCGCGCTGGCCGTCGGAACCGCCGAAGATGTCCTTGAAGGCCACCGAGCGGAAGATGAGCCTGACGATCTCCGCCGCGGCGATGGTGACGATGGCCAGGTAGTCGGCCCGCAGGCGCAGCGTCGGGATGCCCAGCACGATGGCCAGGACCACCGCGGCGGCCAGGCCGACGATGATGCCGAGCCAGAACGGCAGGCCCATGACCGCGACCGTGACGGCCAGGCCGTAGCCGGCGACGCCCATGAACGCCGCCTGCCCGAAGTTGAGCAGGCCCGTGTAGCCGAAGTGGATGTTGATGCCGATCGCGGCGAGCGCGTACAGGACCGTCTCGACGCCGATGGCGGCCTTGACGGTGGTGCTGATGATCGTGATCCAGTCCATGTGATCTCCCCCCGTCAGCCGATCCGCTCACGACGGCCCAGGATTCCCTGCGGCCGGACGAGGAGCACGATGATCAGTACGGCCAGCGCGCCGAGGCTCTTGAGCTCCGGCGGCACCCACAGCGTGGAGACCTGGATGAACAGGCCCACCACCAGCGAGCCGACCAGCGCGCCGAACGCCGTGCCGAGCCCGCCGAGCGTGACGCCGGCGAAGATGAGCAGCAGGATGTCCTGGCCCATCGTGTACTTCAGGTTCTGCGACAGGCCGAGCATGACGCCGGCCAGCGCGGCGATGGCGCCGCCCGTCGTCCAGATGATGCGGATCACCCGGTCGACGTTGATGCCGGACGAGGCGGCCAGCGCCGGGTTGTCGGCCACCGCGCGGGCGGCCTTGCCCGTACGGGTGCGCAGCAGCGCGATGCCGACGATGATGAGGACCGCCAGCTCGATGCCCATGGCCACGAAGTTCTTCGGGGCGGCGGAGATCGGGCCGATCTGGACCCCCGGCTGCGCCGTGTACTGGGAGAACGACTCGGTCTGTCCGCCGAAGAAGATCAGGAACACGTAGCGCAGGAAGAGCGCCACGCCGATCGAGATGATCATCATGGCGATCGTGCCGGTGCCGCGCCTGCGCAGCTGTCCCCAGAACAACCGGTCCTGCAAGTAGCCGAGCATTCCTCCGACGATCACCGCGATGATCGCCGCGGGGATCAGGTGCAGCCCGAACGTCACGTTGAACAGGTACGCCAGCAGCGCGCCCAGCGTGACCAGCTCACCGTGGGCGAAGTTGGTCAGCCCGGTGGTGCCGTAGATCAGGGACAGGCCGAGCGCGGCCAGCGCGATGATCAGACCGAGGTTGATCCCCTCGAAGGTGAGCTGTGCCGCCTGGGTCCAGAACGAGCTGGTCCCCGTATCGGCGGCGGCACCGCCGCCGCCCTTGGGCTGCAGCGCGAACAGGACCGTGGACATGTTGCCCGAGAAGACCGTCGGCGTCCGCACGGCGTTACCGCCGCGGATCTCCGCATTCGGCGGAAGGGTCTTGACGTCCAGTGTTACCTTGTATTTTCCCGTATCAGTGATCGGGACTTCCCACGTGCCCTGAGCGTTACTGGTGACCTCCTTGACGGGTTGTCCGCTTTCGGTGGTCACGACGATTTTCACGCCGTTCACTGGTTGGCCTTGGAGTTTGAGTGATCCTCTCAGGCCCTGGTCCGGCGCCGCCGCCTGGGCGGGCACCGCGAGCAGGAAGATGAGTCCACCCAGGAAGGCCGTGAACGCGATCACGGCTCTGCGCAATGGTGCTCCCTATAGGTCAAGGCGGGGTTGTGCCCCTCCATCTCGACACGTGCGCATCGCAGGCACAACTGGGATGCTGTGGCGGGAGCTTATTCCGGCCGCGCCCGGTTCAGTATCGTTCGTCACCAATTAGTGACATCTGCGTGTCACTCATGTGAGGAAACAAGAGGGCAGGTCAGGGGCTAAATCGCGAAAGACGCCTGGCATCCGCCGGAAACGAAATGGTAAAGATCAACGAGCCCGCGGGGAGACCTTTGGGGCCATGTAGGGCTTCCCCGGCCTTACACGTTATCTACTCGGCCTCCCCGCGGGCTCTGCTGTCACAACGGTAGCGACCTCAGGGGCACCTGTGCAAAGGGAGACGGGAAGTCGCGTGGCGTCTGGGCGATCCGGAGGGCGAGCGCCGCTTCATCCGGTCTTCGCCGGGTTCGCCCACCCCCGCCGGACGACTGCTCAGCCTCCGCCGGGCCGCCCATCGGGTCGCCCGCCGGGCCGCATGTCGGGCCGCACGTCGCGGAGCATGCACGTCAGCCGCGACGTGCACACCAGCCGCCCCTCGTCGTCGGTGATCTCGATCGCGTACGTGGCCAGCGACCGGCCGCCGTGCAGCCGCGTCGCCACGCCCGTGACGTGGCCGGAGGTGGCCGAGCGGTGGTGCGTGGCGTTGATCTCGATGCCCATGGCGACGCGCCCGGGGCCCGCGTGCAGCGCCGCCCCGGTCGAGCCCAGCGTCTCGGCGAGCACCGCGGAGGCGCCGCCGTGCAGCAGGCCGTACGGCTGGGTGTTGCCCGCGACCGGCATCCTGCCGACCACCCGCTCCGGGGCGGCCTCGACGAGCTCGATGCCCATCCGCTCGGGCAGCGTGCCGTCGAACATGGCGCCCACCGCCGCGAGGCCGGCCGGGTCCATCTGCGTCAAGGGGAGTCCTCCAGTCGTTCGAGCTCAGGTTTTCTGTCGCAGATGGAGACTAGGCTGCCTGTGTGCCGAAGAGTGAAGTGACCCCCAGCCGCCCGTGCCTGCTGCTGCTCGACGGGCATTCCCTGGCCTATCGCGCGTTCTACGCGCTCAAGGACGCCAACCTCATGACCACCGACGGTCAGCACACCGAGGCGGTCTACGGGTTCACCTCGATGCTGACCAACATCCTGCGCGACGAGCAGCCGTCGCACATCGCCGTGGCCTTCGACCGCTCCGAGCCGACCTTCCGGCACGAGGAGTACGCCGAGTACAAGGCGAACAGGAGCGAGACGCCCGAAGACTTCCGCGGGCAGATGCAGCTGATCTTCGAGCTCCTCGACACCCTTCGCGTCCCGCGCATGTCCAAGGCCGGGTTCGAGGCCGACGACCTCATCGCCACGCTCGCCACCCGCGCCGCGGCCGACGACATGAACGTGCTGATCGTCACCGGCGACCGCGACGCGCTGCAGCTCGTCAGCGAGCGCGTCACCGTCCTGATGACCCGGCGCGGCATCAGCGACATGACCAGGTTCACGCCCGAGGCCGTCGAGGAGAAGTACGGCCTGACCCCGGTCCAGTACCCCGACTTCGCCGCGCTGCGCGGCGACCCCAGCGACAACCTGCTCAGCATCCCCAGCGTCGGCGAGAAGACCGCCGCCAAGTGGGTGCGCGAGTTCGGCTCGCTGACCGCGCTGGTCGACCGGGTCGACGAGGTCAAGGGCAAGGTCGGCGACAAGCTGCGCGAGCACGTCGCCCAGGTCCTGATGAACCGGCGGCTGACCGAGCTGCTGCGCGACGTCCCCCTGGAGGGCGAGCTGGGCGACCTCAAGCAGGGCGCCTGGGACCGCGAAGAGGTCAACAAGCTGTTCGACACGCTGCAGATCCGCGGCGAGCTGCGCGAACGCGTCTTCAAGGTGCTCGGCACCGGCGAGCAGGAGCCCGAGCAGGGCTTCGAGGTCGAGACCGTCATCCTCGGCCCCGACCGCGTCCCCGGCTGGCTGTCGGCGCTGCCCGAGGGCCGCGCGGGCCTGGCCTTCAAGGGCTCCTACGGCAGCGGCACCGGGCGCATCGACGCCATCGCCATCGCCTCACCCGACGGCACGGCCGCCCACATCGACCCCGTCAAGCTCACCGAGGCGGACGAGGGCGCCCTGCGGGCCTGGCTGGCCGACGAGGGCAAGCCCAAGGCCGTCCACGACGCCAAGGGGCCCATCCTGGCGCTCTGGGCGCAGGGCATGGAGCTGCGCGGCCTGAGCTGCGACACCGCGCTGGCCGCCTACCTGGCCATGCCCGGCCAGCGCACGTTCGCGCTGGAGGACCTGGCCAGGCGCTACCTGCACCGCGACCTGCGGGCCGAGCAGGAGTCCGACGGGCAGGCCGCGCTGTTCGGCGACGACGAGGACGCCCCCGCCAAGGACCTGGCGCTGCGCGCCCACGCCGTGCTCGAGCTGGCCGACTCGCTGGAGACCTTCCTGGCCGGGCGCGGCGGCACCCAGCTGCTGACCGACGTCGAGCTACCGCTGCTGAGCGTGCTGGCCCAGGTCGAGCGGGCCGGCATCGCCGTCGACAGCGAATACTTCGCCGGCCTGGAGGCCGAGTTCGGCGCCGCGGTCAAGCAGGCGGTCGAGGAGGCGCACCGGGTCGTCGGCGAGCAGTTCAACCTCGGCTCGCCCAAGCAGCTGCAGGAGATCCTGTTCACCAAGCTCAACCTGCCCAAGACCAAGAAGATCAAGACCGGCTACAGCACCGACGCCGACCAGCTCGCCTGGCTGGCCACGCAGACCGAGCACGAGCTGCCGCTGATCATGCTGCGCCACCGCGACCAGACCAAGCTGCGTACCACCGTCGAGGGCCTGATCAAGGAGGTCACCGACGACGGGCGCATCCACACCACGTTCAACCAGATCATCGCCGCCACCGGCCGCCTGTCCTCGGAGAAGCCCAACCTCCAGAACATCCCGATCCGCACCACCGAGGGCCGCCGCATCCGGCAGGGCTTCATCGTCGGCGAGGGCTACGAGACGCTGCTCACCGCCGACTACAGCCAGATCGAGCTGCGGATCATGGCCCACCTGTCGGGTGACGAGTCGCTGATCGCCGCCTTCGAGTCGGGCCACGACTTCCACCAGGCCACCGCCGCCCGCGTCTTCGACCTGCCGCCCGAGCAGATCGACGGCGAGCTGCGGGCCCGCATCAAGGCGATGAACTACGGGCTGGCCTACGGCCTGTCCGACTTCGGCCTGTCCGGGCAGCTCAACATCCCGGTGGCCGAGGCGCGGGCGCTCAAGGAGGAGTACTTCACCGAGTTCGGCGGCGTGCGCGACTTCCTGAACGCCATCGTCGCGCAGGCCCGCACCGACGGCTACACCGAGACGATCATGGGCCGCCGCCGCTACCTGCCCGATCTGACCAGCGACAACCGCCAGCGCCGCGAGATGGCCGAGCGCATGGCGCTCAACGCGCCCATCCAGGGCTCGGCGGCCGACATCATCAAGGTCGCCATGCTCCACGTCTCCCAGGCGATGGCCGAGGAGGGGCTGGCCTCGCGGATGCTGCTGCAGGTCCACGACGAGCTGGTGTTCGAGGTGGCGCCGGGCGAGCTGGAGGGGCTCAAGCAGCTCGTGCGCGACCAGATGAACGCCGCCTACCACCTGCGGGTCCCGCTGGAGGTCTCGGTGGGCGTCGGCCGTACGTGGGAGGACGCGGGGCACTGACGCCCGGGCCGGTCCTCCCGGGCCGGGCGCCGGATCGGCCCGGATGTTTATCCCCGTGCCGCGGGGCAGGCCATGATCGTACGACGGGGTGGTCCCGCGCATCGTGAACGGCGGCCGGCACGGGGTTCTGGACTACGCTGAGGGGCTGTTGTCCCGATTGATGTCCCCCGAGTGGCACCGGAGTTCCGTGCGATCGTCAGCGTCTGTCCCGAAGATCATCGGCATCACGAACATCGTGGTGGTGACGGTGGCGGTCATCGGGCTCCTGCTGCAGTCGTCGTCCGGCACCCCCGTCGCCAAGCCGCCGCCGGTGGCCAAGATGCGGCAGACCGCTCCGGCCGGGACGCAGCAGACCGCCGCGCCCGACCCCGTGCCCACGCTCGCGGAGCCGCCCGGGGTGGTCTCCACCCCGGAGTTCGCCAAGCAGGTCAAGGCCAACGAACTCGGCCTGGTGCCGGTCCTGATGTACCACCGGATCGTCAAGAAGCGGGCCGCCTCCATCGACCGCACGCCCAGCCAGCTGCGCAAGGAGCTGGAGAAGCTCGCCGAGCAGGGGTACGTGCCGATCACCGCCAAGGACTTCGTCACCGGAAACATCCGGGTGCCCGCCGGCAGGTCCCCGGTCGTGCTGACCTTCGACGACGGGCACCCGAGCCACTTCAGGCTCGACGCGAGCGGCAACCCCGCCCCGGACACGGCCGTCGGGGTGATCCTCGGCGTGGCGCGCAAACACCCGGAGTTCCGGCCGGTGGCCACGTTCTGGATCAACCACTACCCGTTCGGCCTGCAGAAGCGGGAGGAGCAGGCGGCCGCGGTGCAGTGGCTGATCGGCCACGGGTTCGAGGTGGCCAACCACACGTGGTCGCACCCCAGCCTGGCGGCGCTGCCGAAGAAGCGGGTCAAGGAGCAGATCGTCCGGGCCGAGCGGCTGCTGAAGAAGCTGGGCGCCGGTCCCTCCACCACGCTGGCGCTGCCGTTCGGGTCGATGCCGCACCCGCGCAAGATCGCGCGCAGCGGCTCGTGGGACGGCACCTCGTACAAGTTCGCCGGGGTCTTCCTCGCCGGGGCCGAGCCGTCACTTTCGCCCTACGCGAAAAAATTCGACCCGGTCGCCATCCAGCGCATCCAGAGCAACGGCAAAAAGGGCGAATGTCGCAAGTGGTGCTCGCAGTACTGGCTTGAGTGGCTGCGCAAGCACCCTGCTGACCGGTTTGTGGCTGATGGTGACCCCGACCACATCTCCATCCCTAAGGAACTTCAGGGTAATATCACGCCAAAGCGAAGAGGGCAGCTCGTGGTCTACTGACCGGTGCGCACACCCCGGTTGGATTGACCCCGTGGCGAAGGTCTCATATGCTGATCGCTGCGCTGTGGGCTCGCGCGCGCCTCAGACGGAGCGGGCTCGCGCTCGGTCACGTCGATGTCGTAACTCCTCGGCTTGATGCGGAAGAGGGCCTGCCGCGCATCCGCCACATCGACATCCTGTCCGCGTTCGGAGCAATTCCACACATGACGTCCAGCACTGAGGCCACCTCGAGCACCCCGCAGGTAGCGGTCAACGACATCGGGTCCGAGGAAGCCTTCCTCGCAGCGATCGACGAGACCATCAAGTACTTCAACGACGGCGACATCGTCGAGGGCACCGTCGTCAAGGTCGATCGAGACGAGGTTCTTCTCGATATCGGCTACAAGACCGAGGGTGTCATCCCCTCGCGTGAGCTTTCGATCAAGCACGATGTCGATCCGGCGGACGTCGTGGAGGTCGGGGAGCACGTCGAAGCCCTTGTTCTCCAGAAGGAGGACAAAGAGGGCCGCCTGATCCTGTCCAAGAAGCGCGCTCAGTACGAGCGGGCCTGGGGCACGATCGAGAAGATCAAGGACGAGGACGGCATCGTCACCGGCACCGTCATCGAGGTCGTCAAGGGTGGTCTCATCCTCGACATCGGCCTGCGCGGCTTCCTGCCCGCCTCCCTGGTCGAGATGCGCCGTGTCCGCGATCTGCAGCCGTACGTCGGCCGTGAGCTCGAGGCGAAGATCATCGAGCTGGACAAGAACCGCAACAACGTGGTCCTGTCCCGCCGCGCCTGGCTCGAGCAGACGCAGTCCGAGGTTCGCCAGACGTTCCTCAACACCCTCCAGAAGGGTCAGGTCCGCAAGGGCGTCGTCTCCTCGATCGTCAACTTCGGCGCGTTCGTGGACCTCGGCGGCGTCGACGGTCTGGTCCACGTGTCCGAGCTGTCCTGGAAGCACATCGACCACCCCTCCGAGGTTGTCGAGGTCGGCCAGGAGGTCACGGTCGAGGTCCTCGACGTCGACATGGAGCGCGAGCGCGTCTCCCTGTCGCTCAAGGCCACCCAGGAAGACCCGTGGCAGCAGTTCGCCCGCACCCACCAGATCGGCCAGGTCGTTCCGGGCCGCGTCACCAAGCTGGTGCCGTTCGGCGCGTTCGTCCGGGTCGAGGAGGGCATCGAGGGCCTGGTCCACATCTCCGAGCTGGCCGAGCGTCACGTGGAGATCCCGGAGCAGGTCGTCCAGGTCGGCGACGAGATCTTCGTGAAGATCATCGACATCGACCTCGACCGTCGCCGCATCAGCCTGTCGCTGAAGCAGGCCAACGAGGGCGTCGGCACCGAGGTCGAGTTCGACCCGACCCTCTACGGCATGGCGGCCACCTACGACGACCAGGGCAACTACATCTACCCCGAGGGCTTCGACTCGGAGACCGGTGAGTGGCTCGAGGGCTTCGACAAGCAGCGCGAGGAGTGGGAGCGGCAGTACGCCGAGGCTCAGACCCGCTTCGAGGCGCACAAGAAGCAGATCGAGGAGGCCCGCAAGGCTGAGGCCGAGGCGGGCGAGGCCGCTCCCTCGTCCTACAGCGGCGAGACGCAGGCTCCGTCCAGCAGCTCCTCGTCCGCTCCGGCGGCCGGCGCTCTCGCCTCCGACGAGGCTCTCGCGGCTCTGCGCGAGAAGCTCGCCGGCGGTCAGAGCTAGCCTGTAGCACAGCAGTCCGAGCGGCCCCGCACCACCCAGGTGGTGCG
>NZ_JAHKRL010000118.1 GCF_019396405.1 Nonomuraea rhizosphaerae | reverse complement strand
ACTTACGAGGTGTCCTTTGGAACTGGCGGTTGGAAGCGTGAAGAACTCCCATCCTCCCAGCTCAAGGGGCACCTCACTTGATTTCATGGCCCTCGCTTCAAGTTTCACGCCGTGGATTCAGGCTGAGATGTCCACATCCGACTCCCGGGGACGGGGAACGGAGGTCTCGGCGCTCATGGTCGGCACCTCCGTCGCGTGCCAGGGTCTCCCACGCGGCACATCTCCATAACTGTATATCGGCGTAGCGCAGCTCCGGGCGACCGGATTCTGCAGTACATCATCGGCGATGGGCAGGCACGGACGGAAGCCCCCGTCGCCGCCCGGTCGTCATTGAGGTCAACGCATCCTGTCAAAATCGCTCCACATCGCGCAGCAAGATCGGGCTACTTGGCCGTGGCCACGCGCTTGGCCTCCTGCTTGGCGGCCCGAACGCGCCCCAGCGTGTCGGCGTCGACCACGTCCGCGACCGAACGCAGCGACCCCTCCTCCCCGTAGAGGCCCGCCGCCTCGCGCCATCCTGGCGGTTGAACCTCCATTTGCTTGCCGAGCAATGCCAAAAATATCTGGGCCTTCTGCTTGCCGTACCCCGGAAGCTCCAGGAGACGGCCGAGCAACTCTTTGCCGTCGGCGGCGTCGGTCCAGATGTTCTCGGGCTTGCCGTCATAGTGCTCCACGAGGTAGGCGGCCAGCCGCTGGACCCGCTCGGCCATGGCCTTGGGGTAGCGGTGGACGGCCGGCTTCTCGGCGAGCAGCGCGGCGAACTCGCCCGGGTCGAAGGAGGCGATCTCCTCCGCCGTCAGGTCGTGCCCGAGCCGTTCGGAGATCGTCTGAGGCCCCGTGAACGCCCATTCCATCGGGATCTGCTGATCGAGCAGCATGCCGACGAGCAGGGCGAGCGGACTCCGGCCGAGGAGTTCGTCGGCCTCCGTCCGCTGGGCGAGCTGGATGCGCATGGGAACAGCTTCGCACGAATGCGGTTCCGAAGAAGCGAACACAGGCGTTGCGGAGGCTTGACACTGCCCTGAGAAAAGATGAAATGGGGAGCGCACGTCGCCCTGCATCCATTCCTGGGGGTTTGCCCCTGGGCCTCCAGAGGAATCTCACACCTATGCTCGCTCTGGCCACACGCTTCCTCAGGGAGCCGGTCAGTCTCAGGCTGGCCGAAGAGTTCCTGACCGTGCCCGTGGACACGATCGACCGTTGCGTCGCCGACGTCTGCGCGTGCGCGCAGCACCTCGGCATCACGGCGACGCCCGAGGTCATCGAACGCATCGCTCGCGAACACCTGCTCGCGATCGTGAACTCAGCACCACCGCCCCGGACTCCCCGATAACATCGGGGTCACCAGGCCGCGTTCTACGCACCGTTTCGGCCTGGAATGCGAGAGAGTGAGGGCGTGCGCCGACACCGACGAGATCCCCGGGAGAGCACCCCGCCAGACGATGTGTTCAAGGAGATGGTGCAGGCGGCTCGCGAGCTTCTGGCCGTGCGCAGCCCCCTTGACGCGGAGCTGATGGTCTCCGACATGATCGGCGCCTGGTGGGGCCGCCGCGTCAGGGGTGGCGACGTCGAGCAGGTGCTCGGCGAGGGGCTCGTCGACTACGCGGCCAAGGCGGGCACCCCGGCGTCGCTGACGCTGCTCATCTGCCTGGCCTATCTCGGCACGGCCCGCCAGGGCGCCAAGGCGGAGGGCGCGGCGCTGGCGATGATGGAGTCGGGCGTGGCCCGGCCCGGCTGGGCGGAGCGCGTCGGCGCGGTCAAGCCCACCGGCTGTTACGTCTCCCGCGACGCCTACGGCGACCAAGACACGGTGATCTGCACGTTCGGCTACCGCTGGGGCGAGGACGGGTCCGTCGGCCCCGACCAGGACCGCCACGCGCTGGTCATGGTCGTCGATCACAACATGTCCGGCATGGCGCGTGACGCGTGGGTGTCCTCCCAGGTCGACACGTTGCTGGACAAGGCGCGCGACGAGGCGGCGGGCAACCAGATGCTGCTGTTCGAGGAGATCGAGCCGCAGCAGGCCAGGGCGCTGCTGGAGTCGGCCATGAAGGCCACCAGGGAGCCGAAGAACCCGCCTCCGGTCAGCGACAGCTACGGCGCCTTCCACGCCTTCGCCCGCGCCCGGCTCAAGGCGCTGCCGCCCGGCCGCAAGCGGCCCGCCCCGCTGCACATCGAGGCCCCCTACAGCCGCGAGCGGCGGGCGATGCTGGCCGCGGAGTTCCTCGCCTCGGACGCGGCCGAGCACCTGTCGGACCCGTCGGCGGCCTCGCGGTGCGCCGACCACATCATCGACTACGGCTGCGACCAGGACTTCAACCGGCCGCTGCGGGTCAGCCCGACCAAGTGCGAGACGTTCCTGCTCGACTGGCTGCCGCGCAAGGTGATGCTGAGCGTGGCCGAGCAGGAGGCCATGCCGCACGTGCTGTCGGCCTGGGTACGGTTCGCCGCCCGCCGTACCGGCCTGCCCGAGACGGGGCTGAAGGCGACGCTGGACGCGGTGTGGGAGGCGATCGGCAAGTTCCCCGAGGCCTACCGGGACCCGACCTCGTTCGGTCTGGACCGGCCGCTGCTGGAGCGGCTGCTGCCGGACGGCGACCTGTCGGCGCTGGCCAGGCGGGCCTTCGCGTTCCCGTTCCTGCAAGGGGTGCACAACGGCGTCGACCTGGACGCCCTCAACCCGGCCGACGAGGCCGACCGGCGCACGCTGCTGGAGATCGATCACGTCGGCGCGATCGACGAGGAGCACCTGGCCTGGCACGAGGAGATCGCCGGCCGCCTGTGGGACGGCGACCCGCCGCAGCTCTGGGAGGCCGCGCAGCGGCTGCTCGACCTCGGTCACGACCGCCACGACGTGCTGCACGTGCTCATCGAGATCGCCGAGCGCATCGGCGGCGACCCCGAGGAACTCGCCTCGGCCCTTGACGACATCGCCGACATCCCGGACGAGATCTGATGGGCATCCGATGAGCACAGCCATGTACACACAACTGGCCAGGACGCGTTACGCGGCCTCCGAGCACACCCAGGGTCCGTGGGACCCGGAGTCGCAGCACCTGGGGCCGGTCACCGCCCTGCTCGTGCACGAGTTCGGGACCCGGCCGGGGATGGAGCTGTCCAAGCTGTCCCTGGACGTGTTCGCGCCCGTGCCGGTGGGCGAGCTGGAGGTGCGCACCGAGCTGCTGCGCGGCGGCAAGCGGGTGCAGTGCCTGTCGGCCCACGTCACCTCCGGCGGCCGCGAGTACGTCAGGGCCACCGCGTGGCGCGTCCGTACGGCCGACACGCCCGCCACGGCGGCCTCGGGCCCGCTCGCGCCGCCTCCCGAGACGCTGGAACGCGACCGCGACACCTGGCTGAGCGCCGGCTTCGGCTACGGCCGCGCCGTGGACTGGCGCTTCTCCGCCGGGGGCCCGCTGAAGGCGGGTCCCGCCACGGCGTGGGGCCGGGTCACGGTGCCGCTGGTGGAGGGCGAGGAGATCACGCCGCTCGAACGGCTGGCGCTGTTCGCCGACAGCGGCAACGGCATCAGCTTCGCCGTCGACCACGAGGCCTACCTGTTCGTGAACGTGGACCTGTCGATCTCGCTGTTCAGGGCGCCGTCCGGGGAGTGGATCGGCATGGACTCCTCGACCGTGATCGGGCCGTCGGGGCGCGGGCTGACCCGTTCGACGCTGTTCGACCAGGACGGAGAGGTGGGGGCGGCGGCTCAGACGCTGTTCGTCGCGCCGAGGTAGCCGTTGCCGCCATGATGGGGGCATGGTGATCGACCTCAACGCGGATCTGGGCGAGGGCTTCGGCGTCTGGCGGCTCGGCGACGACCTGGCGCTGCTCGACATCGTCACGAGCGCGAACGTCGCCTGCGGCTTCCACGCCGGCGACCCCGTCACGATCAGGCGCACCTGCGCGGCGGCCGTCGACCGGGGCGTCGCCATCGGGGCGCAGGTCTCCTACCGCGACCTGGCCCACTTCGGGCGCAGGGAGATGGACGTCGAGCCGGAGGAGCTGTGCGCCGAGGTCCTCTACCAGCTCGCCGCCGTGGACGGCATCGCGCGGGCGATGGGCGGCCGGGTCTCCTACGTCAAGCCGCACGGCGCGCTCTACAACCGCATCTGCCGCGACCCGGCGCAGGCGGAGGCCGTGGTCGAGGCGGTGGCCGACTACGACACGACGCTGCCGATCCTGACGCTGCCCGGCTCCGCGGTGCACGCGGTGGCCGCCGCCGAGGGCGTGCCGACGATCGCCGAGGCGTTCGCCGACCGCGCGTACACGCCCGAGGGGATGCTGGTGTCGCGGCGCGAGCCCGGGGCGGTGATCCACGACGTGACCGCGGTGTCCGCGCGGGCCGTGCGGATGGCCGTGGACGGGAGCGTGACGGCCGTGGACGGGCAGCCGGTCCCGGTGCCGGCGCGGTCGATCTGCGTGCACGGGGACACGCCCGGGGCGGTGCGGCTGGCGCAGGCCGTGCGTGACGGGCTGCTGGAGGCCGGAGTGGTCCTGCAGGCCTTCGCGTGAGCGGGAGTCCGGTGGTGAGCGGGGTCCGGGCGGCCGGCGAGCACGGGCTGCTGGTCGAGACGGGAGCGCTGCCGGTGTCGCACCGGCTGGACGCGCTGCTGCGCGCCCGGCGGCCCGCCGGGGTGGTGGACGTCGTCCCGGGCCCTGAGACGGTCCTGGTGGTCGCGCCCGGGGTGGACCAAGGGGTGTTGCGGGTGCGGCTGGAGGAGCTGCTGAGCGAGGCGCTGAGGGCGCCGGCGGAGGGTCCTGCGGCGAGCGCCGAGGCTGAGCCGGTCACCGTCCCCGTCACCTACGACGGCGAGGACCTGGAGTCGGTCGCCGAGCTGGCCGGGCTGCCGGTGGAGGAGGTGGTCGCCAGGCACGCCGGGCGGGAGCTGGTGGTGGGCTGGCTGGGGTTCGCGCCGGGGTTCGCGTACCTGACCGGGCTCGATCCCGCGCTGCACGTGCCGCGCCTGGCCACGCCGCGCACGTCCGTGCCCGCCGGCTCGGTGGCGATCGCCGGGCAGCACTCCGCCGTCTACCCCACGGCCTCGCCCGGCGGCTGGCGGCTGCTGGGGCGCACGCCGCTGAGGATCTGGGACGTGGCGGCCGACCCGCCGTCGCTGTTCCGGCCCGGGACGCGCGTCCGTTTCGAGCGGATGTGAGCGCGCCATGATCGAGGTGCGCGCGCCCGGCCCGTACGCGACCGTCCAGGACCTGGGCCGGCACGGGTACGCCCATCTGGGGGTGCCCTCGTCCGGCGCGGCCGACGAGGCGAGCCTGTGCCTGGCCAACCGGCTGGTCGGCAACCCCGAGGCGGCGGCGGGGATCGAGCTGACGTACGGCGGGGCGCGGCTGGCCTTCCGGGCGGGCGCCTGGGTCGCCGTGACCGGGGCGCCCTGCCCGCTGACCGTCCGCTCCCCCGGCCCGGTGGCGGACGGGCGGGTGGGGAACGGGGTGCCGTTCTGGGTGGCCGCGGGGGCCGAGCTGCGGTTCGGGGCGCCTTCGTGGGGGTTGCGCACCTATCTGGCCGTCCGGGGCGGGATCGCGGTGGAGCCGGTGCTGGGCAGCCGCTCCACGGACTCGCTGTCGGGGCTGGGGCCCGCGCCGCTGCGCCAGGGCGCCGTGCTGCCCGTGGGGACGGCCGGAGGGCTGGCGGAGATCTCGGTGGACCTCGCGCCGCCCCGGTCGCCGCGGGACGCCGTGCTGCGGATCGTGCCCGGGCCGCGCGACGACTGGTTCGTCCCGGAGGCGCTCGCCGAGCTGTGCGCGGAGCCGTACGCGGTGAGCCAGGACAGCAACCGCGTCGGCGTCCGGCTGCGCGGCCGGGAGCTCTCGCGGGCCCGTGAGGGGGAGCTGCCCAGCGAGGGGATGGTGACGGGGGCGGTCCAGGTGCCGCCCAGCGGGCAGCCGATCGTGTTCCTCGCCGACCATCCGCCGACCGGGGGCTACCCGGTGATCGGGGTGGTGCGGGCGGCCGACCTGCCGGTCGCGGCCCAGCTCCGGCCGGGGGACAAGGTGCGGTTCAGCGTACGGGCGAGCCGCTGAGCGGGTAGTCGGTGTAGCCGGTCTCGCCGCCCACGTACATCAGGTGCCGGTCGCGCAGCGGGTTGAGCGGCGCGCCGGTCCGTACGCGGGCGACCAGGTCGGGGTTGGCCAGGAAGGCGCGGCCGAGCGCCACCAGGTCCGCCCCCGCGTCGAGCAGCCGCTCCCCCTCCTGCCTGCCGCCGTCCGCCGGGAACGGCCCTGGCCAGGGCAGCATCGGGTTGGCGATCAGCGTCGAGGTCCAGGCGTCGCGGATCTTGCGGAAGAGGGGCTGCTCAGGGTCGGCGAAGACGACGTGCAGGTAGGCCAGCCCGGTGTCCGCCAGGGCGGCGACGAGCGCCGGGTAGAGGCTCTCGGCGTCGTCCTCCCGCATGCCGTTGGTGGTGTTGCCGGGCGAGACGCGCAGGCCCACGCGGGAGGGGCCGACGGCGTCGGCGACGGCGTGGACGACCTCCAGCGCGAAGCGGAGACGGTTGTCCACCGAGCCGCCGTAGGCGTCGGCGCGCCGGTTCGTGCCCCCCGCCAGGAACTGGTGGATGAGGTAGCCGTTGGCGCCGTGCACCTCCACCCCCTCGAAGCCCGCGTCGATCGCGTTGCGGGCGGCGGTGGCGAAGTCGGCCACGGTGGAGCCGATCTCGGCGGCGGTCATCTCGCGCGGCACGACGGCGGGGCGGTGGCCGTCCGGGGTGAAGATCGTGTCCGGGAGCGGGACGGGCGAGGGGGCGATCGGCCACAGCCCGCCGCTGTTGTCGGGGTGCCCGATCCGGCCGCCGTGCTGCAACTGCAGGAACATGCGGCCGCCCGCCGCCCGCACCGCGTCCGTGACCTGCCGCCATCCGTCCACGTGCTTCCGGGCGTGGATGGCGGGGACGTTGGGGTAGGTCTGGCCGACCGGGTTCGGGGTGGTGGCCTCGGCGATGATCAAGCCTGCGGAGGCGCGTTGCGCGTAGTACGTGGCCATCAGGGGGCCGGGGACGCCGTCCGCAGCGGCCCGGGTGCGGGTCATGGGGGCCATCACCAGGCGGTTCGGGAGGTGGAGGGGGCCCAGGCGGGCGGGGGTCAGCAGACGGGACGTCACTGCGGT
>NZ_JAHKRL010000117.1 GCF_019396405.1 Nonomuraea rhizosphaerae | reverse complement strand
GTCGAACGCCGTCGCGTACATGCGGACGACGTCCTCGTCGCTGGTCACGTCGGCCTTGACGAACAGCCCGCCGACCTCGGCGCCGGCCCGCTTGCCCGCCTCCTCGTCCACGTCGGCGCAGACGACCCTGGCGCCCTCCTCGGCGAACCTGCGCGCGGTCGCCAGCCCGATCCCGCCGCCCGCCCCGGTGATCACCGCGACGCGGTCCTGCAAACGCTGCACATGTGTCACTCGGCACCTACAGGGTGGAGGCGCAGCTCTTCAGTTCCGGGAAGTGACGAACATTCGGACTGGCCGGCCATGTTTTTCTCCAGTTCTGTCAGTGACGGTCGATAGCTTGATCCGTGTGTCCCGCTTCCGTCTCCAGCCCACCACTGCTCAGGAGACAGCGCTGCTGGAGCATTGCGGACACGCACGGTTTGTTTGGAATCTGGCCCTGGAGCAGCAGGTGCACTGGCGACCGGGGCGTGCCAACGCGCCGGGGTTCGCCGAGCAGTGCCGCCAACTGACCGAAGCGCGCGCCGAGTTCGCCTGGCTGCGAGCCGGGTCGATCATCGTCCAGCAGCAGGCGCTCAAGGATTTCGCCCAGGCCATGGCCGGATTCTTCGCGCGAACCCATCGTCGGCCGAGGTGGCGCACCCGTGGCCGGAACGAGGGTTTCCGGATCGTCGCGGTGAGGGCAGGTGACGTGCGACGGCTGTCGCGCCATGTGGGCGAGGTGCGGGTGCCGGAAGGGGGCTGGGTGCGCTTTCGCTGGTCGAGGGCCGTCCCCGAGGGGGCGAAATCCTACCGGGTGACCCAGGATCGGGCCGGGCGGTGGCACGTGGCCTTCGCCGCCATCCCCAGCCCCATCCCGGCTCCCGGCACCGGCCGGGTGGTCGGCGTGGATCGAGGTGTTGTCGTCAGCGCGGCCCTGTCCACCGGCGAACTGCTGTCCGTGCCCGTGCTGCGCGACGGCGAACGACAGCGGTTGCGGCTGCTGTCGCGCAGACTGGCCCGGGCCGGGCGCGGGTCCATCCGCCGTGGCCGGACCAAGGTCGCGATCGCCCGGCTGAGGGCCCGCGAGACGGACCGCCGCAAGGACTGGGTGGAGAAGACCAGTACCCATCTGGCCAGGGGATTCGACGTGATCGCGGTCGAAGACCTCAAGATCACCGGCATGACGCGGTCGGCCAGGGGCACGCTGACCGAGCCGGGCCGGAACGTGCGGCAGAAAGCCGGCCTGAATCGGGGCATCCTGGCCAACGGGTGGGGGTTGCTGGTCGAGAGGCTGGAGCACAAAGCCGTCGGACGGGTTGTCCGGGTCAATCCGGCGTACACGAGCCAGCGGTGCTCGGCGTGCGGGATCGTGGAGGCGAGGGCGCGCGAGAGCCAAGCGGCCTACGCCTGCCGATCCTGCGGCTTCGCCGGTAACGCTGACGTGAACGCGGCCAGAAACATCGCACACGCGGCAGGGCATGTCGTGTCTGCGCGGGGAGGCTCGCCGTTGGGCAGGCCGACGAACCGCGAACCTCAACGCGACCTCCTGCTCGTCAGGTAGTTGCTGTTGGAATCCACCCGCCTTGAGCGGATGGAGGATGTCAATCCGATGAGATGAAGACGTTCTTGGTCTCGGTGAACGCCGCCAGGGCGTCCGGGCCCAGCTCCCGGCCGAGGCCGGACTCCTTGAAGCCGCCGAACGGGGTCCAGTGGCGTACCGACGAGTTGGAGTTGACCGACAGCGCGCCCGCCTCGACCGCCCGCGCCACGCGCAGCGCCCTGCCGACGTCGCGGGTCCAGATCGAGCCGCTCAGCCCGTACGGCGTGTCGTTGGCGATCCGCACGGCCTCCGCCTCGTCCGCGAACGGCACCACCGACACCACCGGGCCGAAGATCTCCTCGGTGAAGGCCCGGTCGGTGAGTTCCGGCGTCAGCACGGTCGGCGGGAACCAGAACCCCTTGCCCTGCGGGCAGTCCCCTTGCAGGTACGGGGCGCCCTGAACGAAGCCGCGCACCCGTTCCAGGTGCTCGGCGCTGATCAGCGGCCCCATCTCGGTGCCCTCGTCGAGCGGGTCGCCGACCTTGACGTTCCGCACCGCCGCGGCCAGCCGGTCCATGAACTCCTCGTACGCCCGCGCCTGGACCAGCACCCGTGACCGGGCGCAGCAGTCCTGGCCCGAGTTGTCGAAGACGGCGTAGGGCGCGGCGGCGGCGGCCTTCTCCAGGTCGGCGTCGGCGAAGATGATATTTGCTGACTTGCCGCCCAGCTCCAGGGTGAGGCGCTTGACGTGGGCCGCCGCCTTGGCGGCGATCTCCTTGCCCACCTCGGTCGAGCCGGTGAACACGATCTTGGCCACCCGCGGGTGCTCGACCAGGCGGGCCCCCGCGACCTCCCCTGCTCCAGGCAGCACCTGGAGCACCCCCTCGGGGAGGCCCGCGGCGAGGGCCAGCTCGGCCAGCCTCATCGCGGTCAGCGGGGTCCACTCGGCGGGCTTGACGATCACCGTGTTGCCCGCCGCGAGCGCCGGCGCGACGCCCCAGCTCGTGATCAGCATCGGGAAGTTCCACGGGACGATCACCGCCACGACGCCCAGCGGCTCCTGGAACGTGATGTCCACGCCGCCCGGCACCGGGATCTGCTTGCCGTGGTTGCGCTCGGGCGCGCCGGCGTAGAAGTGCAGGACGTCGCGTACGGCCGCGGCCTCCCAGCGGGCGTTGCCGATGGGGTGCCCGGCGTTGGTCAGCTCCAGCCGGGCCAGCTCGTCGCGGTGCTCGTCGACGAGGTCGGCGAAGCGGCGCAGCAGCCGCGCGCGGTCGCCCGGCGCCACGTCCCGCCAGGCCGGGTAGGCCCGCCTGGCACGCTCCACGGCGCGGTCGGCCTCGGCCGCGTCGGCCAGCTCGACGTCGGCGACGACCTCCTCGGTCGCCGGGTTGACGATCAGCACGTGCCACCCACATCGATCAGCATGGCGCTCACTTCGCTCGGCACTCCCCCGGCACTTCGCTCGGCACTCCGATCAGCACTCCGCTCACATCCGCTCGAAGCCGCGGAACAGCTCCCAGTCCGTCACCGCCGCGTCGAAGGCGGCCAGCTCGACCCGGGCGTTGTTCGCGTAGTGCGCCACGACGTCCTCGCCGAACGTCTCCCGCGCCAGCTTCGACCCCTCGAACAGCGCCAGCGCGTCGCGCAGCGTGTGCGGCACGGTCTCGGCGCCGGAGTCGTAGGCGTTGCCGCCGAACGCCTCCTCCAGCGGCAGCTCGTTGTCGATGCCGTGCAACCCGGCCGCGACCAGCGCCGACACGGCGAGGTAGGGGTTGACGTCGCCGCCGGGTACCCGGTTCTCCACCCGCAGGGAGGGGCCGTGGCCGACCAGCCGGAGCGCGCAGGTGCGGTTGTCCACGCCCCACTTGACGGCCGTGGGGGCGAAGCTGCCGGGGACGTAGCGCTTGTAGGAGTTGATGTTCGGGGCGAGCAGCAGCGTGAGGTCGCGCAGGCAGGCGAGCTGCCCGGCGATGAAGTGCTCGCCCAGTTTCGACAGCCCGTGCCGCCCCTCACCGGCCATGACCGGCCGGCCGTCGGCGCGCAGCGAGATGTGGATGTGGCAGGAGTTGCCCTCACGCTGGTTCGGCTTGGCCATGAAGGTGATCGAGCGGCCCTCCTGGGCGGCGATCTCCTTGGCGCCGTTCTTGTAGATGGAGTGGTTGTCGCAGGTCCGCAGCGCCTCGTCGTAGCGGAAGGCGATCTCGTGCTGGCCCAGGTTGCACTCGCCCTTGGCGGACTCGACGTACAGGCCGGCGCCCTCCATGTCCCGCCTGATCCGGCGCAGCAGCGGCTCGATGCGCGCGGTGCCCAGCAGCGAGTAGTCGACGTTGTAGAGATTGGCGGGCGACATATCCCTGTACGCCCGCTTCCACGCGTCCTCGTAGCTGTCGTCGTAGACGCAGAACTCCAGCTCGGTCCCCACGTACGCGGCCAGCCCGCGCTCGGCCAGCCGGCCGAGCTGCCTGCGCAGGATCTGCCGCGGCGAGGCGGTCACGTCGTCGCCGGACTCCCACGCGAGGTCCGCCATGAGCATGGCGGTGCCCTCCTGCCACGGCACGCGCCGCAACGTGGCCAGGTCCGGCTTCATCACGAAGTCGCCGTACCCGCGCTCCCACGACGACATCGCGTACCCGCCGACGGTGTTCATGTCGACGTCCACGGCGAGCAGGTAGTTGCACCCCTCGGAGCCGTGCCCCAGCACCTCTTCCAGGAAATATCGCGCCGACAGCCGCTTGCCCTGCAGCCTGCCCTGCATGTCGGCGATCGCGAGCAGCACGGTGTCGATGCGCCCCGCGCTCACCTCGCCGCGCAACTCGTCCACGGACAGCAGTCCGGTTCGCTCGCTCACGTGAATGCGCTCACTTCCCCGTTAATTGGGCTAGTGTCAGACCATTGAGGTGCATCCTGGGATCGCTTGTCAAGACCTGAGGACATGTTGGACGAGTCTGCGCGCTTGATGACGGTGTTGCGGCCGGTCAGGGCCGGCAACGCCTTCGAGGAGACGGTGGAACGACTGCTCCAGGCGATCAAGCTCGGCGTGGTCGCGCCGGGCGGCAAGCTCCCTCCGGAGCGCGAGCTGGCCGTCCAGCTCGGCATCAGCAGGGTGACCCTGCGCGAGGCCATCCGCGCCCTCCAGGACGCGGGTTATCTCGACGTACGGCGAGGCCGCTACGGCGGCGCCTTCGTCACCTACACCCCGCCCGAGCCCGGCGCCGCCGACCTGCGCAAGATGGTCGCCGACATGGGCACCGCGGACCTGTCCGACGCCCTGACCTTCCGCATGGCCGTGGAGTGCGGCGCCGCCGAGGTCCTGGCCCGCACGCCCCTCACCGACGACCAGCGCGCCCTGCTGCGCCGCCGCCTGACCGAGCTCAACGCGGCCGGCCTGGACGACTACCGCCGCCTGGACACGGCCTTCCACCTGTCGATCGCCGAGCTCACCGGCTCCTCCCTGCTGGCCACGGCCTGCGCCGACGCCCGCCTGCGGGTCAGCGACCTGCTCAACGCCATCCCCATGCTCCAGGTGAACCTGTCCCACTCGGCCCTGCAGCACCAGGCCATCGTGGCCGCCATCCTGTCCGGCGACCCCGAGCGCGCCCGCCGCGCGGTCGCCGAGCACCTGGAGGGCACCGCGGCGCTGCTGCGCGCGTTCCTGTCCTGAAGCCGCTCCGAGTCTTGGGGCCGGGCAGTGGGTGGTCAACGACGGACGTGGACGCGGACGACCGTGCCCACCTCGTCGTCGCGCACCTCGCGGCGGATGCGGCCCACCACCTCGCGGTCCAGCTTGGCCACCACCGAGCCGACGTCGGCCGAGGCGGGGCAGTTGAGGGTGATGCGCAGGCGGGCGGCGTCGCCGACCACGCGGGCGCTCACCCGGCTCAGGCCCTGCACGTCCTTCAGGCCGATGCACAGCATGGCGGTCCCGGTGCCGGTACGGGAGCCGCGCCGGCCCCAGCCCAGGCAGAGCAGCAGCCAGCGCAGCGTGATCAGGGCGAGGACCAGCAGGACCAGGGCGACCAGCCACAGGGCCCACGGCTGGTCGGCGACGGCCGCGGCGGTGCGGTCCGGCAGGACCTTGGCGCGCGGCGACAGGCCGGGCAGCTTGTCCTCGGCGCGCAGCCAGCCGTAGCCGGCCAGGGCCAGCAGCAACCCGCCGACCACGGCCAGCCCGATCCGGTTGCCCGCGTACTGCCGCATCACCGCGCCTCCCGGACCTGGCAGCCCGCGTACTGCCGCATCACAGGCCCCGGCGGCGGAGGCGGACGACGACCTCGGCGGCGGCGAGCGTGCCGACACTGGCCAGGCGGTCGCCCACGGCCATGCCGACCTGCCGGAGCATCGAGCCGGAACTCTCCGGCCCGGTCATCACGGTGACCTCGATCCTGCGCCGGCGCAGCCGCACCCGCGCCCGCTCCACGCCGTCGACCTCCTGGGCGACGGCCCGCAGCGTACGGCGCAGCCCCGAGCGGGTGATGCCGATGACGATCAGCGGGTCCGAGGTCTCGACCGGCACCAGCCGCGACCGGCCGGGGACGACGGCCAGCAGCAGCAGCGCGACTCCCGCGCCCCCCACCAACGCCCATGTCAGCGACAGGTCCTGCCAGGTGCGGCGCGCCGCCAGCGAGGTCAGCTCCGGCACGGGCAGCCAGCCGAGCGGCCGTCCCAGCAGGGCCGAGACGATCTCGGCGGCGACGAGCCCGAGCCCGGCGGTCAGCGTGAGCGCCACGACGGCCCCGGCGGGGGTGCGCGCGGGTCTGAGCACGCGGCTCGACCTGCGCAGCGGTGTCTCCTGTACGGCGATCCCTGCACCGGGCAGTATCTGCTGGAGCGTGGTCATCACCAAGCCAGAGGTACACGGATCGGCGGCCGGCAGTACCGCGCCCTCGCCGCCGGTTTGCGGGATCATTACGAGCGGGGAAATGAAGGTGAAACGCCCTCATATTCATTTGCCCTATATGTCGTTACGCTGCCCATATGAACGACCGCCAGCGCTACGACAAGGCCACAGCGGAGCTGGAACCCCCGTTCGCGATCCTCGATCTCGCGGCCATGCGCGCGAACGCGGCCGACCTCGTACGCCGGGCGGCGGGCAAACCCATCCGGGTGGCCAGCAAGTCGATCCGCAGCCGCCCCCTCCTGGAGCGCATCCTGGCCATGGACGGCTTCTCCGGCGTCATGGCGTTCACGCTGCCGGAGGCGCTCTGGCTGGTGGACAACGGCTTCACCGACGTGCTGGTGGCCTACCCGACGGCCGACCGCCACGCCCTGGCCGAGCTGGCGGGCAGCCGGGACGCGGCCAGGGAGATCGCGCTGACCGTCGACTCCGCCGACCACCTCGACCACATCGAGGCCGCCGTGTCGCACGTCCACCCGAGGCACGAGATCCGGCTGTCCATGGACCTGGACGCCGGGTACTGGGCGCTGGGCGGCAGGTTCAAGGCCGGGACGATGCGCTCGCCCATCCGCCAGGCCGACCGGGCCGCCGACCTGGCCGCCGCCATCGCCAAGCGGCCCGGGTTCCGGCTGGCGGGGCTGATGGCGTACGAGGGGCAGATCGCAGGCATCGGCGACGACCCGCCGGGCAGCGCCGCGTACGCGCGGGCGGTCAGGATCATGCAGAGCCTGTCGGCCCGCGAGCTGGTCCTGCGCCGCGGCCGCATCGTGAACGCCGTCCGCCAGGTCTGCGACCTGGAGTTCGTCAACGGCGGCGGCACCGGCTCCATCGAGCGGACCGTGCGGGAAAAGGCGGTCACCGAGGTGACGGCCGGGTCGGGGTTCTTCCATCCGCGGCTGTTCGACTTCTACCGGGCCTTCACCGGGCGTCCGGCCGCGTTGTTCGCGCTGCCGGTGGTGCGGCGGCCCACCCCGAACGCGGTGACCGTACTCGGCGGCGGCTACCTGGCCTCGGGCAAGCCGGGCACGCACCTGCTGCCGCAGCCGTACCTGCCGGCCGGGCTGCGCTACTCGCGGGAGGAGGGCGCCGGCGAGGTGCAGACGCCGCTGCTCGGCCAAGCCGCCGAGGACCTGCGGGTGGGCGACCGGGTGTGGTTCAGGCACGCCAAGGCGGGCGAGCTGTGCGAGCGCTTCGCCGCGCTCCACCTGGTCGAGGGCGACGCCGTCGTGGGGACGGCGCCGACGTACAGGGGCGAGGGCCGCACGTTCCTCTGAGCCGCGCCTCCGAATCGCGCCTCCGAATCGCGCCTCCGAATCGCGCCTCCGAATCGGGCCTCCGGAGAGGGGTCAGCGGCGGCGACGGCGGCGCCACAGCACGATCGCGGCGCCCACCACCAGCACCGCGCCCACCCCGATCAGCACCGGCGCCAGGTTGGGCGGCTCGTCGTCCCACAGCCTGTCGGGGTCGTCCCCGAACTGCGCCGGCCGCGGCGTCACCCCCAGCGCGTCGCCGACCGAGGCCATCAGGTGGCCGGCCCGCGACTTCACGTCCGAGACCGTGCGCTCGGCCACCCGCTTGGGGCTCACCCGGTCGGCGATGGCGTCGACGGTCACGGCCAGGTCCGCGCGCGTCTTCGCGATCCGCCGCTCCAGCTCGTCGGGATCGGTGTCAGCCATGGCTCTCCTCTCGGCCGCCCACGTACGCATCCACTCCGCGAACGGGCTCTTCAGGCGATCAGTCTGTCAGGTCGCCGCCCCGCACGGCACGGCGGGCGGGCCGATAGGTTTTGCTCGACGAACTCTGGAGGGCCTCATGACCGAAACCAAGCTCGCGCCCGGCGACGCCGCGCCCGAATTCACGCTGCCCGCGGCCGACGGCGCGACCGTCTCCTTGGACGACTTCCGGGGCAAGCGGGTGATCCTCTACTTCTACCCCGCGGCGCTGACGCCCGGCTGCACCAAGCAGGCGTGCGACTTCCGCGACAACCTCGGCCAGCTCACCGCCGAGGGATTCGTGGTGCTCGGCGTGTCGAAGGACAAGACGCCCAAGCTGGTCAAGTTCGCCGAGCACGACTCGCTGAACTTCCCGCTGCTGTCCGATCCCGAGCTCGACGTGCACAAGGCGTACGGCGCGTACGGCCCCAAGAAGCTGTACGGCAAGGAGATGGTCGGGGTGATCCGCTCGACCTTCGTCATCGACGCCGACGGCAAGATCGAGCAGGCCCTCTACAACGTGAAGGCCACCGGCCACGTGGCGAGCCTGAAGAAGAAGCTCGGCCTGGCCTGAGCCGCGGCCTCACCAGTGGCACGGACACCGGTGTGAGCACCTGACGCGGACCAGCCCCCGCCCCGCTTCCAGGGCGCTAAACTTGCGATCGAGCCCGCTCCGGCGGGGGCTGCGCGGGCGTGGCGAAATGGCATACGCGGCAGGTTTAGGTCCTGTTGGTGGAGACACTGTGGGGGTTCGAGTCCCCCCGCCCGCACCCGACGTCCGGGGCTCATCCCCTTTCCCCCTCGCACGTACGCCCTGACAACGGGTTACGCTGCTGCGTTATGGCGCAACGGCGGTTACTGGAGGGGCTCGGCGTGTCGGTCGCCGAGGAGACGGCCTATCGGGCGCTGCTGCGCCACGGCCCCGCGACGCTGAGCGAGCTGGCCACCGAGACGGGCTCGTCGGCCGCGGCCATCCGCCGGATGCTGCCCAGGCTGGAGGACCTCGGCCTGATCTCCCGGGTGGCGGGCCGGCCGCTGCGGCTGATCGCCACACCGCCGAGCATCGCGATCGACGTGCTCGTGGCCCGCCGCCAGGAGGAGATCACGCACAGCAGGGCCGCCGCCGCGCTGCTGGCCACCGAGGTGGCCGACCGCACGGGCCCGCACCCGGAGGAGGTGCTGGAGGTGGTGACGGGCCGCGACGCCGTCGCCCGCCGCTACATCCAGCTCGAACGCAGCGCCAAGGAGGAGATGCTCGTGCTGGTGCATCCGCCGTACGCGGTGGACGTCAGCGACGAGCACCACGCGAACGGGCGCCCGGCCCGGCCCGGCGCGCCCACCCGGGGCATCTACGGGCCGCTCGCGTTCGACGACCCGGCCATGCTGGAGCACACGCGCCGCGCGATAGCCGAGGGCGAGCGGGCCAGGCTCGGGCAGGTGCCGCTCAAGCTGGCCGTGGCCGACCGGCGCACGGCCATGCTGCCGCTGGTGTCCGACGACAACCGAGCTGTGGACAACGCGCTCGTCGTGCACCCGTCGGCGCTGCTGGACGCGCTGATCGGGCTGTTCGAGGTGCTGTGGCAGACCGCGGTGCCGCTACGGCTGTCGGCCGACCCCGAGGTGGGCGTGGAGCGGGAGGTGTGGCCGCAGCCGGGCGACACCGAGGTGCTCGCGCTGCTGGCGGTCGGGATGAAGGACGACGCGATCGCGCGGCAGCTCGGCCTCAGCCCGCGCACGGTGCAACGCCGGGTGCAGGAGCTGTGCGAGCGCCTGGACGCCCGCACCCGCTTCCACGCCGGTTTCCTGGCCGCGCGGCACGACCTGCTGGTGCTCGACCGCTAGTCGCTCTTCGAGGGCTTCGGCGCGGCCGACTCGGGCGACGGCACGGTCGTGGGGACCGGAGAGGCGGGCGCCATGGAGGGCAGCACCACCGACGGCTGGGGCATCGGGATGCCGCCGTACGGCCGCTCCCAGTTGCAGTAGGGGCCGCGGCAGTTGTTGTAACCGGGGTAGTCGGGGAACCCGCGGTGCTCCCAGTAGACGAACCTGTCCTCACCGCGGTGGCTGAGCCCGGCGACCAGCGCCACGCTGCCACCGCCGAGGACGCCGCCGATGATCAACCCGATGAGTCCGGCGCCGAGGATCTGGGCGGGCCGCTGGCGGAAGAACTCACGCCAGCTGTCCCCGCGCGGGGGCGGAGCCTCCCAGCCGCCCCAGGCCCGGCCCGGCATGGTCATACCGGGGTCGTAGCGAGGGGGGTCGTACTCCGGGGACAAGTTCCCAGGGCCCGGGTCGCGCGATGCTTCCTCTTCACCGCGCGACCCGGCG
>NZ_JAHKRL010000116.1 GCF_019396405.1 Nonomuraea rhizosphaerae | reverse complement strand
CTTGCCACCCTCGGGGGCGACGAGGACGACTCGCGCCGTCGCCCCGGCGGCCTCGCCGGGGACGCCGGGGAAGCGCTGCCGCGTCATGTCCAGCGCGGCCTGCGCCTCGATGCCGGGCATGGACCCGCCGTCGTCGGGAAGCCCGGCCGCGCCGGCCGAAGCGAGCCCGAGGGCGCCCAGCAGCGCCGTCCACACCAGTACGACATACCAGCGCCGCCGGAAGGCCAGACGGCCCAGCCGGTAGAGGAGCACAGCCACGGGACGGCCTCCGCATCGTCGATCGGGATGTCCCGCCAGGCTGGCCCCGATCCTCCGTCCCGTCGTCGTGCGATTGCTGACACTTCGGCTACTGAAATCGCAGTACGCCCGTGACCGCGCCCCCGCCGGCCGGGCGGGAGACCCTAGTCGTTGTCGACGATGCGGGCGCCCAGGGGCAGCAGCGAGACGGGGATCAGCTTGATGTTCGCCACGCCCAGCGGGATGCCGATGACCGACAGGAACAGCGGGATCGAGGTGACCACGTGCCCGATGGCCAGCCAGAGCCCGGCGAAGACGAACCAGATGATGTTCCCGATCGTGGACAGCGCGCCCGCGGACGGGTCGCGCTCCACGGTCCGGCCGAAGGGCCACAGCGCGTACGCCGCGATCCTGAACGAGGCGATGCCGAAGGGGATCGTGATGATCAGGACACAGCAGATGACCCCGGCCACCGCGTAGCCGATGGCCAGCCAGATTCCGGCGAACAGCAGCCAGATGACGTTCAGGATGGTGCGCATGCGCCCAGCATGTCACCGTCCTGGCCGCCGGATCATCGGGAATGCCCCTGGGCTTTTCCCTGAGCGACCCTTACCCGGCGGCCTTCCCCGGGCGGCGGCCCTTGCCGGGCGGCCCGGCGAACGCCTGCGCGATCCTCATCCAGGCGCCGGCCGTCTCCCCGGTGACCTTCAGCGCGGTGTCGTCGCGGTGCACGCGCTGGGTGACGAGCAGGCAGAAGTCCAGCATCGGGCCGCTCACCACGTCGGGGGCGTCGTCGGGGCCGGCCGTCCACGGGCCGCCGTCGGGCATGGTCAGCTCCACGCGTACCGGCTTGTCCGGCAGGGGCAGGTTCCGTACGGCGAAACCGTACGGCATGGCGCGGAACCCGATCATCGCCACGTGGCGCAGCCGCGCCGTGGGCTGCCGGGTGACGCCGAGCGCGTCGGCCACGTCCTGGCCGTGCGCCCACGTCTCCATCAGCCGGGCGGTGACGAACGAGGCGGCCGACATGTCGGGCCCGTACCACGGCAGCCGGTCGCGGGCCGACAGCCCCGCGAACGCCTTGACGCTGCGGGCGCGGGCGGTGCGGAACCACTCGAACAGCTCCGCGGCGGCGAGTCCGCGCAGCTCGGCGGCCAGGTCGTCGGTGGAGGTGAAGTGCGCGGCGGCCGCGCGGAAGGTGTCGGGGTCGGTCACGGCGGTGCGGGCCGCCTCGTCGAACCAGGCCAGATGGCTCACCTGGTCGCGTACGGCCCACCCTTCGGCGGGCGTGTCGCGCTCCCAGTCGCCTGGATCGAGCGGCTCCAGCAGGGTTTCCAGCGACGCGGTCTCGGCGCGCAGGTCGTCGAGCAGTTCACCCATGAGGTTCACCAGCGCAGCATAGATAATACGGAGGGTGATCTGCGAGAGCTGCAAGGACAAATGTCACGAGGAGTGCCGCGGCGGCTCCTGGTGCGACTGCCAGCACCAGCCGCCCGCCCCCGCGGCGGCCGAGTCCGACCTGGACTGGCCCCGGCAGGGCTGACGGCGGAACACACGGTAAGGGGGACGTCAGGGAGTGGTGAACGTCCAAAGTCTGGACGCTGTCTTGGACATACCGGACTCCTGACGTATCTTCGAGATATGCCAGCGGACCCCATGCTTGTCGGTCGACGCCACGTCGACCTTCAGCGTGTCCGCAGTGCCATCTGTTGCGACGCCCGTTAATCCCACCGCATTTCTCAGCGGAGCGCGTCGCAAACCTCCTTCACACCCCTGCACTCAAGGACGAGGCAGGAGGAAAGGTGCGCGCGCCCATGAACAGAAGGACGCGCAATGAGCACCCCTGCCAGCCGGCACCACAAACGCCCGCGCGGCGAAGGCCAGTGGGCTCTCGGTTACCGGGAGCCGTTGAACAAGAATGAAGAGAACAAGAAAAACGACGACGGCCTGAACGTACGCCAGCGCATCATTGACATCTACTCCAAGCGCGGCTTCGACTCGATCGACCCCGCCGACCTGCGCGGACGCATGCGGTGGTACGGGCTCTACACCCAGCGCAGGCCGGGGATCGACGGGGGCAAGACGGCGATCCTGGAGCCGGAGGAACTGGACGACCGCTACTTCATGCTGCGGGTCCGGATCGACGGCGGCCAGCTCAGCATCCCGCAGCTACGGGTGATCGCCGACATCTCCAACGAGTACGGCAGAGGCACGGCCGACCTGACCGACCGGCAGAACATCCAGCTCCACTGGATCGAGATCGAGTCGGTGCCGGACATCTGGGAGCGCCTGGAGGCGGTCGGGCTGAGCACCACCGAGGCCTGCGGCGACACGCCGCGTGTCATCCTGGGCTGCCCGCTGGCCGGGATCGACACCGAGGAGGTGTTCGACGCCACCGACCAGATCACCGAGCTGAACGAGCGCTTCATCGGCGACCCGGCCTACTCGAACCTGCCGCGCAAGTTCAAGTCGGCGCTGAGCGGCTGCCCCTCGCACTGCACGGTGCACGAGATCAACGACGTGGCGTTCGTCGGGGTGGAGCTGCCCACCGGCGAGAAGGGCTACGACCTGTGGGTGGGCGGCGGGCTGTCGACCAACCCGATGTTCGCCAAGCGGCTCGGCGTGTTCGTGAGCCCGGAGCGGACGGCTGACGTCTGGGCCGGAGTGATCGGGATTTTTCGTGATTACGGGTACCGGCGGCTGCGGCACCGGGCGCGGATCAAGTTCCTGGTCAACGACTGGGGCGTGGAGAAGTTCCGCCAGGTGCTGGAGACGGAGTACCTCAAGGAGACGCTGCCCGACGGGCCCGCGCCGAAGGCTCCGCGCAGCTCGCGCCGCGACCACGTCGGCGTCTACCCGCAGAAGGACGGCAACTTCTACGTCGGCTTCGCGCCCAAGGTCGGCCGGCTGGACGGCGACAAGCTGCACGCGATCGCCGACGTCGCCGAGCGGCACGGCTCCACCCGGGTGCGCACCACGGTCGAGCAGAAGATGGTCATCCTCGACGTCACGGCCGGCCAGGTGGACTCGCTGGTCGCCGAGCTGGAGGCCAACGACCTCCAGGTCAACCCGTCCACGTTCCGCCGCCAGACCATGGCCTGCACCGGCATCGAGTACTGCAAGCTGGCCATCGTCGAGACCAAGGCCACGGCCGCCGACCTGATCGACGAGCTGGAGCGGCGGCTGCCCGACTTCACCGAGCCGCTGACCATCAACGTCAACGGCTGCCCCAACTCCTGCGCCCGCATCCAGGTCGCCGACATCGGGCTGAAGGGCCAGCTCGTCGTGGACGACAACGGCGACCAGGTCGAGGGCTTCCAGATCCACCTGGGCGGCTCGACGGGCGTCAACCCGGGCTTCGGCAGGAAGGTGCGCGGGCTCAAGACCACCGCCAAGGCCCTGCCCGACTACGTGGCGAGGGTCGCCACGAACTACGAGGACCAGAAGAAGGAAGGCGAGTCGTTCGCCGACTGGGTCCAGCGAGCCGACGAGGCGGACCTGCGATGACGACACGAGCCGTTCCGTTCCACTGCCCTTACTGCGGTGACGAGGACCTGGAGCCCTACGAGGGCGAGGCCGACGCCGCCGGGTCCGCGGCGCACGGCGGCTGGTACTGCCGCTCCTGCGCCCGCGCTTTCAAGCTGAAGTTCCTGGGGATCGGAGTCAAGATATGACGCTCGTCGACATCGAGGTCGGCCTGAGACAGCAACGCGGCGCGCTCGACCTTCAGGACATCGTCGAGTCCGCCGCGGTGTTCCTGGAGGACGCCCCCGCCCGCGAGATCATCCGCTGGGCGGCCGCGACCTTCGGCGACCGCCTCTGCCTGACCTCCTCGATGAGCGACGCGCTGCTCATCGACCTGGTCAGCCGGGTCAAGCCCGGCGTCGACGTGCTGTTCATCGACACCGGCTACCACTTCGCCGAGACGATCGGCACGCGGGACGCGGTCCAGCAGGTCTACGACGTCAACGTGATCAACATCGAGCCGTCGCGGACGGTCGAGGAGCAGGAGCGCGACCTCGGGCCGCGCCTGTTCGGCCGCAACCCGGACCTGTGCTGCTTCCTGCGCAAGGTCGAGCCGCTGAACCGGGCGCTGGAGCCGTACCTGGCCTGGATCTCGGGCATCCGCCGCGACGAGTCGGCCACCCGCTCCGGCGCCAAGGTCGTCGAGTGGGACGCCAAGCGGCAGATGGTCAAGGTCAACCCGATCGCCCGCTGGAGCCAGGAAGACGTCGACAACTACATGTCCGACAACGGGGTACTGATCAACCCGTTGCACTACGACAACTATCCGTCGATAGGCTGCGCCCCCTGCACGCGGCAAGTGGCAGAGGGCGAGGACCCGCGCAGCGGCCGCTGGGCGGGGCTGGGGAAGGTCGAATGCGGCATTCACCTGTGATCCCCGGCGTGCGGCCCGTCCCGTTGGCAGACGGGACGGGCCCGAGCGTGCCACTGGTCGCGGTGGCGCACGGGTCTCGCGATCCGCGCGCCGCCGCGACCGTGGAGTCCTTGCTCGACGAGGTACGGCTGGCCCGGCCCCATCTGCCGGTGCGCACGGCCTACCTCGACCACGCGACCCCGTCGCTGGCCCAGGCGCTGGGCGGGCTGGAGTCGGCGGTGGTGCTGCCGCTGCTGCTCACCGAGGCCTACCACAGCCGGGTGGACCTGCCCGCGGCGCTCAACGAGGCGCGGGCGCGCGACCCGCGGCTGCGCGTGCGCTACGGCTCGACGCTCGGGCCGCACCCGCTGCTGCCGGCCACGCTGGAGCGGCGGCTGGCCGAGGCCGGGGTGGCTCCCGGCGATCCGGACACGGCGGTGGTGCTGGTGTCGGCGGGTTCCAGCGACCGGCGGGCCAACGAGGTCGTCTCGGGGATGGCGCGGAGCTGGGGGCGTGCCTCCTGGCGCGCGGACCTGGCGGGCGGCCGGGCACGCGGGTGGTGGGCGGTGACGGCCGCGTACGCGTCGGCCGCCTCGCCGACGCCGGAGCAGGCCGTGGCGATGCTGCGCGAGGCGGGCGCGCCGCGGGTGGCCGTGGCGCCGTACCTGCTCGCGCCCGGCTACTTCGCCGACAAGGTGCGCCGCACCACGCTGGAGGCGGGCGCCGACGTGGTCGCCGACGTGCTCGGGCCGGCTCCCGAACTGGCCGCGATCCTGCTGGAACGGTATGACGCGGCGGTACGGAGCCCGGCGGGAGCAGCCGCCTCCTGACGGCCGCCTTCCGGGGTCAACGTGGAGGCATGTTCTGGAGCTGACGTTCACGGCGTTGGACGGGGCCGCCGTCGTGGCGGCGGCGGCCCGGTCGCGTCCCTACTGGCCCTGAAGAAGGGACCCGCGCTGGCTTTGAGGGGCCGGTCAGGACGGTTTGCGGGCCAGCACGAAGGCCTGCGAGGTGCGTTCGGTCTCGTCCGCCTCGCGGTGAAGCTGGGCGCTGACCACGAACCCCGCCTGGCGCAGCAGCTCGCCGGCCCGCTCCGGCGTCCAGCGGTGGAAGTCCAGCGCCACGTCGTGGCCCAGCGCCTTGTCCAGGTGCAGCACGTCCTCGCCCGCCTGGAAGGCCAGCAGCAGGTGCCCGCCCGGCGCCAGCACCCGGTGGAACTCGGCGAGCACACCCGGCACCCCGTCCCGCGGGATGTGGATGAGCGAGTAATAGGCCATGACCCCGCCGAGCGCGCCGTCCTTGATGTCCAGGCCGGTCATGCTCCCCTCGTCGAACCGCAGGTGCGGGTACAGCTCGCGGGCCACCGCCAGCATGCCGGGCGACAGGTCCACGCCGAAGACGTCCACGCCCAGGGAGTCCAGCAGCGCCGTCACGCGCCCGGTCCCGCACCCGACGTCGGCGACGGTGCCCCGCACCACCTCGGCGAACGCGTGCAGGAACACGCGGTCGAACGGCTTGGTGTCGAGATCGTTCTGGGCGAAGGCGACGTAGTCGGCGGCGACGGCGTCGTAAGAGGTCCGGGTCTCGTGCAAATAGGCGGATTCAGTCATAGCAGTGGACCCTAACCCGTGCCCCGCCCCTCCCCCGCAAGGCTCTCGAACACCGGCCGCATCAGGGCCACGATGTCGTCCGCGGAGGCGTCCGCGACGGCGCTCAGCTTGAGCAGGTGGCGCTCGATCACCACCCCGGTGATGATCGAGCTGATCAGCCCGGCCCTGAGAGCGGCGTCCCCGGCCGGGACGGCCGCGCCGATCCTGTCCAGCCAGGCCGCGGCCGCCACGCGGAACTCCCCCGACGCCTCGGCGTGCGTGAGCACCGAGCGCAGCACGACGAGCGAGGCCACCGGCTCGTCGTCGAGCCTGCGCCGCAGCGAGGTGAGCAGCGCCTCGGCCGGGTGCCCCGCGGGCAGGTCGTCCTCCGGCAGCCGGGCCGCCCGCGAGAACAGCTCCTCCTTGCTGCCGAAGTAGTGCATCACCAGTCCGGCGTTGACTCCGGCGGCCGAGGCGACACCTCGGATCGTGGTGCGCTCGTAGCCGAGCTCGGCGAAGGTGGCGCGGGCGGCGGCCAGGATGCGCGCCTCGGTCTCGCGCCGCTGGTCGGCCCGGGTGCGGCGGGGCTTCTCTGCTGACACGCGGCTCATTGTACGAGCGTTGACCGAATCGCCTCATTCGTTGTACGGTCGTTCAATAAACGCTTGTTCAACGAAAGGGCGCCCATGGACGCACGGGAAATCGCCGACCAGCTGCTGGACGTCGGCCGCGCCGGGGACGCGGACTGGTTCCTGTCGGTGATGGCACCGGACGCGGTCATCGAATGGCCGTACCGTCCCGAGGGCGTGCCGGAGCGGCTGACGGGGCGGGAGGAGATCCGGGCCTTCATGGGGACGGAGGCGAGGGTGATCACGTTCGAGTCGTACCGGGACAAAGTGATCCACGAGACGACCGACCCCGAGGTGGTCATCATCGAGTACACGGCGCATGGGCAGGTCACCGCCACGGGGGCGCCGTTCACGCAGCGGGTGATCGCGGTGATCCGCGTACGGGACGGATTTGTCGTGCATTACCGCGACTACATCAACCCGCTCCCGCTGATGGCGGCGCTGGGGTCATCGGCCCGGTAGGGCGTTCCAGCGGGTCGCACGAGTGCTGACGGCCGGCGTCGAGCAGCCGGGCGTCCGGACGATCGCCGCGTCGGGCGGCTTCTCCGCGGGCGCCTCACCCCGCCGCTGCCGCCGCCACCGGGAGGCGGGTGGGCCGGTCGGCGGCCTGTGTGGTGTGGCTGGTCGGTGGCCTGTGGCCGGTCGGTGGTCGTGCCTCTGGCGGGTCAGTATCCGCCGCGGAGGTCGCGGCGGATCTGGCGGTCGGCCTCGCGGAGCTGCCTGCGCATGTCGTGCCAGTCGGTGCCGTGCAGCCTGCGCCAGTGCTCGCGCCAGCCGCCCAGGCCGCGCCGCAGCGGCTGGGCCTGGGAGTCGCCGACCACCTTGACGTCGCCCATCACCGCGTACGCCTGCACCCGCACCACCGGGACGTTCATCCCCGGAGCGGCCTCCATCACGTCCACCCGCTTGTCGCCCATGATGGCCATGCCGTCGAGGTCCACGTTCACGCCGTCGGGGACGATGATCTTCACGTCGCCCATCACCGAGACGGCGAGGATCTCGACCATGTTCGTGCGGACCTCGGCCTCGCGCAGGTCGAGGACCACGTCGCCCATCACGGCGACCGCGCCGAGCTCCTGGTCGATCCGCCAGGTGCCGCGGCGCTTCGAGTCACCCATGATGCCGACGAACCAGCGCCGCTTGCGCTTGGGCGCGGCCTGCTGCGCCGGCGCCATGGGCGCCGCGCCCGTGGCGGGCAGGTCCTGGGTGAGCAGGGCCAGCTCGGCGTGAGTGGTCGCGGTGTAGGCGGCCTCCGTACGGTCGGTCAGCTCGGCGAGGGTCAGCCGCCCGTCGACCGAGGCGATGCGTAGCTGCTCCACGACGGCTTCACGTTCGGCGTCCGAGGCTCGTACGGCACCAGGATCAGTCATACTCGCAACATATCGCGTTTCGGGGAGATCGGGATCCTCCCCTCGGAGGAAGAGTCATACGACGAAACGCCCACATCCGTCACAAATCTCCGCGCTGGGCCTCCTCGGCCGCGGGCGACGGTCCGGTGGGACACCACGCCACGATCCGGGCGTCGGACCCGCATCAGGGAACAGGTGATCGTCAACCCGTGGTCTGACACGAGAGACCCACCGAGAGGCTGACGCGGCCCCGGCGCGATCCAGGCTAGGGTCCCATTCATGCATGAGGAACAGCTCTATCGTGCCGCCCTGGACGGCGATCCGGAGAAGGTGGGCCAGTTGCTCGCCGGCGGCGCCGACCCCAACGCGGTCAGCGAAGGCGAGGACGGCGGGCTGCCGCTGTGCGCCGCCGCCGCCCGCGACCGCGCGGAGGTCGCGAGCGCGCTGCTGGCCGCCGGCGCCGACGTCAACGGCCGGGAGAGCGGCGGCTGGACGGCGCTGCTCTGGGCCGCGGCCAACGGGCACGCCGAGACGGCCGAGCGGCTGATCGAGGCGGGGGCCGAC
>NZ_JAHKRL010000115.1 GCF_019396405.1 Nonomuraea rhizosphaerae | reverse complement strand
GGCGGCCTGCCTGGTGATGGTGGTCGGCGGCCTGCCGGGCGTGCGCCCCGGGGAGCCACTGCCCGGCACGGGGCCGGAGGGCGCGGGACCGGAAGGCGGGTTCTCGCGGGACCTGCCCGCCGCCCGGGAGCAGGTCGCCGAGTCGCTGGCGATCCTGGCGCCGTACGCCGGTGAGCGGGGCGTCAAGCTGGCCCTGGAGCCGCTGCACCCCGTGTACTGCGCCGACAGGGCCGTCCTGTCGACCCTGGCCCAGGCGGTGGACCTGTGCCTGCCCTACCCCGAGGAGCAGGTCGGCGTGGTGGTCGACACGTTCCACGTGTGGTGGGACCCCAGGCTGTTCGACGAGATCGCCAGGGCGGGGCGGCGGATCGCCTCGTACCAGGTGTGCGACTTCCTCCAGCCGCTCCCCGCCGACGTGCTGCTGGGGCGGGGCATGATGGGCGACGGGGTGATCGACTTCCGGCCGATCACCCGCGCGGTGGAGGCGGCCGGGTACACCGGTGACGTCGAGGTGGAGATCTTCAACGCCGACGTCTGGGCGGCGGACCCGGACGAGGTGGTGGCCACCATGAAGGACCGCTTCGCGCGCACGGTGGCCTGCCCCTGATGACCCGTCAGCGCACCTCGACCTCCACGATGCGCGTGTAGTCGTTGGCGCCGTTCGAGGCCAGCGCCACGACGCGGACCGCGTCCGCCGTCACGGGCGCGAAGTCCGAGCGGACGCTGCCGGCCGTGTTGCCGCGCACCTGGGCGACCGTCTGCCACTGGCCGTTCACGCCCGCCTGGACGTCCCAGTCGCGCAGGCCGTAGGTGGAGGCGGGGTAGCGCTCGGTGTTCAGCGTGTACAGGTCGACGCGGGAGACCTGCTTGACGCCGCCGAGCGCGATGGCGACGGTGTCGGGCCAGGTCCGGGCGGTGGCGTCGTTCCAGCCGTTGCCGCCGGCCCAGCCGTTGGAGCCGCTGTCGCCGTCGGCGACGCTGCAGGGCGGGTAGTTGGCGTTGACGTGCTGGGAGGAGGCGGTGACCTGCCGGCGCAGCGCCAGGTTGCCGCCGTTGTCCAGCTTGTCCGGGGTGACGACCTGGACGGGCACGGACAGCGTGCGGTGCGGGGTGCGCAGGCGCAGGCCGTACGTGCCCTCCGGGGTGGCGGGTGGCACGGCGACCAGGAGCGGCGCGGTCAGCTCGTAGCCGGGTGGCAGGTAGCTGGTGACCATCGTGCGCGAGGCGGTGAGCGGCGCGTCGATCTCCACGGACATGTCGGCGTACGCGGGCTTCTTCGTGTCGCTGCGCATGCCGACCTGGATCCTGGCGGGGCAGGCGGGGTCGACGCCGAGGGGGGCGATCAGTTCGCCCGAGCCCGCGACGGGGGTCAGCCTGCCGGTGCCCTTGGACGTGCCCGGCTTGATCGTGACGGCGGACACGGACGCCGGTCCCTGTTCGGGCGGCTGGACGGCCGGTGACGGGGTGGGTGAGGGGCCCCGGAGCGCCCAGGCGGCGGACGGGGCGGCCAGGGCGGTCACGGCGGCGACGGCCAGGGCGGCGCTGAGAAGACGCATGATCGTTTCCTTCCTGGTCAGAGGGCGTGCAGGCCGGGAGCGCCGTCGAGGGTGACGAGACTGGCCCGCGTGGAGACGGGCGCGCCGGGCTTGTCCACGTACGGGACCACCTTGTAGTCGGAGCGCCACTGGCTCCGGGTGACCTCGCACGACACGTAGCCGCGCTGGTAGCTGGAGAAGCGCAGGTGCGGGTTGACCGGGTCGCTGCCGCCCGGGGGCAGTCCCGTGCTCGCGCTGCCGTTGCCGCCGCTGCTGACGGAGGTGCAGACGAACTCGACGCCGACCGTGCGCGAGGACGGGTCGTCGAAGTTCTCCTTCAGCTCGCCGGCCAGGTTGTAGTGGATGTCGCCGGTCAGCACCACGGGGTTGCTGACCTGGCGCTCGACCATGCCGTTGACGACGCGGTCCTTGGCGGCCTTGTAGCCGTCCCAGAGGTCCATGCTGACCTTCTGCGCGGGGCCGGGGTCGAAGTCGAGCTGGATCATGGCGATCTGCTGGGTCAGGACGTTCCATTTGGCTCGGGAGGCGCCCAGGCCGTCGAGCAGCCACCTCTCCTGCTCGGCGCCGATCATCTGCCGGGCCGGGTCGAGCCTGGCCGCGCAGTCGGTCTGCTGCCCGTCGCCGCACGCCTGGTCGTCGCGGTACTGGCGGGTGTCGAGCACGTTGAACTCGGCCAGGTCGCCGAAGGTGAACCTGCGGTAGATCCGGGCGTCGGGGCCCCGCACGGCGGGCACGCGTACGGGCAGGTTCTCCCAGAACGCCCGGAAGGCGTTGGCGCGGATCACCAGGAAGTCCCGCTCGCTCACCTCCCCGCCGGGCCCGTACGGGCCGGCCCAGTTGTCGAGCACCTCGTGGTCGTCCCAGGTGACCACCCAGGGGGCGCGGTGGTGGGCGGCCTGGAGGTCGGGGTCGCTCTTGTAGAGGCCGTACTGGACGCGGAAGCGGTCGAGCGTGTCGCACTGCACCCGGAACTGCTCGGGCACCGGCGTGTTCCGCATGCCGCCGGTGGGCACGATGCCGTACTCGTAGACGTAGTCCCCGAGGTGGAAGACCACGTCGGGGTTCTCCTCGGCGAGGTGCCGGTAGGCGCTGTAGTAGCCGTCCTGCCACAGCGCGCACGAGGCGAAGGCCAGCTTCAGCGCCTCGGGGCTGCTCCCTCGGGCGGGGGCGGTCCTCGTCCTGCCGACGGGGCTGATCTCGGTCCCGGCGCAGAAGCGGTAGTAGTACTCGCGGCCGGGCCGCAGCCCCGTGGCGTCCACGTGGACCGAGTGGCCGTACTCGGGGGCGGCCCACGCGGCGCCGTGCCCGGCCCGCCGCGTGAACGCCTCGTCCTCGGCGATCTCCCACTCGACCTTGATCTTGTTGTACGGCATGCCGCCCAGCGGCTCCAGCGGCCTGGTCGCCAGCCGGGTCCAGAGGATCACCCGGTCGGGCAGCGGGTCCCCGGAGGCGACGCCGAGCTGGAACGGGTAGTCGCCCCTGACGGCGGCCTGGGCCGTCCAGGGGTCGGCGAGGCCGGTGGTGAAGGCGAGGGCGAGCGCGGAGCCGCCGAGTCCCAGGAAGGACCGGCGTGAGGGATGCGGCATGGGCTTCCTTGGCTGGGGGGTCGAAAGCCCTCACTTTCTAGCAAGCCGACAACACTCTTAACAAGAGTGAAGTTAAAAATAACAGGAGACAGCGTTAACTCCTGTGACCTTTTCGAGATCGGGCTACTTGGCCGGCATCACCGGGACGCCCTCGCTGGCCTGCACGAGCACGAAGCCCTGCCCCTGGAACGCGAGCTGCATCGCCTCCCCGCTCCCCCGGCCGATGAGCGCGCCGGCCTTCATCGTCCGGTTGACGCCGACGCGCAGCGCGGTGCTCCAGCAGACCGCCGACTGCCCGTCCGCGTACGTCGGCATGGCCGCGGCGTCCAGCAGCACCGGCGTGCCGTGCGTGGTGACGGCCGCCCAGCCGGTGCCGGTCAGCGTGGTGTTGAACAGCCCGCCCGCCGCGATGCCCGCGCCCTGCACCCGCTGGATGTCCCAGGTGAGCTGCGGCTGGAAGGCGAGCAGGTTGCGCCCGTTGACGGTCAGGCCCTCGTTCTCCAGGTAGAACAGGTGGATGTCGTCGGCGTTGTCGGCCAGGTAGAGCAGGCCCTGGCCGCGTACGCGCATCAGCGACGCGCCCTCACCCGTCATCGCCTTCTTCAGCAGCTTGCCCAGCCCGCCCGCGCCCTCGTAGTCGAAGTCCATCTGCCCCTGGAAGGCGACCATCGAGCCCTGTTTGGCCAGGACCTCGGGGAGCTGGACCCGCAGCATCTTGCCGTTCTCCAGGGCGAAGCCGGGAGGGAGCTGCTGCGGGTCGAGGTTGCGGAAGATCGAGCTGCGCATGGGCGGGCCTTTCGACGGGCTGGATCCCGCCACCCTACGGCGTGGGCGCCGGGGGCGGCTCCTCCCCCTCCTCCGGCTCCTCCAGCGTGACGGTGCCGGCCGCGCCGTTCACGGTGATCCGCTGACCGGTGACGATGCGGTGCGTCGCGTCCGGGACGCCGACCACGGCCGGGATGCCGTACTCGCGGGCCACCACCGCGCCGTGCGACATGGCGCCGCCCATCTCCATCACCAGCCCGCCCGCCGTCAGGAACAGCGGCGTCCAGCCGGGATCGGTGGACGGGCAGACCAGGATCTCGCCCGGCTCCAGGTGCGCGCCGACCGGGTCGAGCACCACCCGGGCGAGCCCGGTGACCGTGCCCGTGGAGGCCGCGCTGCCGGTCAGCGCCCCCTCGGCCGTGGTCGCGGACAGCGCCTCGGGCTCGGTGCCGTCGGACAGCATGATCCGGGGCACGTGCCTGCGCCGTGACTCCAGCTCGTACGCCGCCCGCCGCTCCCTCACCGGCTCCCGCAGGTCCCCGCCCTTCGAGAGCGCCGCGCGGGCCTCCTCGACCCGCAGGAAGTACACGTCCTGCGGCGACTCCAGCACCCCGTCCGCCACCAGCCGCTCCCCCACGACGAGCAGGCTCGCGCGCACCGCCGCCAGCGTCTTGACCGCGTAGAACTTGGGCAGCTCCCGCACCCCGGCGAACATCCTCGTGCGCCGCAGCCCGAACCGGGCCACGGCCGCGCGCAGCGCTCCCTTGCGGCGGGCGGCGGCCACGATCCGCGCGACGGCCGCCTCGGCGTCGGCCGCCCCCTTGGCGAACAGCGCGTCGGGGGCCAGCTCCCCGCCGCCCTCCATCCGCAGGTAGTTGGCCAGCACGCCGAGGATGTGCGTCGGGTCGTCGGACCAGCGCGGCACGCCCAGGTCGATCTCAGCGACGCCGCGATGCCCGTACTTGTCGAGGAACGCGGTGACGCCCTGCTGCGCCCGGGGAGGCAGCTCCCCGGCCCTGAAGCGGCGGACCAGCTCGCTCACCGGCTCCTCGCGGAACGGTCCGGGCTCGATCCGGGTGGCCAGGGCCCACAGCTCCAGGTCCATCTCGGTGGTGGGGTTGTTGGGGACGCTGCGCAGCACGTCCTGGGTGTCGCTCATGGACATCCCGGCCAGCCTCGACGCCAGCGCGAGCATGCCGTAGCCGGTGAGCGCGATCGGCATCAGCGAGATGATCACCGGGAACGTGCCGGCCAGCATCCGCTCCGCGTGGTCGAGCCGCTCGACCGGCGTCGCGCCGCCGGGCACCTTCAGCCGCCGGTCGAGCTCGGCGCCGATCC
>NZ_JAHKRL010000114.1 GCF_019396405.1 Nonomuraea rhizosphaerae | reverse complement strand
GTTCGTCGTGACGGCCGACGACGGCGCGCCGCCCGCCACCGGCGGGTCCTCCGCCGGTGACAGTGCCGTTTCCTCCGGCGGTGGCGGGTGCCGGATCTCGCCGACGGGTGAGACGTTCTCGTCCGGAGCCCCCTACCTCGCCGGGGCCGCCGCCCGCTATCTGGAGTTTCATCCGGGCGCCAACCCATCCGTTCTCGGCTCTTGGCTGAAGTGCACGACGGGGCGCGACGCTATTCGCGAGAATCCGTCGAGGGACATGCGCTGAAAGCCTGATGGAATCGCCAAATGTGACCGGCGTCACATCGCCCCGGGGCTGTCCCAGGAAGGCGATGTTCGGACATGCCGGGTACGGTGCTGGCAGGCAACCGGCACACGCGAGAGACTCAAGGGTCCGGGGGAAGAATGAGCAGCACGCAGACGAAGGGACTCGCATGCAGGAGCTCCGACTCGTCGCGGTGAGTGAGGACGGCACCTATCTCGTACTGGCGACGGCCGGGCGAGGTACGCGGTTCACGCTTCCCGTGGACGACCGGCTCCGTGCTGCCGTCCGCGGCAACTTCTCCCGTCTCGGCCAGTACGAGATCGAAGTGGAGAGTCCGTTGCGCCCCAAGGAGATCCAGGCTCGCATTCGCGCCGGAGAGACGGCCGAGGAGATCGCCGCCACGGCGGGCATCCCGGTCGAGCGGGTCCGCTGGTTCGAGGGGCCGGTGCTGCAAGAACGCGAGTACGTCGCCCAGCAGGCTCAGCGTGTGTCCGTACGCATGCCCGGAGAGTCCGCCCCCGGCCCCACGCTCGGTGACCTCGTCGCCGAGCGGCTCACCCGGCGCGGCGTGCCCACCGACGAGATCGACTGGGACTCCGCCAAGCGCGACGACGGCCTGTGGCGGGTCAAGCTCGGCTACGTTTGGAACGGTCACACCCGTCACGCCGAGTGGCTGTTCGACCCCCGCCGCCGCCACGTCACCCCGCACGACGACGAGTCGATGCGGCTGTCGGCGGCCGACTTCGACCCGAGCCCGGCGGTGGAGGACACGACGGTCACGCCGTTCACGCCGCGGGTGGCCAAGCTGCAGCCGGTGCCGCCGCTGGGGTCGGACCCGCTGCCGTTCCCGTCGGTGATCCGGCACGAGACCGAGCCGCCGTCGCGGGAGGCCTCCGGCGCGGAGGGCCTCGACGTGCCCTCCCGTGAGGCCTCCTCTCGGGAAGTGCCCTCGCGTGAGGCTTCCTCACGTGAGGTGCCGTTCACGCCCGCTCCCTTCACGCCCGCCCGCGAGGCGCCCTTCGACCGGGCGCCCTCGGCTCCCGCGCGCTCCTACTCCGACCCCGCCCGTTCCGAGCCTCCGCGTACGCCCTCCGACCGTCCCGACGCCGGGTCCCGGCCCGGGTCGCCCGCGCAGGAGACGGCCTACACGCGTCCCGGCGAGTCGGCGTACACCGATTCCGGGGAGTTCACCTACCGGCGGCCCGGCGAGTCGCCCGCGTACCCGCGTTCCGGCGAGACCGCGTACCGGCGGCCCGAGGAGCCGACGTTCAAGCGTCCTGAGGAGCCGGCATACCGGCGGCCCGACGAGCAGGCCTACCGACGTCCCGAGGAGAGCACGCAGCGCCGTCCCGACGACGCCGCTCTCCGGCGGCCCGAGGAGGCCACCTACACCCGCCCCGACGAGCCCTCCACCGGCCGGCCCGGGGAGCCCTCCGCGCAGCGCGGCGGGCCTTCGTCGTGGCTGCCCGACTTCGGCGGCGCGACCACGTCGGAGCGCGTCACGGGCCGGGACCAGGACCGTGGCGGCGAGGCCATCTACGCACCGGCGACGCGCGAAACACCGCCCGCCGGCGGCCGCCCGTCCGACGCTCGTTTCCCTGACACCCGCTTCCCCGACACTCGCTTCCCTGACACCCGGCCCTCCGACACGCGGCCCTCCGACACCCGGAACGCCGACGCTCGGACCTCTGACGTCCGGCCTGCTGAAAGCCGCCCCTCCGACGAGATCCGGACCCCGGACACCCGCGCCTCGGACAGCGCACCCTCCGGCACTTCCGCGCCCTCGGCCTCCCAGCCGCCCTCGGCTCCGGACGCGGTGGCCGACCCGGCCGTGAGCGTCCTGCCTGCGGAGAGTGCTCCCGTCGAAGCCGCCACCGCCACGACGGACGCCACCACGGGCGCTGTCACGACCGATGGTGCTGTCGAGGATGCCGCCGTCGCGGAGACCGCCACCATCACAGAGGCCGCCGCTACAGGAGCCGCTGCTACAGAGGCCACCACTACGGAGGTCTCCGCCGCAGGGGCCTCCACCACACCCGAGCCCACCACCCCTGAGGCGACCGGCGCGCCCGAGGCGGCTGTCGCGCCTATGCCTCCCACCGCCGAGGCCGCAACGGCCGAGTCGGGAAGCACCACGCCCGCACCCGAGACTGCTGTCGCAGCGTCCGAACCCGCTGCCGAGCAGAGCACCGCGCCCGCCTCCGAGGTGGCCGCAGCCGAGCCGGAGACCGTCACGGCCAGCACCACGACCGAGCCGGCTCAGCCCACTGCCACGGCCAGCACCACCACTGAAGCGGCCCAGCCCACCACTGAGGCAGCTCAACCCACCGCTACGGCCGACGCCACCGCTGAGGCGGCTCAGCCCGCTGCCACGGCTGACGTCCCGGCGTCCGCGCCCACTGCGGCTCCCACCTCGGAGCCCACGCCCGCGGCGGCTTCCGTCTCCGAGCCCGCGCCCACGGCGGCTTCCGCTCCCGAGCAGTCCGCCCCCGCAGCCGCTTCCGCTCCCGAGCCCACGCCCGCAGCGGCCTCCGCTCCGGAGCCCGCATCTGCAACGGTCTCTGCTCCGGAGCAGGCAGCCGCCACAGAGCCCGCTTCGGAGCCGAAGCCCGCCGCTGAGGCTCAGGCCGGGAGCACGGTGACCGCTCCCGAGGCAGCGGCTGAGACAGCGCCCGAAGCGACGGCCGAGGCAACCGCCCCTCAGACAACGGCCCCCGAGGCAGCTGCCTCTCAGGTGGCAGCCCCTGAGGCCGCGCCCGCAACCTCAACGCCCGCAACTGCCACTTCCGCAGCGGCTGAGCCCACAGCAGTTGAGCCCACACCGGCCGACTCCGCTGCGGCTGACTCTGCTGCGGCTGCGCCCGCTGAGCCCGCTGCTTCGGCGCCTAAGCCTCAGCCTCCGGCGCCGAAGCCTGGCCCCCCTGCGCCGAAGCCTGGGCCTCCTCCGAGTGCGCCCGCCAAGCCCGGGCCTGCGGCCGCCAAGTCGACGCCCGCCGAGCCCGTACCGGCAGAGCCTGCGGCGGCCAAGCGGAAGGGCGGGCCCGAAGCCGAGCCCGCAGCCACCAAGCCGGCCGCGCCTGAGCCCGCCGTACCGGCCGCGCGGACCAGCAAGGACGACGCTCCCACCGACGAGCAGCCCGCCGCCAAGCCCGAGCAGCCGGCGGCCAAGGAGGAGCCGCCGGTGCCGGCGCCCACTCCCCCGCCCGCTCCCGCGACCCGCCAGCCGCGCAAGGGCTCCAGGGGACGTCGCGCCTCGGTGCCGACCTGGGACGAGATCATGTTCGGCGCCCGCCGCCAGGACTGACCCGCCCAGGTCGCCCTCCGGGGGCCCGCCCCTGCGCTCGCCCTCGGTGACCGGCCCGCCGGATCCCCCGGGCCGCCGCCAACCGCTCGGGACCGGGCGGAGGGGGTGGCTCGGCAACGGGGCCGAGCGGAGACGTCCGCCACCATGTGCACGGAAGCGTGGGGCGGCACCACTACCGCCCCACCACGACCGGCTCGTACCAATTGCCCCTGATGCCCCACCGTCGGCCCTACAAGCCGCCTGTGACCGTCCCGCACGGCGAGGGCCACAACGGGGCCCCACCGACCCGCTCTACGAGCCCTCGGACAGGAACGGAGCCAGCCACTCCGGCGTCACCTCGGCGGGAAAGCCGGCCACCTGCGCCCGCGACACGTCGACCGCCGAGTACCCGCCCTGCCCGGCCCCCACCCCGGCCGTCAGCGTGAACACCCCGGCGCGCCGCTGGAACCACGTCTGCCTGATGTGCCAGCCGACCACCGCCCGGCGTTCGATCACGGCCTGGGAACGCCGCAGCGAGCCCTGCCGGACCGACAGCCGCATCCCGTCGTACCCGTGCCCCAGCGACCGGTACCGGTCGATGCCCAGGGGGATGCCGAGGCCCGCCAGCAGGAGGGTGATGACGGCGGCGATCCACCAGGCGGTCACGCCGGTCAGCAGGGCCGCCAGCGCCGTGGCGAGGGCCAGCGCGAGCCAGGGGGCGATGGCGCGGAACAGGCGGCGGTTGCGGGCGATGGGCGGGTGGGGGCGGAGTTCGGAGCCGAAGGAGCCGACGGCGTCCCCGGTGACCTGGAAGGCGATCTGCCGGGGCACGTCCGGCAGCAGCTGGCCGCGGGTCTGCGACTCGCCGAGGCCGGTGACGATGGCCCAGACGCGGACGACGTTCGCCCAGCGTTCGGCGAGGCCGTCGACGATCTCGTAGCCGCGCACCCGCCGCGACTCCAGCGACACGCTGCGCCGGTTGATCAGCCCGCGCTCGGCCACCAGGTAGCCGTCGCGGTGGGTGAGCCGGAAGTCCCAGTTGAACACCACGTACATGACGCCGCCCACGAACGGCATCGCCACCACGAGCAGAAGCGCCACTCCCAGCAGCAGGTAAGGGTGGTCCCAGAGCCATTCGCCGACGGACAGCGCGGTGTCCTGGCCGAAGCCGAGGTCGTCCCCCCACTGGAAGGCCAGCCCCACGGCGCCCCCGGCCAGCGCGAACGGGGTCAGCAGGTACGCGCCCGACAGCGGCCCGTACAGCAGCCATCTCCACGGCACCCGGATGATCCCCTGCTCGACCGGGACGGCCACGTCCTGGACGGCGTCGGTGGCCGGCGTCCCGGGGACGGGCGCCGTGGCCACGCGGGTGCGGCGGAGCAGGACGGCCTTGAGGCGTTCGGCCTCCTCCAGCGTGACGCCGTCGAGCTTGCCCTCCTCGTCGCCGCCGCTCGCGCCGGTGTCGATCTTCAGGACGGCCAGCCCGAGCAGCCGGTGCATGGGCGGGGTGGAGACGTCCACGCCCCGGATGCGCTCCATGGGGATGGTCCGCACCGACCTGCTGACCAGCGACCGCTTGATCTCCAGGCGGTCGCCCACGATCTCGTAGCTGAACGTCGCCCACCGCACGACGCCGAAGGCCAGGGTGACGCCGACGCCGCCGGCGACCCAGACGTACGAGGAGCCGGAGAACCCGCCCACGAACAGCAGCCCGAGCAGCGGGAGGATCAGCGACGGCAGCATCCGCACCGGCTGGAGGAGCAGCACCTTGGGACTCAGCCGCAGAGGCACCGACACAGGCGGCGGCCTCCCGGGCACCCCAGGCGCCCCACCGACCGGCCCAGCCACAGCGGGCGGCTCGGAACCCGGCCCGGCCGCAGCGGGCGGCTCGGCGGGGACAGGCGGATCAACAAGGGCGGGCGGATCTGCGGGGGCGGGCGGATCTGCGGGGACGGGCGAATCGGTGGGAACGGGCGAATCGGCGGGGGTGGACGGCTCGCTCATGTGGCATCGTCCCTGAGCTCCTCGGCGCGGTGCGCCAGCTCCTCCGCCAGCCCCGCCGCCACCGTGTAGTCCAGCCCCTTGATCGTCGACGACCCAGCGTGCGACGCCGTGCGGATCTCCAGCGTCGCCAGCCCGAGCATCCGCTCGATCCACCCCTGCGCCTTGTCGACCGTCTGGATGCGGCTGACGGGCACGAAGACCCACTCCCGCGTCAGGAACCCCGACCGCGCGTACACCACGTCCCCGGACAGCTCCCACCGATGCACGGCATACCGTACGAACGGCTCGGCCACCAGGAACGGCGTCGTCAGCACCCCCACCCCCACCGGCAGCAGCCAGGGGTCGTCGGCGAACCACTGCGGCAGCCACGACCACCCGCTCGGCCCGACCCAGCGCGCGATCAGGATCGAGATCCCCACCAGCAGCGCGAACGCGATCAGCGCCTCGACCAGCCACAGCCTGACGGCCTTGGGCGAGACGCGGTTCGCCGGGTCCCGCAGCGGCCCGGCCGGGTCACGCGAAGGCACACCCGACGGCACACTTGACGGCGCGGAATCGGGCTCTTGCGAAGATCCAGAACGCAATGGTCCAGAAGACGTCACATGGCCAAGCTTAGGGCGCGTGCCCCTGCCACCGATCTGTCCCGCGCCGTCCCGATCACCCGGAAAGTCAGGCACTCCGGTAATGGACGCCTGCTCACCTGGCGCACCAACTCAACCACCCGACGTACCCGACACGGCGCCTGGCGCGCCGGGTTTTACCCAACGCCGCGAATGATCACCACATCGGGGTCCATCGCCCCCGCCTCACTGATCGTCCCGCGTTCGGTGATGACCGGAAACCAGCAGGCCGGGCAGCGATTCCAGGCCGACCGAAATCCATGCCCCAAATCCCACGGACAAGATCACCCGGACGGCCGATGTGTCGAACGTCACCCTCGGAGTGCCGCGATTGTGACTGTTTTCCCGTCCTTTACCTTGAACCGACCCTCGCGAAACGGTCGGCGCACGGCCGAGAGCCGCGTAGCATCATGCGGCATGGGGCTCGGTAACGCGGAACGACGTGTGAGGCGCATCGGCGCCTCTGTGACGGCTGTGACCGTCGCGCTCACGTCGTCCGGTTGCAGCTTCCTCGTAGGAAGGTCAGACGCCACGGAGATCGCCGAGATGAACGTCTCGAGCCCGGAGTTGCGCGAGGGCGAGCCCCTGCCGCGCGAATACTCCTGCAAGGGCACCCAGGGCAGCCCGCCGCTGCGCTGGTCGAGTGCGCCCTTGCCGAAGGCGAAGTCGATCGCGGTGGTGGCCGATTCCCAGGCGTCGTCCGAACCAGCCGTCCAGTGGGTGCTCTACAACATCCCTTCGACCACGACCGAGCTGGGTCCCGAAGCCGACGGGAGCCCGCCAGAGGGCTCCAGCCAGGCCAAGGTGACCAGCGGCAAGGCCGGCTACGAGCCGCCCTGCATCCCGGGCACCTACCGCTTCAGCGTCTACACGCTGAACGGCAAGGTCACGGCCCAGGAGGGCGCCCCTCTCTCCGAGATCTTGAAGAAGATCGCCGACCAGACCATCGCCCGGGGCCGGTTGACGGTGGTGGTGAACAGCCAGTGAGACCGCAAACACGGCTGGTAGTAATGGTTACCAATTCTTCACTTAGGGTGTGACAACGCTCATAGTGGTCCGACACAATCAGATCCAATTGCTAGGTGCTGGTGATCAAAGGGGGCAGGTCGCGTCGATGGCCGCGCGATCTCACCGGCGCCGCAGGGAGGCCATGGCTTTGAGGGTGGTGCAATGATCGCGGTCGTAGTGAGCTTGGTCGCTGTCGTGCTCCTCGTGCTCGTCGTCGTGGCACTGGGCATGCGTTCGATGAACCGACGAGAGAGCTCTCTTCCTCCGGAACGGCTGAAGCAGATGGCCGAGAAGGAGGAGATGACCCATACGCGGTCGACGGATGAGTTCGCCGCGCACGAACCACGTATGACCAACTTCAGCCCGGATTTCAGCCCGATCGACGAGGTCAAGCCCAAGCCGGTGCGCACCGGCCAGCGCGGCCGTCGTGGCGTCGACGAGTGGGGCAACCCCAGCTCGGACGACGAGGACGAGGAGTTCTGGGCCAACATCCGCAGCGACGCCGAAGAGGGCAACTTCGGCTCCGGCGGCACGGTCGCGGCCCGCAAGGGCGCCTCCCGTCCCGTCGAGCGGCCGTCGGAGCGCCCCGAGCGCCCGAGCGAGCGGCCCCGCGACAAGCAGTCCGCTCCGCAGCGTCCCGCCGCCAAGCGGGAGCAGCGTCCCGCCAAGCGCGAGCCCGCCGTCGACCCCAACGCGGCCACCGTGCAGGCGCCCCTGCCCGGGCGCGCCCAGGAGCAGCGGCGCCCGCGCTCCCAGCGTCCGGCCCCCGCGAACGCGGGCCTGGCCGACCTGGTGGAGTCCTCGCCGCGGCCCGCGCCGACCGCCGCCGAGATGGCCGACCAGCGTACGGTGACGTTCGCCGCGCCGACGAACGACGTCATGAGCATCCTCGGCGCCGGCGCCCAGCCGGTTCCGCCCACCCGCCCCGAGGCCAGGCCCGGCGGCGGCCGTCCCAACAGCGGTTCTTTCCCGGCCGTGAGCAGCAACAGCGCGTCGCTGAGCACCAACAGCCCGGCGACCACCAGCGGCTCGTTCCCGGCCACCACGAGCGGCGCGTTCCCGGCGGCTCCGGCGGCGGGGCAGCGTACGCCCGCGCCGGGTCAGCAGCGTCCGGGCAGCCCGGCGTCCGGCGCGTTCCCGGCCTTCGGCGCCAACACCGACCCGCTCGAGGCCACCTGGACCAACCCGCAGATCGTGCCGACGGCGTCGGGCTCGTGGCCCGCCATGCAG
>NZ_JAHKRL010000113.1 GCF_019396405.1 Nonomuraea rhizosphaerae | reverse complement strand
GCCGCGCCGGCGCCGACAGCGCCTTCCGGCGCCCGTTTCAGCGGCGTTTGCGGCGGATCTTGAGGTCGCGCATGTCCGTGACCGCCACCCGCAGCACCCGGTAGGCGTGCCCGTGCCCGTCCAGCGCCGCCAGCGCCCGCGCGGCGGCGTCCGGGTCGGGTGCCTCGCCTGCGGGCACCTGGCAGCGGAAGGTGAACGCCGACACCCCGGCGTCGTGGGTGAAGGTCCCGGCCTCGGTGAACTCCATCCCGCCCGCCTCTCGCACGGCCTGCCTGCCGGCCTCGTCGAGCGCGTCGAAGGTGCCGGAGATCGTCACTCTGAACATCATGGCCTCTCTCGCGGGGCGTAGCCGAGCAGGCGTTCGCCGCACAGTTGCTCGAAGGTCTCCAGCAGTTCCAGCACGGCCCGCGCGATCTCGTGCACGCCGCGCCCGTCGGTGGTCAGCCGGGCGATCTCGCTGTAGAGGAGGGCGTGCAGGTTGCCGACCTGCCAGGCGACCATGCGCGCCACGGGGTCGCCGGGCGGGCGGCCGGTCTCGGTGGCCAGCACTTCGGCGAGCTCGCCGGTCATCCGCGCGCCGAGGTCGCCCAGGCGGGCGGTGAGCGTGGGCGCGGCCCGCATCATCTCCAGGACCCGGCCGAACCCCTCGCTCAGGCCGAGGGCGGGGTCGCGCCGCTCCACCTCGCGCCGCAGCTCGCCGAGGACGGCCGGCACGGCGCTCTGGCCGGGCGCGCGGCGGCGCACCATGTCGGCCAGCCGCTGCGGGGAGGCCTCCTCGGGCGGCAGGACGAGGTCCTCCTTGGCGGGGAAGTAGTTGTAGACGGTGTTGACCGACACCTGCGCCGCGGCGGCGACCTCGGCGACGGTGACGTGGTCGAAGCCGCGTCCGACGAACAGGCCGAGGGCCGTCTGGCGGATGTGCCGGCGGGTCTGGCGTTTCTTGCGCTCCCGCAATCCCTCACTCACAAAATGAACTCTACTCCAATTTTGGAGTCCATTTCACTTACGCGCCGAGTCCCAGGGCCGCCGCCGTCACCGCCCGCGCCCGTCCCGGCTCCAGCAGCAGATCCACCGAGTCCGACAACTGATCCACGCACCCCACCACCGGCAGCCCCCTGATCACCGGATCCGACACCGCCCCCATCAACGCCCGCGCGAACCGGCCCCCGTCGATCACCCGGAACGGCCGATCATGGAAGGGCCGCACCCGCTCGTCCAGCGGCTCGGCCAGCGCCACCCGGTTCTGCCACGACGCCAGCCGCCCGTAGGCGGCCGCCAGGCCGTCCTGACGCTCCACCCACGACCGCGCCGCCACCGCCGCCCCCAGGCACTCCCCCAGCTCCGTCGACCCCGGCATCCGGGCCAGGGCACTGCCCAGCCACTTGGCGTACGGGGGATAGCGACGGCGAAGCAGCAGCGCCAGCCGCATCACCTCCCGGCCCAGCCGCGCCCCCACCACCGCCGACCCCAGCTCGTCGCCCACCTCACCGGAGCGGCCGGGGAACGGCTCCTCCTGCCCGATCCGCTGCCACTGACAAGCCAGTACGTAACGCCACACGTCCCCCGGATACCAGCGCAACGCCGCCCGGGCCGTCTCCAGCTCCCCCAGCCCGTCATGGAAGACCGCCCCCAGCGTCACCTCCGCCAGGCTCTGCCACGGCACCGACAACCAGTCCAGCAGCGAGACCCCCAGCCGCGGATCGAAGCCCAGCCGACCGCTCAGCCACTGCCCCAGCTCCGCCACCACCACACCGGGCCGCACCACCCCGTGATAGTCGAACACCGTCGCCAGCCCCCGGAACCGATCGGGCAGCCCCGCCGTCACCCGCTCCTGCACCCGCGCCACCGCGCCCGGCGCCACGAACACCAGCACCCGCGGCCCCCAGTCATGATCAGCTGACCGGCCCGTGTCGAAAGCCAGCACCTCCGACCCCGGACCGATCAACGCCGCACTGTGCTCCACCCCCGACACCAGCGGCTCCACCACCTCGGCATAAAACGCTCGGGACAACTCGATACCAGGCACAAAATCGGACATCACACCGTCAACTCTGCCTGACGCCCCGCCGAACCTCACCCCAATTTCCCCCCGCCCCCACCCCCGCTCCGGCAGGCGAACCTAGGGGAAGCTCTGAGCCCGCCACCGATGCGCGCCCCGCCCCCAAGGACTTACCTGAGAGACCTCGAACCCGACACCAGCAAGAGGGGCCGCGCCATGGCGAACCGCTGCTACTTCATCCCGCCCCACGTCCTGGACCACATCGCCAAGGTCCAGGCCCAGCAGAGCGCCGAACCCTCACCCACCCAGCGCTCGGCCGTCGTCTCGGCCCAGTTCCGCCGCGGCCGCCGCACCGCCGGCGCCCTGCCGCTGGCCCTGCCCCTCACCGAGCAACGCCTGACCGCCGAACCCGGCACCGTCCCCACCGGCCTGACCGTCCCCAAACCCGGCACCTCCGGACGCCTCATCCACGACGATCAGAACCAGTGGACGTTCGACGTGCAGTTCATCCGCGGCGAGGGCGACCCCGCCGTGCCCGCCCAGAACGCCAACGACGCCTACGACCACCTCGGCGCCGTGCGCAGCTACTACAAGGCCAAGCTCGGCCGCGACTCCATCGACAACGCCGGCCTCAACCTCGTCGCCAACGTCAACTTCGGCGTCGACTTCGACAACGCCTTCTGGGACGACACCGGCCTGCGCATGGTGTTCGGCAACGGCAGCGGCACCGTCTTCACCGACCTGACCGCCAGCATCGACGTGTGCGCCCACGAGCTCACCCACGGCGTCACCCAGTTCAGCGCCAACCTCAACTACACCGACGACCAGAGCGGCGCCCTCAACGAGTCCTTCAGCGACATGATCGGCTCGGCCATCGACGCCTACGCCGGCGGCAAGGACGCCGGCACCCACAACTGGCTCATCGGCGACGAGATCATGGCCCCCGACCTGTTCGGCGAGGCGCTGCGCAGCATGGCCGAACCCGGCACCGCCTTCGACAACCCCATGATGGGCCGCGACCCCCAGCCCCGCGACATGAGCGGCTACACCGAACCCGCCGACCCGCACATCATGTCCGGCATCCCCAACCGCTGGTTCTACCTCATCTGCACCGACATCGGCATCGACGCCGCGACGACCATCATGTACCAGACGCTGCAGAACCTGTGGCCCAACGCCAAGTTCGCCGACGCCGCCGCCGTGGCCGTCGCCCAGGCCCGCATCCTGGCCCGCAACAACCTCGTGCCCCGCCAGGCGCCGCAGTCCGTCCGCGGCGCCGCCCGCCAGCAAGGCTTCTGGTGAGCCGGCCGGCCAGGTGAACAGCTCCGGTACGGGCCTGCCGGGCGGGCCCGTACCGTGACACCCGACACCCACCGCACCAGGAGAAGGGCAGGAGCGCCGCCATGCGCGTGACTCTGCAGACCAGCGGCGGCTTCACCGGCCGCCGCCTGCACGCCAGCCTCGACACCGACGACCCCGCCCACCTGCGCGCCCTCGCCCAGCTGCCCGCCCAGCAGCTTTCCGGCGGACAGCCGCCCGCCGACCAGCTCGCCGAGCGGCCCGGCTCCGCCCAGCCGCGCTACCGGCTCACCGTCCACCACCCCGACGGCGACCAGGTCAGCGAACTCACCGAATCCACCGTCCCGCCGGCACTCCGCCCCCTGCTGGCCCAACTGCTGCGCAACGCCCACCCCTGAAACGCCGCCGCCGCGCAGGCCCGCCGCTCACAAGATCGCGCCGGGACGGTAGGCCGCCGCCCGCGGGTGAGCCGCCACCACCTCACCCACCCGCGCCACCACGGCCTCCACCTGCTCGGCCGCCGCCCCCGTGAACGACACCCGATCGGCCAGCAGCCCCTCCAGCCCCGCCCGATCCAGCGGGAAACGCTCATCGGCCGCCAGCCGCTCCAGCAGCTCGTTCGCCGCCCCCCGCGAACGCATCGCCAGCGCCGACGCCACCGCGTGCTCCTTGATCAGCTCATGCGCGCTCTCCCGTCCCACTCCCGCGCGCACGGCCGCCATCAGCATCTTCGTCGTCGCCAGGAACGGCAGATAACGGTCCAGCTCAGCCGAGATCACCGCCGGAAAGGCCCCGAACTCCTCCAGCACCGTCAACATCGTCTCCACCAGCCCGTCGAAGGCGAAGAACGCGTCCGGCAACGCCACCCGGCGCACCACCGAACACGACACATCCCCCTCGTTCCACTGATCCCCCGCCAGCTCCGCCGTCATCCCCGCATACCCGCGCAGGATCACCGCCAGCCCGTTCACCCGCTCGCACGAGCGCGTGTTCATCTTGTGCGGCATCGCCGAGGAGCCCACCTGCCCCTCGGCGAACCCCTCCGTCACCAGCTCATGGCCCGCCATCAGCCGGATCGTCCTGGCCAGCGACGACGGGGAGGCCGCCAGCTGCACCAGAGCCGAGACCACCTCGAAATCCAGCGACCGCGGATAGACCTGCCCCACGCTCGTCAGCCGCCGCTCGAACCCCAGATGCGCCGCCACCCGCCCTTCCAGCTCGGCCAGCTTCTCCCGGTCACCGCCCAGCAGGTCGAGCATGTCCTGGGCCGTTCCCACCGGCCCCTTGATCCCCCGCAGCGGGTAGCGGGCCAGCAGCTCCTCCAGCCGGCCGAACGCCACCAGCAGCTCATCGGCCGCTGACGCGAACCTCTTGCCCAGCGTCGTGGCCTGCGCCGCCACATTGTGCGACCGGCCGGCCATCACCGTCGCCTCGTGCTCACGCGCCAGCTCCGCCAGCCGGGCCAGCAACGCCACCACCCGGTCACGCACCAGCAGCAGGCTGTCACGCACCTGCAGCTGCTCCACGTTCTCGGTCAGGTCACGCGAGGTCATCCCCTTGTGCACCTGCTCGTGGCCGGCCAGCGCGTTGAACTCCTCGATCCGCGCCTTGACGTCATGGCGCGTCACCCGCTCCCGCTCCGCGATCGAGGCCAGGTCGACGTGCTCGACCACCTTGTCGTAGTCGGCCAGCGCCCCCTCCGGCACCGCGACCCCCAGCTCGGCCTGCGCCCGCAGCACCGCCAGCCACAGCCGCCGCTCGGCGACCACCTTGTACTCGGGAGACCACAGCCGCGCCAGCTCGGCGGAGGCGTAGCGGGCGGCCAGGACATTGGGGATGCGCGGCTTGGAAGTCACGTCGCACAAGTCTATTCACCCAGCTCCGCCCGCCATTACCCTGGCTTCCTCGCTGAGGGGGTTGGCTGGCTGATTCGAGGGAGTTTTTCACCAAATCCGCCAGCTTTACGATGTAGATCACATAAGGGAGATTTCACCTATGCCTGACCATGACGACCCGAAAGCCACGTTCCACGAGTTCGACCGCGACGGCGACGGATACATCACCCGCGAGGAGTTCACCCTCGCCATGAACGCGCACGGCGAGCAGGTCACCGGCGCCGAGCTCGACTCGATCTTCAAGGTCTCCGACGAGCACGACGGCGACGTGGACGGCCGCATCTCCTTCGCCGAGTTCCTCATCGCCTGGAACAAGTGACGCCGACAAGTGACGGCGGACAGATGACGCTTTACGGGGCAGGAGAGGCAGGACAACTACGATGTCCTGATGCTCTCCCCTCCCCTGACCACCGCGAGCCCCGCCCCGCCGCACCCCCGCCGTCTGGCCTGGCTGGACGCGCTGCGCGGGCTGGCCGCGATGGTGGTGGTCGCTGAGCACGCGCTCAAACCGCTGTGGCCGGAGGCGCGCCCGCCGATCAAGGCCGTCTTCGACCCCGGCTGGTACGGCGTCATGGTGTTCTTCCTGGTCAGCGGCTACATCGTGCCGGCGTCGCTGGAGCGGCGGGGCAGCGTGCGGGCGTTCTGGATCTCGCGGCTGCTGCGGCTGTGGCCGCTGTTCGCCGTGTGCGTGGCCGGCATGCTGCTGCTGGCCGCGCTCGGCTGGGACGACCTGCACACCTGGTGGGGCAGCCGGACGGCGGCACTGGCCCTGGCGCACGCCGGCATGCTGCAGAACCTGCTGTATGTGCCGAACGTGGCCAACGTGCTGTGGACGCTGTCCTACGAGATGGCCTTCTACCTGCTGCTGACCGCGATGTACGTCCTGGGGGTGCACCGGCGCAGCACCGCGGCCGCGCTCACGTTCGCCGCGGCCGCCGTGCTGGGGGCGGG
>NZ_JAHKRL010000112.1 GCF_019396405.1 Nonomuraea rhizosphaerae | reverse complement strand
GGGGGGCCGCGGCGGTGGGCGGCGGTGGCGGCGGCGCCCGCCGAGGCGTTCGACGACCTGCCCGTCACCGCCGACACCCGTGCCGACCGCGCCGCCCTGTTCGCCGCCGAGCTGCCCGTCAAGGCGCACACGGTGATGCAGCTCGACGGCGGCCCGCTCGGCGACCAGTGGGCGCGCGTGCCCAACCCGCTGGCGCCCTGGTGATCGGACGTCCGGCGCGGCGGTGACCGGCCGGACGCCCAGGACGTGCTGGTGACCGGCCGGATGCCCCGCGTGCGCCGCCGACCGGGCTCAGACGTCGAACGCCACCGCCACCCTGGCCCCCGTGCGGACCGACTCCAGCGCGGCCGTCACCATGGCCAGGCTGCGGATGTTGTCGTGGCACTCACCCTGGGGCGCCCGCCCGGTGCGCAGCCCCGTCACGAACTCCTCCAGCCCCTCCGCGAGCCCGCTGAACCTGGTCCGCCCCGGGTAGCGGTCCGGCTCGGGCCGGTGCCTGCGCACCTTGTGGCCCTTGGCCGCCTCCACCGTGGGCCGCCCGTCGCCGTCCCAGCGCGCGGTGCCGTACGAGCCGGCCACCCGCCAGCTCCCGGTCCACGACGTCGCGTGGCCGGGCGCCGACCAGCTCCCGGTGAAGGTGTAGCGCAGGCCGCCGGTCATCTCGAAGATCGCCGTGGCCGAGCAGGCGCCCGGGTACCACGTCCACGGCGGCCGGAACGACTCGCAGTACGCGCTGACCGGATCGGCCCCCGACACCGCCCGCGCCGCGTCGAACAGGTGGATCGCCATGTCCTGCAGCAGCGGGTGCTCCAGCGAGGACAGGAACGCCACCCCCTTGTACGGCATGAAGAACTCCGACGTCATCACCCCGAGCGGCCCCAGCTCGGCCACGGTCCTGCGGAAGGCGACGAGGTTCGGCAGGAAACGCCGGTTCTGGTTGACCGCGAACAGCCGCCGCGACCGGTCCGCCGCCCTGACCATGACGCGCGCCTCGTCCATGGTGATCGACATCGGCTTCTCGCTCAGCACCGACACCCCGCGGTCCAGGGCGGTGACGGTCACCTCACGATGGGCCTCGGGCACGGTGCAGTTGACGACGAAGTCGGGCTCCTCGCCGTCGAGCACGGCGGTGAGCGAGGAGCTGACGGGCAGGTCCTCCAGGCCGAGCGCGTCGGCGGAGGCGCGGGCGCGCTCCTCGGCCACGTCCACCCAGCCGACCAGCTCGGTCTGCGGGTGCGCCAGTAACTCGGGCGCCCACTGGCCGCCGATGAACCCGGCGCCGACGACCACCCCGCGCAGCGGCCGGTCGCCTTCCACAAGGTCGAACGTCATGGTGGCTCCTACCACTCGATGGGGGTGTGGGCGTTGCGCAGGGGCTCATGGGCGCCCGCCGTGGGCGCGGCCCACAGCACGGCGTTGGCGAGCACGCGCCGCACGTCGGGGTGGTGGTAGACGGGATAACCCTGGTCACCGGGGCTGAAGTAGAAGATCCGGCCCAGGCCGCGGCGGTAGCAGCAGCCGCTGCGGAACACCTCGCCGCCGCTGAAGTTGCTGACGAACACCAGCTCGTCCGGCTCCGGGATGCCGAACGGCTCGCCGTACGTCTCCTGCCGCTCGATGACCAGCGGCCGGGGCACGCCCTCGGCGATGGGATGGCCGGGGGCGGTCGTCCAGACCAGCTCGCGCTCGCCGGCGTCACGCCAGTTGACCGTGCAGGAGGTGCCCATCAGGGAGCGGAACACCTTGGAGAAGTGGCCGGAGTGCAGCACCAGCAGGCCCATGCCGCCGAGCACGTGGCGCCGTACCCGCTCCACGACCTCGTCGGACACCTCCTCGTGCGCCATGTGGCCCCACCAGGTGAGCACGTCGGTCTCGTTCAGCTCCTTCTCCGACAGGCCGTGCTCGGGGTCCTCCAGGATCGCGGTGCGCACCCGTACGCGTGAGCCGAGCCGCTCGGTCAGGCCCGCGGCGATCGCGCCGTGGATGCCGTCCGGGTAGCGAAGGCGTACGTCCTCCTCCCTTGGTTCGTGGTAGTTCTCGCTCCAGACGGTGACGTTGACCGGCATACGCATGCCTCCCCGAGGTGATCGACCCTTCGGGGTTGTTCTCGCCGCTATCGCGATGGTTGAAGCCGGGTAATCGGCCGTTCAAGGGCGGATATCGGTCAGCGTTTCTGACCGTGCCAGTCGATGCCGAGGCCGCGCAGCCATTCGACGTCGCATTCGCGCACGTCGGGGACGATCTCGGCGACGCCCGTGCGGATCCGCTCGCGTCCGCCGAAGTGGACGGCCAGGGCGTCGCCGACGTCGAGGACGACCTTCTCGTGGTCGGGCCCCCGGCGCAGCAGCGTCCGACGGCCGCATCGGGGGCACAGCCACTCCTCGGTGCCGGAGTCGGAGACGCCCACCATGATCATCTCGTGCGTCCCGCTCACGGCGCTCTCCTAACGGTCCTGGTGCGGCCAGGGTGAGGCGGCCACCACGACCCCGTACAGCAGGTGGTCGACGAGCAGCGCCGCGCGTTCCTTCAGGTCGGTGTCCTTGTGCGGCAGGCCGAGCGCCGTGGACAGCTGCCTCAGGCCGGACATCGACATCGCGCCGATCATGCCCCGGGCGCCCGATCGCAGGACGGGCGTCCGGCGGTTCCGTGTCATGGTGGTCGGCTACCTAACGACAAGCCGGTTAAACCTCCACAAGCTTCCACAAAAGCCGCCTGCGACCGGCGAATGGCTAGGCGGATCGCTGCGTCAGCCGGTAGCGCGACGGCGGGATCCCGTACCGGTCGACGAACGCCTGGCGCAGCGTCTCGGCCGTGCCGAAGCCGCAGCGGGCGGCCACGCTCGCCAGGGGCAGCGTGGTCGAGCCCAGCAGGTGCGCGGCGGCCTCCGTACGGACCTGCCTGACGAAGCGTCCGGGGGTCTGGCCCAGGTTCTTGAAGAACAGCCGGGTCAGGTGCCGCTCGCTGACGCCCGCGCGCATCGCCAGCGTGCCGGCCGCCAGGTCGCCGTCGAGGTTCGTGGTGACGTGGTCGATGATCTGCCTGACCAGCCTGTCCTCGCACGGCGGCGCCTGGGTGAAGATGCTCATCTGCGCCTGGTTGCCCGGCCGTTGCAGGTAGGTCACCAGGCCGCGGGCCACCTGCCTGGCCAGGTCGGCGTCGTTGTCCTCCTCGATGAAGGCCAGCGTGAGGTCCAGGGCGCTGGTGACGCCGGCCGCCGTGTAGACGTTGCCGTCGCGGATGAAGATCGGGTCGGGGTCGACGGTCACCTCGGGGTGCCGTACGGCGAGGTCACGCGCCCACTGCCAGTGGGTGGTCACGCGGCGGCCGGTGAGCAGGCCCGCCGCGGCCAGGACGCTGCTGCCCGTGCACACGGACGCGACGCGGCGGCTCTCCCGGGCCAGGCGGCGGATGTGGGCGAGCAGCAGCCGGTTCTCGGCCGCGTCCCAGGAGCCGATGCCGCCCACGACGATGATCGTGTCGAGCGGGCCGTTGACCCGTTCGAGCGTCTGCTGCGCCGGCAGGACCAGGCCGCTGGAGCAGGTGATGGGATTGCCGCCGGGCGTGGCCACCGTCGCCTCGTAGAGGGGGACCTCGGCGTAGTAGTTGGCGTTCACCAGGGCGGTGGTGACGCAGGCGATCTCCAGGAGCTCGGCCGCCTCGTAGGCGACGACGACCACCCGTCGTGGGCTCATGTTCCCGACCCTATGACGGAAGGACCGGGATCCCAAGTTTCCGGACCTGGCCACCCGGTATGCTTCGCCGGCCCGGCCCCGGGCGGGACAGTGGTCGCATGAACCGCTCTTGGCGCCGCTTCGCGTGGCACTACGTGGAAATGGTCATCGCGATGTTCGCCGGGATGTTCGCGCTCGGCTTCCTGGCCGACGCCGTCGGGCTCGGCTTCTCCCACGACCAGGAACCGGAGCTGGCCTATCTGCTGATGGCGTTCAACATGTCCGTCGGCATGGCCGTCTGGATGCGCTTCCGCGGTCACGACTGGGCGGGGACGCTGGAGATGTGCGCCGCCATGTTCGTGCCGGTCGTGCCGCTGTTCCCGCTGCTGTGGATGGGCGTCATCGACGGGATGGGGCTGATGATGGCCGCGCACGTGGCGATGTTCCCGCTCATGCTGCTGGTGATGCTGCGGCGGCGCGACGAGTACGCCCACGCGCACTGATCTGGCGCTTGAACCAAGCGTTTGGTTGGATCGGCGCATGGACGACCGTGAGATCGCCGACCGCCTCCAGATCGCCGACCTGCTGGCCCGCTACGGCTACGCCGTCGACAGCGGCGAATGGGACCTGTTCGACGAGGTGTTCACCGACGACGCCGTGATCGACTACCGCGCGACGGGCGGCATCAACGGCTCCCGCGCGGAGGTCAAGGACTGGCTGGCCGGCGTGCTGTCGGACTGGCCGGGGCGGATGCACCTGATCGGCACGGCGCGCGTCCGCTTCGAGCCGGACCTGTCCGGCCGGGACGGGGCTCAGGTGAGCGCGCCGTTCACCGACACGCTCTCCCCGTCGCGGGAGCTGATCGCCGCCGACGCCAAGGGACTGCTGCGGGGCGGCGGCTGGTACCACCACCGGATGCTGCGCGACGGCGGGGGCTGGCGCAGTCGCGAGCTGGTGGTCGAGCAGACCTGGCGCACCATCCAGTAAGGAGCGGCGGCGCCCTATGCCGGGACCGGCACGGCCCCGGTGCTGCCGCGCGGGGTCAGCCTGGCGGCCTGGTCCTCGAACGGCGGCACCGTCGCGCCCGCGATCAGGGCCAGCAGCCGCCGCGCCGCGTGCGCGCCGTACGCCGGGATGTCCCTGGTGAGCGCGGTGAGCGGCGGGCGCACGACCTGCGAGAGCGGCGAGTCGTCCCAGGCGACGATGGACAGGTCGCGCGGCACGTCGAGCCGCATCTCCTGGGCGACCGACAGGCCGGCCACCGCCATGATGTCGTTGTCGTAGACGATCGCGGTGGGCCGCTCCGGCGAGCTGAGCAGCCGCCTGGTCGCCCTGGCCCCCTCCTCGCCCGTGTAGTCGGTGTGCACGGTCACGTGCTCGGCCGCGCCGGCGCACGACTCCTCGAACGACCGGTCGCGCAGCGCGGTGTGCACCAGGTCGGCCATCCCGGCCACGCGCGCGACGCGGCGGTGCCCGAGCGCGACGAGGTAGCCGATGGTCTCGCGGATCGCCTCGCCGTCGTCGGACCAGACCGCCGGCAGCGAGCCGGCCTCCGACGGGTGGCCGATCACCATGACCGGCATGCCGAGCTCCTCCATCGCCGCCACCCTGGCGTCGGTGTAGCGCAGGTCCACCAGGAACGCGCCGTCGATGCGGCTCTCGCCCCACCAGCGCCGGTAGACCTCGATCTCCTGGCGGTGGTCGGCCACGACCTGGAGCATCAGCGCGTACGAACGGTCGGCCAGCTCACCCTCGATGCCGCTGATCAGCTCCATGAAGAACGGCTCCACGCCCAGGATCCGCGCCGGACGGCAGAGCGCGAGCCCCACGGTGTGCGCCCGCGCCCCGTTGAGCGCCCGGGCGGCGCTGTTGGGGCGCCAGCCGATCTCCTCGGCGATGGCGACGATCCGCGCGCGGGTCGCCTCCGACACGCCGGGCTGCCCGTTGAGCGCGTAGGAGACGGCCACCTTGGAGACCCCGGCTCGGCTGGCGATGTCGGCGATCGTGGGTCGCTTCACGGGAGCCCCTTAATGAACCGGTTATCTGCTCATACTGTAGGACACTCACTAGCGCAGTTTCAGAGCGGCAAGGGCTGCGGTCAAGGGCAACTTATCCGGTTCAGGGAGAACTTTCTCCCGGACGCAGGCATAGCGGGAAGGGGGCGCCGGCGTCTGAAGGATGTCGATCCAACTACGGGAGGTGGCCGTGGACGCCGCGGACGAGCAAGGCTTCCGCGAGTTCGTCTCTTCGCGCTCCCCGGCCCTGATGCGGCTGGGGTTCCTGCTCACCGGTGGTGACCAGCACGGGGCCGAGGACCTGGTGCAGACCGCGCTGGCGAAGCTGGCGGCCAGATGGCGCCGGGTGGAGGCGCCCGAGGCGTACGCCAGGCAGATCATGTACCGCCAGCAGGTGAGCTGGTGGCGCGCGGCCGGGCGGCGCGGCGAGGTCGTCCAGGCCACGCCGCCGGACCTGCCGGGAGCCGACCGCACCCATCAGAGCGAGCTGCGCCTGGTGCTGCGCGCCGCGCTGGCCAGGCTCACCCCCAAGCAGCGCGCCGTACTGGTGCTGCGCTACTTCGAGGACCTGCCCGACCACGAGGTGGCCCGCGCGCTCGGCTGCTCGGTCGGCACGGTCAGGAGCACCACGCACCGATCGCTCGCCCGGCTCCGGCGGATAGCCCCCGAGCTGGCCGCGGAACTGGAGGCCGCATCATGACCCGACTGCTACGCGACACCCTGCGGGAGTGGGCCGGGGAGGCCCGGGTGCCGCACGACCTGGCGGACCGGGCGCTGCGCAGGCGCTCCTGGCTGCCCATCGGGGCGACAGTGCTGGCGGCGGGGCTGGCGGTGGGGCTGGCGGCGGTCGTCGCCGTGTTCGCCTTCGGCATGGGCGGCGACAACACCGCCGTGCGCCCGGCGACCGGCGTCAGCGTCCCGGTGCGGCCGGCGGTGACCTCGACCGACGTGCGCGGCGACGAGGAGAACGCGCCGCCGCGCAAGCTGGTCGCGGCCGGGAACGTGGCGCTGTCCGCGTACTACACCACCGAGATCGAGAAGCTGGAGGGCAACTGGGAGCGTGCCCGGCGCGTCTGGTCGCTGTACGACCCGCGCACGGACACCTACGAGCGGACCTCGTGGGCCTGGGTGGACGCCGCGCCGGGGCTCCAGCTCGCCGCGGTGGTCGAGGGCGACCTGCTCGGCAAGCGGATCGGCGTTCTCGACATGAACACCCGGCAGCTCCTCGACACGATCGACCTGGAGCACGCCGTGGGCTCGGTGTCCTGGTCGCCCGACGGCACCAAGCTGCTGGCCACGGCCTACTCGGAGTATCCGGACCGCTGGCAGGTCATGGGGGAGAACTCCCAGTCGATGCCTGAGTCGACACGTATCGGCTACTACGTCATCGACATCGCCACATCGGAGGTCCGCTACCGCGCGCTGCCTCCGTACGCCGAGAACAACGTGAACGTCCGGCAGGACCTCGGCTGGAGCCTCGACGGGTCGCTGATCTGGCAGCCCACCTCCCTGGGCAGGCAGCCCAGGATCTACCTCGACCGCGACGGCAAGCAGGTGGACGCGCCGAAGGACGACGCCTACCTCAGCCATGACGGCATCACCAGGCTCTCCCCCAACGGCAGGCTGGTGCTCGGCGACGACGGCCTGCCGACGAAGATCACCGACCGGGAGACCGGCGCGGTCGCCGGCACCCAGAGGGTCCTCCAGCTCCTCGCGTGGGCCGACGACGAGCACGTCATCGCGCTCGGCTGCGCGAAAGCCTGCGGCAACGAGTTCGACAACGGGCTGGTGCTGGTCAGCGTGGACGGTTCGCGGACCGTCCCGCTCACCGCGAAGGTCAACCGCAGCAAGGGCGAGTGGAACTGGGTGCTCACCCCGCGCAACTGACCTCCTCAGGAGCTCCGGGTGAACTCCGAGACGTTCCGTTCGGTCGCCACCTTCACCGGTACGCCCACGGCCGGGTCGATCCGCTCGCCCCTGGCCGCCTTGACCGCGGCGGAGACCGCCTGCCGGCCGATCAGGGCGGGCTGCTGGACGACGGTGGCGGCCATCGTGCCCGCCCTGACCGCCTTCAGCCCGGCGGGCGTGCCGTCGAAGCCGACGACCGCGACGTCTCCGCCCGCCCTGTCGCCCAGCGCCTTGATCGCCCCCAGGGCCATCTCGTCGTTCTCGGCGAACACGCCGCTGATGCCGGGATGCGCCCGCAGCAGGCCCGTCATGACGGTAAGCCCCTTGGCGCGGTCGAACCCGGCCGACCGCCTGGCCACGACCTGGATCTCCGGGTAGGCCGCGATGCCCTCGGCGAACCCCTGACCGCGCTCGCGTGAGGCCGACGTGCCGGGGACGCCCTGGAGGACCACCACCCGGCCCTGCTCGCCGAGCTGGCCGGCCAGCTC
>NZ_JAHKRL010000111.1 GCF_019396405.1 Nonomuraea rhizosphaerae | reverse complement strand
GCTCGGCCAGGTCGTACACGCGCCGCCAGCCGACGCGGCGGCTGCAGACGATGTCGCCGATGTCCAGCAGCCACTCCAGGCCGATCTTGGAGTCGGACCAGTCCCACCACGGGCCGCCGTTCTTGGCGCCGCCGACGTCCGACGTGGTGAGCGGGCCGGAGTCGCGTACCTGCTCGCGCAGCTTGTCGACGCTGTCGGGCACCTCGTGCCAGCGGTAGCGCCGCTCACGGTAGGCGCGCCGCCTGAAGGCGTAGAGCGGCCAGTGCTCGATCGGGAGGATGCAGGCGGCGTGGCACCAGTACTCGAAGCTCTGGGCGGGATCGTGCCAGTACGCCCGCTCGACCTGCTGCCTGCCCACCGCTCCCAGGCGCGCGTACGCGACCAGCTCGTGGGAACGGGCCAGGACCGAGATCGTGTCCAGTTGGACGGCGCCCAGCCTGCGCAGCATGCCGTGCACCCCGCCGCGGCGCCCGTCACCGCCGACCAGCCCTTGGGCGCGCAGAATGACCCGCCGCGCCTCATCTGCCGTCAGATCGGTCATATGAGCCACTTGGTACGGCTAATGCGGCTTGTACGGCGAAGCATGCCCGCATGCTATCGACGCCCACCGACAGAAACGGCCCGCCGGAGGGTGAGCGGGGACGAGCGGAGCCCACTGCCACCGGTACGGGTGCCGGGAATGCCGGGAATGTCAGAGTGCTGGGAGTGTGAGGTGGCATGCGGACGGCGGGGGCCGAGAGGCGGCCGCCCGCCGTGGAGTAAAAGTACGCAGATACCGGCAGATCGTGCGGATATCAGGCGAGGCCGGTCAGCGGTGGTCCTCCGCCTCCATGCCCACCCGAGGCGTGTCGATCACGACGTCGGTGAAGATGTCGAAGACGAGCGCGAGGATCCCCCCGACGACGAACACCCCCGCACCGATCCAGATGAGCATCCAGTTGGCCTGAGTCATCCCGAATCCGGCGACGACGGTGCCGAGCAGTATCACGGTCACCGCGAGCCAGGAGGACGCACGGCCGCCGTGGCTGCCGAGATTCTCTGTCTGCTCCGACTTGTGGCCCTCAACCATGACAAATCCTTCCTTTTGCCGGATATCCCGCAATGGTGCGAACCGGCGGTGAAACCGGCATACGCTCTGCTCAAGCCCATTCTCCCAGACGTACCCGGCGCTCTCGTCGTCGCGGTGGCTGTGTCTGGTTGCGGAACCGCCTACGATGGCAACGGGGAAGTTTGTCTCAGCCTCTCCTCCTGGCGGCGCCGCCGGGGTAGACCTGCGAGGAGCTTTACATAAAGTGGCAGCCATTCTCGACAAGATCCTACGTGCCGGCGAGGGCAAGACCCTGCGCAAGCTCAAGCGGATCGCTGATCAGGTCAACTCCATCGAGGACGACTTCACGAGCCTGTCCGACGCGGAGTTGCGCGCGCTGACGGACGAGTTCAAACAGCGCTTCGCCGACGGCGAGTCCCTTGACGATCTGCTTCCCGAAGCGTTCGCGACCGTGCGCGAGGCGGCCCGCCGCGTGCTCGGCCAGCGGCACTTCGACGTGCAGATCATGGGCGGTGCGGCCCTCCACATGGGCAACATCTCGGAGATGAAGACCGGTGAGGGCAAGACCCTGACCTGTACCCTCCCCGCCTACCTCAACGCCATCTCCGGCAAGGGCGTGCACGTCATCACGGTCAACGACTACCTGGTCAAGGTGGGCGCCGAGATGATGGGCCGCGTCTACCGTTTCCTGGGCCTCGATGTCGGCATGATCCTGACCGGGCAGCAGCCCGAGGAGCGGCGCAAGCAGTACCAGGCCGACATCACCTATGGCACCAACAACGAGTTCGGCTTCGACTACCTGCGCGACAACATGGCCTGGTCGCTGGACGAGTGCGTGCAGCGCGGCCACAACTTCGCGATCGTGGACGAGGTCGACTCCATCCTCATCGACGAGGCCCGTACCCCGTTGATCATCTCTGGTCCGGGTGAGCAGTCGGGCAAGTGGTACACCGAGTTCGCCAAGATCGTGCCGCGCCTGCGCAGGGGCGTGGAGGCCAAGACTCCCGAGGAGGAGAGCACCGGCGACTACATCGTCGACGAGAAGAAGCGCACCGTCGGCGTCCTGGAGTCCGGTGTCGCCAAGGTTGAGGACTGGCTGGGCATCGACAACCTGTACAAGGCCGAGCACACCCACCTCGTCGGCTTCCTGAACAACGCCCTGAAGGCCAAGGAGCTGTTCAAGAAGGACAAGGACTACATCGTCTCCGACGGCGAGGTGCTGATCGTCGACGAGTTCACCGGCCGCATCCTGCACGGCCGGCGCTACAACGAGGGCATGCACCAGGCCATCGAGGCCAAAGAGGGCGTGAAGATCAAGGACGAGAACCAGACTCTCGCCACGGTCACCCTGCAGAACTACTTCCGCCTCTACACCAAGCTGTCCGGCATGACCGGTACGGCCGTCACCGAGGCGAACGAGTTCCACCAGACGTACAAGCTCGGCGTGGTCCCGATCCCGACGAACCGGCCGATGATCCGCAAGGACCAGGCCGACGTCGTCTACAAGACCGAGGACGCCAAGTTCGACGCGGTCGTCCAGGACATCAAGGAGCGCCACGAGGCCGGTCAGCCGGTCCTCGTCGGCACCACCTCGGTCGAGAAGTCCGAGCGGCTGTCCAAGGCGCTCAAGCGCCGCGGCGTGCCGCACGAGGTGCTCAACGCGAAGAACCACGCGCGTGAGGCCGCGATCGTCGCCGAGGCGGGCCGCAAGGGCGCCGTCACGGTCGCCACCAACATGGCCGGTCGAGGCACCGACATCATGCTCGGCGGCAACTCGGAGTTCCGCGCCGACCTGGAGCTGCGCCAGCGCGGCCTCGACCCGCTCGAGACTCCCGAGGAGTACGAGAAGGCGTGGCCCGAGACGCTGGAGAAGACCAAAGCGGCGGTCAAGACCGAGCACGACGAGGTCACCGAGCTGGGCGGCCTGTACGTCCTGGGCACCGAGCGGCACGAGTCGCGCCGCATCGACAACCAGCTCCGCGGTCGTTCCGGCCGCCAGGGCGACCCCGGAGAGTCGCGCTTCTACCTCTCGCTCGGCGACGACCTGATGCGCCTGTTCAACTCGGCCAGGGTCGAGATGATCATGAACAGGCTGAGCATCCCCGACGACCAGCCGATCGAGTCCGGCATCGTCTCCAAGGCCATCGCCTCCGCCCAGCACCAGGTCGAGCAGCAGAACTTCGAGATCCGCAAGGAAGTTCTCAAGTACGACGAGGTGATGAACCGCCAGCGCAAGGTCATCTACGCCGAGCGCCACCGCGTCCTGGAGGGCGCCGACCTGCACGAGCAGGTGCGCGGCTTCATCGGCGACGTGATCGAGGGCTACGTCGCGGGCGCCACCTCCGAGGGCTTCGCCGAGGAGTGGGACCTCGACAAGCTGTGGAAGGCGTTCGCCGAGCTGTACCCCATCTCGGTCACCGTCGACAACCTCGTGGAGGAGGCCGGCGCCCGCGAGGAGCTGACCGCCGAGCTCATCACCCAGAAGGTCAAGCAGGACGCGCTGGACGCCTACAGCAGGCGCGAGGAGGAGCTCGGCGCCGAGGCCACCCGCGAGTTCGAGCGCCGCGTCATCCTGACGGTCCTCGACCGCAAGTGGCGCGAGCACCTGTACGAGATGGACTACCTGCGCGAGGGCATCGGCATGCGGGCCTACGCGCAGAAGGACCCGCAGATCGAGTACCAGCGCGAGGGCTTCGAGATGTTCTCCGCGATGCTGGAGGGCATCAAGGAGGACTCGGTCGGCTTCCTCTTCAACATCGAGGTCGAGGTTCAGGAGAACCCGATCGTCGAGGAAGAGGACCCGATGCTGGCGGAGACCCGCTCGATCATCGCGCGCGGGCTGCGCGGGCCCGAGCGTCCGGCTGAGCTGGAGTACTCCGCGCCCGGCGAGGCGGGGGAGGTCGAGCACACGCGCGTGCGCACCACCTCGGCCGAGCGCGCCGCGTACGGGAACGTGGAGCGCAACGCGCCGTGCCCGTGCGGCTCGGGCAAGAAGTACAAGCGCTGCCACGGCGACCCCAAGCACGCGGCCTGATCCGGCCCTGACGGGAAGGCTCTGACGGAGACCCGGTCCGACGGCGACGGCGATGATGCTGTCGGTGAGGTAGGCGAAGCAGCGGCGGCCGTGCGGGGCCTAGATC
>NZ_JAHKRL010000002.1 GCF_019396405.1 Nonomuraea rhizosphaerae | reverse complement strand
ACCGGTTCACCCGCACGCCCCGGCTCCCCAAGATCCCGCAGGTCGCCTACATCAACCAGCCGGAAGAGGCCGCCTAGCGATCAGACCAGCCCACTCCCTGTCGCATTTGACTTGACACCTTCCGGAGCAGCATCGGCAGGTCGTCGGCCAGGGGAGTCTTGTTGAACCTGAGCTGGCGGTCGCCGGCTATGAGCCTGCTCGTCACGTATGTGAGAACAATGATCGAGTTGGCGGCGACAAAGGTAACTGCGGCGACCACCCCCGCTTTCGCCAGCAATAAGGTGCCTCGGTTGGGGACGACGGTGAGACTGGTGCGAATCATGCCGCTGGCCTGCTCGGTGGTGATCGCCAGCACGCCGAGCACGGCCAGGCTGATCTGGATCAGTGGCAGAAAGCCCTGCTCAGGTGCCGCCGCTCGCAGCGATCCGCGTTCGTCGGCCAGGCCGCTCACGTAGAACGTCCATGCCATGCCGAGGACCACGGTAAGCGCGGCCACGCCGAGCGCGTGATAGGTCGAGGTCACCGAGCGCAGCTTCAGCCACTCGGAAGAGAACGTCGTCCTCATCGGGTGACTCCGTACTCCACACTGCTCGCGGTCAACGCGAGGTAGGCGTCCTCGAGAGACGGGTAGCGCTCGGTGAGCTCGGCCACGCTGGCCTGCGTGATCAGCTTGCCGCGGCCGATGATGACGATGCGCTGGGCCGTCAGTGCCATCTCGCTCATCAGGTGGCTGGAGAGCAGAATGGTCCTGCCTTGCTGGGCCAATGAGCGCATTGAGTCACGGATCCAGCGGACTCCGTCGGGATCCAGTCCGTTGACCGGCTCGTCGAACATCAGCACAGAAGGGTCGCCGAGCAGCGCGGCCGCGATGCCGAGCCGCTGCTTCATGCCCAGTGAGAACCCGCCCACCTGCTTGCGCGCCACCCCGGACAGACCGACCTGCTCCAGGACCTCCGCCACGCGGGTCGGGCCGATGTCATTGGTGCGCGCCAGGCACAGGAGGTGATTGTAAGCGCTGCGTCCTCCGTGCACCGCGCTCGCGTCGAGCAGCGCGCCGACCTCGTGCATGGGTTTGCTGAGGGAGGTGTATCGTCGCCCGTTGACGAGGGCCTCTCCGGAGGTCGGCGCATCAAGGCCGAGAATGAGACGCATCGTGGTGGATTTGCCGGCTCCGTTGGGGCCAAGGAAACCGGTCACGTACCCGGGCTCCACTGTGAAGGACAGGTTGTCGACGGCGAGTGTGTCGCCGTAACGCTTGGTCAGGCGGTTGAGTTCGATCACGCGGTAAAGAATGCGGTACGGCGGGTGGCGGCCACATCGGACCACGGTCCGAACCTGAAGGTCAGACCCTGGTCTGACGTGTGGACCCGCCTCCAACCACTACGGTCAACGCGTGAACGAAACCCACTCCCTCTTCACCGCTCGCTTGAGCCGTCGCGAGTTGATCGCGCTGGACCTGCTGGCAGGGCTGGGCTTTTGCCTCATCTTTCTCACGTCATCGGTGCGCGCGCAGGATCTGCCGCCGTCGGCGAGGCTGATCGTACTCCTGGGACTCGGGCTGACGTTGAGTCTGCGCAGGCTGTGGCCGCTGCCTGTCTTCTGTCTGACGCTCGCACTCTCCCTCACGGCCGCCATGACGCTGGGCGTCTCCGTCGCCTACATCTCGCCCGCCTATGCGCTCTACATAGTCGCGCTGACCGACACGCGCGGAGCATGGGTCCCGACCTCGGCGATCGGTGTGCTCACTATGGTCACGCTGGTCGGATTGGTGATCGCCGGCGGTGCGCCGACCCCCGGCGGTCCCGCCTGGCTGACGGGTCTCGATCAGCCGCTCATCGGCATCGCGGCACTGGGAGGCGCGTGGACGGTCGGGCGCGCCGTACGGGAGCGAAGACAGTACGCGGCGCGCGGTATCGAGCGCCTGGCAGGGCAGGCCGTGGCGGAGGAGCGGCTGCGCATCGCCCGCGAGTTGCACGACGTCGTCACGCACAGCGTGGGACTGATCGCGGTCAAGGCAGGCGTGGCCAACCATGTGATGGCCACCAGGCCAGAGGAGGCGCACGACGCGCTGCGGGTGATCGAGAACGCCAGCAGGAGCGCTCTGGTCGAGATGCGTCATCTGCTCGGCGTCCTGCGTTCGGATGAGACACCCGATCGAGGTCCCGCTCCTGGTATCAGTGGTCTCCAGGGATTGGCCGCGCAGGCGAGACTCGCGGGAGTCGAAGTTGAGCTCGACATTCGGCTCGCCACCGGAGGGCGTGTCGAAGGGGGAGACGATGTGGCAGTGCGCGCTCGGCCTGAAAGCGGAGCAGCCGGTTCCGCCGACGACAATTCTCATCGAGCGGTGAACACAAACGATGCCCGGACGCGGGGCGATCAAAAGACTCGGAGTGGGGATCAAGGCGGACATGGGGCGGAAGAAGATACCTCGCGCCTGAAGGCGATGCTTCCTGACGGAGTGGAGCTGTCGGTCTATCGGATCGTGCAAGAGGCACTCACCAACGTCGTCAAGCATGCGGCACCAGCCAAGTGCCGGGTGTCGGTGGTCGCCGACACGAGAGAAGTGCGGATCGAAGTGGTCGACGACGGGCACGGCCGACGCACGCTGCCTGTTGATGGGACCGGACACGGGCTGATCGGGATGCGTGAGCGGGTCATGATGTACGACGGAGTCTTCGAGGCGGGGCGCCTTCCTGGGCGGGGGTTCCGTGTGCTGGCCCGGTTGCCTTACGGGGGTTCGTCGTGATCCGGGTTCTCGTCGCCGATGACCAGGCGTTGCTCAGGGGCAGCTTCAAGGTGCTGGTCGACTCCGAGCCCGATCTGATGGTTGTCGGCGAGGCGGCGACGGGAGCCGAGGCGGTGGCCGTCGCCATGGAGGAACGACCGGACGTGGTCCTCATGGACGTTCGGATGCCGGAGATGGATGGGATCGAAGCCACGCGCCGCATCGGAGATGTGGCGCGGGTCTTGATCGTGACGATGTTCGATCTTGATGCCTATGTCTACGATGCTCTCCGCGCCAGATCGGAAGAGCATACGTCTGAACTCCAGTCACGGTCC
>NZ_JAHKRL010000110.1 GCF_019396405.1 Nonomuraea rhizosphaerae | reverse complement strand
CTCGCCCCAGGTCTGGAGCTGGTCGGCGGCCGCCGCCCGGAACGTGTCGGCCGCGCCCAGCACGACCGTCTTGCCGTCGCCGATGAGACTGCGGGCGAGCTTGCCGGTGGTGGTGGTCTTGCCGGTGCCGTTGACGCCGACGACCAGGACGACCGCGGGCCGCTCACCGTGCTTCTGGACGTGCAGCGTACGGTCCAGCTCGGGGTCGACCTGCGCCAGCAGCTGCTCACGCAGCAGGGAGCGCACCTCTCCAGGCGTGCGGCTGCCGAGCACCTTGACCTTCGTGCGCAGCTCCTCGACCATGGCGCGGGTCGGCGCCACGCCGACGTCGGCCGTGATCAGGCTCTCCTCGATCTCGTCCCACACGTCGTCGTCGAGACGGTCGCGCGACAGCAGTTCCAGCAGGCCGCGGCCGAACGCGCTCTGCGAGCGGGCCAGCCTGGAGCGCAGCCGCACCATCCGGCCGGCGGACGGCGGCGGCACCTCGATCTCGGGCGTGACGACAACGGGCTCGGCGGGCGGCGGGACGGTGGTGGTCGCCGCTCCCTCGCCCTCCTCCACGCTGGGGGCCGGACGCTGCTCGGGGAGCGTGGGCGTCTCGGGCGGCTCGACCGGCGGCGCCGACTTGCCACCAGGCCGGAAAAGGAAGAACAGGCCGCCGGCCGCCACCAGGGCGACGGCGACCACGATCACGATGACGACGAGATAACCATCCACAAGATGTCAGTTTTCCAGATAGAACGAGATGCTGCGGAACGGCACCACCGCGACACCGCCCTCGGGGGTCAGGCGGACTCGCGCTCCCTGAGGCGCTGGCTGACCACCTGGGTGACGCCGTCACCCCGCATCGACACGCCGTAGAGGGCGTCGGCGATCTCCATCGTGCGCTTGTTGTGGGTGATGACGATCAGCTGGGAGCTCTGCCGCAGCTCCTCGAACAGCCTCAGCAGCCGCTGCGTGTTGGTGTCGTCGAGAGCGGCCTCGACCTCGTCCATCACGTAGAACGGCGACGGCCGCGCCTTGAAGATGGAGATCAGGAACGCCACCGCCGTCAGCGACCGCTCGCCGCCCGACAGCAGCGACAGCCGCTTGACCTTCTTGCCCGGCGGTCTCGCCTCGACCTCGATGCCGGTGGTCAGCATGTCGGTGGGCTCGGTCAGCACCAGCCGCCCGTCGCCGCCGGGGAAGACCCGGGTGAAGATCTGCTCGAACTCCCGCGCCACGTCCTCGTACGCGGAGGCGAACATCTGCTCCACCCTGTCGTCCACCTCCTTGACCACCAGCAGCAGGTCGCGCCGGGTCTTCTTGAGGTCTTCGAGCTGGGAGTTGAGGAAGGCGTGCCGCTCCTCCAGCGCCGCGAACTCCTCCAGCGCCAGCGGGTTGACCTTGCCGAGCTGGGTCATCTGCCGCTCGGCGATCCTGGCGCGCTTCTCCTGCTCCTCGCGCACGTACGGGACGGGCGGGTCACCGGGGACCTCCGCGTCGGGACCGTACTCGGCGACCAGGGACTCCGCCTCCACGCCGAACTCGTCGAGGGCGCGCTGCTGGAGCTGTTCGAGCCGGAGGCGCTGCTCGGTGCGGGCGACCTCGCTGCCGTGGACGCGGTTGACCAGTTTGTCCAGCTCCTGGCCCAGCTCGCGGACGTGCACGCGTACCTGCTTGAGCTCGGCGTCGATGGCGACGCGGGCCAGGTCGGCCTCGTCGCGCTCGCGGGCGGCGAGCTGGACGGAGGTCGCCAGCGCCCTGAGGACCTGCTTGGCGCCCTTGCTCACGGCCTCGGCCACGGCGGCCTGCTGCCGGCGCCTGGCCCGCTGGGCGGCGGCCTGGGCGCGCTCCTGGCGCTCGCGCTGGGCGGCCCGGATCAGGCCGTCGGCGCGGCCCTCGATGCCCTTGACCCGCTCCTCGGCGGTGCGCACCTGGAGGCGGGTCTCCATCTCGCGCTGCCTGGCGACCTGGCAGGCCTCGGCCAGGTCGTCGCGGGTCTCGGTGGTGGGCTCGGTCTCCAGCTCCTGGGAGTATTCGGCCTCGGCCAGCCGGATCTCCAGCTCGGCCAGCTCCTCCTGGCCCTCGGCGCGGGACTCCTCGGCGGCGGTGACGCTCTTGCCGAGCCGCTCGGCCTCGGCGTGCGCGGCGTCGGCGGCAGCCTCCAGCTGGGCCAGCCGCTTGGCGGCGGCGGCGTTGCGCTGGTCGGCCTCCCGCTGCCTGCCCCTGACCTGGTCGAGTGTGCTCTGGGCGGCGCTCACCCCGGCCTGGGCGGTGCCGGCCGCGGTCTGGACCTCGTTGACGTGGGCCTGCGCCGCTTCCAGCGCCGCCTGCGCGGCCTGCTCGGCGGCGGCGGCCTCGTCGAGGACGAGCGCGGTCTGCTCGGCCCTGCCCTCGGCCTCCTCCAGGTCGGAGAGGGCGTCGTCGAGCGCCGCCCGCACCTGGAGGACCGAGGTGCCGCCCTCGGAGCCGCCGCTGGCCAGGTGGGCGCCGACGACGTCGCCGCCCCTGGTGACGGCGCGCAGCCCGGGATGACGCTGGACGACGGCGCGGGCCGTGTCGAGGTCGTCCACGACGACGACGTTCGCGAGTACGTGGTCGAGCGCGGCCCTGAGGTGCGGCGGCACGGTCACCAGCGCGGCGGCCCACCTGCTCCCGTCGGGCGCGGGCCCCGTCGAGGCGGCGCCCCTGTCGAAGTTCGCGCCGAGATCGCCGCCGGGGCCACCATTGGAGTTGGGGCCGCCGTTGGAGTTGGGACCGCCGTTGGAGTTGGGACCGCCGTTGAGGCCGCTCGCCACCAGCAGGGTCGCCTGGCCCGCCTCCTTGCCGCGCAGCAGCTCCAGCGCCCCCACCGCCGTGTCGACGCTTCTGACCGCGATCGCGTCGGCCACCGGCCCCAGCACCGCCGCGACCGCCGGCTCGGCCCCCGGTGTGACCTGCATCGAGGCCGCCAGCGGCCCGAGCACCCCCATCAGGTCGGCCTCCAGCAGCGCCGCGCCGCCGTCGCCCTTGGCCAGGCCCAGCTCCAGCGCCTCGCAGCGGGCCCGCAGCGCGGCCACGGCCCGCTGGGCCTCCTGGTCGGCGGCGCGTGCCGTGGTGACGCCTGACCTGGCCGCCTGGAGGGTGGCCCGCGGCGCGTCGAGCGCCGACTTGGCCTCCTCCACGGCGGCCCGGGCCTCGTCAGCGGCGGCGCCGGCCTCCTCGACCAGCGCCTGCGCGGTGGCCAGCTCGGCGGCGAGCGCCGGATCGACGGCGGGCTCCTCCAGCCGCTGCGCCTCCAGGTCTTCCCTGGCCACGCTCTCGCGCCCGGCGGCCTCGGCCACGGCGCGGGTGAGCCGGCCGATCTCCTCCTCGGCCGCGCGGGCCCTGCTGCGCACGGACTCGACCTGGCCGCGCAGCCTGGCCAGGCCCTCGCGGCGGTCGGCGGCGGCGCGGGCGGCCATGGCGAGGCGCCGCTCCTCGGCGCTCAGCTCGGCCTCGGACTCGGCGCGCCGCCGCACGGACTCCTCCAGCAGCTCCTGGGCGTGCTCCAGCTCGGCCCGCAGCACCAGCTCGTGCTCGCGGGCCTCGGCGGCCTCACGTTCGAGCTCCTCGGGGTCGCGCCCGCGCCGCTCGATGGAGGCGGCGTCGACGGCGTGCCGGTGCCGCTCGGCGGCGAGCTGTTCGAGGCCGGAGGTGCGCTCACGCAGGGACGACAGGCGGAAGTAGGTCTCCTGGGCGGCGGACAGGCGCGGCTGGGCCTCGGCCTCGGCCGCCTCCAGCGCCGCCTCGCGCTGCTGGCCCTCGGCCAGCTCCCGCTCCACCGTCGTGCGCCTGGTCAGGATCGCGGCCTCGTCGGCGGCCTCGCGCTCCAGCGTGGCGCGCAGGATGCAGACGTCGTCGGCCAGCAGCCGCAGCCGGGCGTCGCGCAGGTCGGCCTGGATGACGGCGGCCTTGCGGGCGATCTCCGCCTGGCGGCCGAGCGGTTTGAGCTGGCGGCGCAGCTCGGTGGCCAGGTCTTGGACACGGGTCAGGTTGGCCTGCATCGCGTCGAGCTTGCGCAGCGCCTTTTCCTTGCGCTTGCGGTGCTTGAGCACGCCCGCGGCCTCTTCGATGAACGCCCGCCGGTCTTCCGGGCCCGCGTGGAGCACGGCGTCGAGCTGGCCCTGCCCGACGATGACGTGCATCTCGCGGCCGATGCCCGAGTCGGACAGCAGCTCCTGGATGTCGAGCAGGCGGCAGGTGTCGCCGTTGATGGCGTATTCGCTCTGGCCGGACCTGAACATCAGGCGGCTGATCGTGACCTCGGTGTAGTCGATCGGCAGCGCGCCGTCGGAGTTGTCGATGGTCAGCGTCACCTCGGCGCGGCCGAGCGGCGGCCGGGAGGAGGTGCCGGCGAAGATGACGTCCTCCATCTTGCCGCCGCGCAGCGACTTGGCGCTGTGCTCGCCCATGACCCAGGCCAGGGCGTCGACGACGTTGGACTTGCCGGAGCCGTTGGGCCCGACCACGCAGGTGATACCGGGCTCGAAGCGCAGGGCGGTCGCGGAGGCGAAGGACTTGAAGCCGCGCAGGGTGAGGGTCTTCAGGTACAAGACCAGCCCCCTCTCCCTGACGGACATTCGCGGGAAAGCCTACTGGTCCCCACCGACAATCGCGGGCCAGTGCGGTCCGTCAGGGACGGGAGCTGGGCAAATGAAGCTTTTCTACTTCCTGCGCAAGTATCTTCCTGCGCAAATAACAAGGGACGCCTCTCCGAGACGTCCCTGGGTCTTGCGATCCGATCACTCAGGTGAGTGCCGGCTCGCGCTCCTGCATACGGCTGAGCGCCTCGTCGCGGGTTTGCGCCGCAAGAGCGTCATTAGTGGCCTGGAGTCGGATGAGTTCTGCCTCCAGATCCCGGATACGCTGCTGCAGACGGCGCATCTCCGAGACCATTCGAGGGTCAGGACCGCCGACGTGGCCGAGTAGAGCCTTCGCCATGGTAAAGGGTCCTCCACGCTGAGTGACCAGACTGGTTCGCGCACTTCTATTCCGCGGGAGGGGTGCGCGTGGTACCTAACAAGAGTCGCACCGGCAGTGTGGGCGGTCAAGTCGAACGAACCGTGTAGACCCACCCGCGGGCACTTCCGACATACAACTATACCCTATTTGGGCGGTTTAGCGAAACCCCTTATCGTTCTACAAACCCACTCAAACTACCTCGGGGTTCGCTCCACCGTTCAACCACTCCATCGACTCTGCCGGGCGTGTCGCAACCCCTGAGCAGGTCGAGGAGCTTGACGCACGCGTCACGATCCCCTTCGGCGACGACCTCCACCCGGCCGTCGTCGGTGTTCCTTGCCCATCCTGACAGACCGAGTTCGAGCGCTCGCGCCCGGGTCCACCAGCGGAAGCCGACGCCCTGCACCCTGCCCCTCACCCAGGCCGTGAGCCTCGCCTGCTCCACGCTTCTCCTCCTTCGTCCTCGTCCGGTGAGCACCGGCAGCACGCCGCCCCCCGCCCCGGACCTCCGCCGGAGTACGGCGGGAAGGCGGGCACGGGCCGGTGACGTGCGCGAACAGGCCTAGGCGGTGACCCGGGGCCGCCGCTGGCAGGTCGGGCAGCTGTACGAGGACCGGTTCATGAACGGGTCGCGCCTGATCGGCGTCCCGCACCGGGAGCAGGGCTGGTCGCGCCGGCCGTACGCCTCCAGCGAGCGCTCGAAGTAGCCGCTCTCACCGTTGACGTTGACGTACAGGCTGTCGAACGACGTGCCGCCCTGCTGCAACGCCGAGGCCATGACCTGGCGGACCGCGGCCAGCAGTTCGGCGATCTTGGGCTTGGTGAGCGTGTTCGCCGGGCGCGCCCAGTGGAGCTTGGCCAGCCACAGCGCCTCGTCGGCGTAGATGTTGCCGACGCCGCTGATCAGCGACTGATCGAGCAATGCCCGTTTGATCTCGGTTTTCTTCCGGCGGAGGTTGACAGCGAAGCGCGCGTCGTCGAACGCCTTCTCGAAGGGGTCCGGGGCGATGTGCGCGATCGGCGCGGGGATGCCCTCCACCAGCGGCGTCAGCATGACGTGGCCGAACGTCCGCTGGTCCACGAACCTCAGGTCGGGCCCCTGGTCGGCGAAGCTGATCCGTACGCGCAGGTGCTTCTCCAGCGGCGAGTCAGGCCGCACCACGAGAAGCTGCCCGCTCATCCCCAGATGGGCCAGGAGCGCCTCCTGGGCGCCGGAGAGCGGCAGCCACAGGTATTTGCCCCGGCGCTCCGCGGACAGCACCTCACGGCCCGCCAGGCGGGCTCCGAACTCCTCGCCGCCCGGCAGATGGCGTCTCGTGGCGCGCGGGTGCAGCACCTCGGCCGCGGCGATCTCCCGGCCGGCCACCCATTCGGCCAGACCTCGGCGTACGACCTCGACCTCGGGAAGCTCAGGCACCTGACCTCACTCCCCGGCGGGCCCTAGCCCGCCGGCTGGCTCTCACGCTGCTCACGGCGGGCCCTGATCCGGGTCCACGCCGCCTCGGCCGCCTGCTGCTCGGCCTCCTTCTTGCTGCGCCCGTTGCCCGAGCCGTACGACTCGCCGCCCACGCGCACCTCGGCCGTGAACGACTTGGCGTGGTCGGGGCCGCTCTCCTCGACGTGGTACTCGGGCACGCCGAGCGCCTCGGAGGCGGTGAGCTCCTGCAAGGAGGTCTTCCAGTCGAGGCCCGCGCCCAGCGAGGCCGAGCGCACGATCAGCGGGTCGAACAGCAGGTGCACGACACGGAACGCCTCGTCGAGGCCCTTGTCCACGTAGACGGCGCCGATCAGCGCCTCCAGCGTGTCGGCCAGGATCGAGGACTTGTCGCGGCCGCCGGTGCCCTCCTCGCCCCTGCCGAGCCGCAGGAAGCGGCCCAGGCCCAGGGTGCGGGCCACGTCGGCGAGCGCGCGCATGTTGACCACCGCGGCCCGTAGCTTGGCCAGCTGGCCTTCGGGCAGGTCGGGGTGGTTGCGGTAGAGGGTGTCGGTCACGACCAGGCCGAGCACCGAGTCGCCGAGGAACTCCAGGCGCTCGTTGGTGGGCAGGCCGCCGTTCTCGTACGCGTAGGAGCGGTGGGTCAGCGCCCGCTCCAGGATGTCGGGACCGAGGCCGACCAGCAGCACCCGCTCCAGCTCGTCTTTGGCGACCTCGACGGCCACCGGCTTAGGACCTGCGCCCACGTGCTTCCTCCTCGGACATCTTCACCAAGCGCGACAGCCGCGGAAGATGCCCGAAAACGTGGTGGGCGTCGGGGACACGAAGCCCCGGCGTCCACCACGGCCGCGGGCGAACCGCCACTGCACGCATCTGAGACGGTAACGCCGACCGGGGCACAA
>NZ_JAHKRL010000109.1 GCF_019396405.1 Nonomuraea rhizosphaerae | reverse complement strand
CCCTCGACGTCGAGCGCGGCGAGCGTGCTCGCCCGGTGCAGGAAGCCGTCCTTGTCGCCGCTGTCGGTGAGCATGCCGAACGTCGGCTTGATCCCGTCGAGCCCGCTGTAGCTCCGCGCCGCCAGCAGCGCGACGGGCGCGCGCGCCTTCTCCACCTCGGCGTCGGCCACGGTCAGCCGGGCCCTGGCCCTTTCGAGGGTGTGTCCCGCGCGTTCGAGGTGGACCCGCTCCCCGTTGTACGCCTCCACCGCCCGCTCCGCCCCGGCCGCCAGGTCGTCCAGCCGCGCCTGGGCCTTGGCGAGTTTCGCGCTGGCCCGTCCCAGCTCCTTCGAGCGCTCCCGTACGACGTGCCGCGCCTTCCGCACGTCCCCGGGCCCGGGTGCGGCGTGGGCCGGCGGGCACAGGGTGGCGATCAGGCAGGTGATCATGAAACCGGTCCTGATGGCGTACATGTTGCACACAGTTCCCAGCGGTCACTCTACGCAATCCTGTACCGGCATCAACACAGGCGAAACAGACGTTCTATCCATGGTCTGCCGCCCTGCGGAAGCGGGCCGGCGCCCCGTGGATAGGTGAACACCGGTGTCTGCGTCTCGTACGCGGCGTGCAGCTCGGCGGCCTTGCACCAGTCGGCGCACACGCGGGCCACGGCCCAGGCCGCCGCGATGGCCGGACGGGAGTCCGGGTGGCGGTCGAAGGTCTGGAAGAGCGTCATCGTGGCGGCCGCGGCCACCGTGCCGTCGCCCGGGTAGGCCGTGCCGGCCAGGTAGGGGGCGGTGACCCGGCCGCCGTGGCAGGTGCCGAGCGCCCAGGTCCAGTTGGCCAGCACCAGCGCGAGCACGGCGTCGGGGACGCGGGCGGCGGCCCCGTACATGCGCTCCTGGCGGGGGCCGGTCAGGCGGCGCGAGGTCCACAGCCAGCCGAACTCGGCGGGCGGCTCGCTGCCCGCCAGCCACGACAGGACCGCCAGGCCGCGGGCGGTGCGCAGGCGGCACAGCTCAAGGATGTCGCGGAGCATGCGCGGGCTCTGGTCGAGCCAGGTGGGCCAGGGCACGGCGTGGCTCCTGGGCACCAGGGCGGCCAGCCGGTCGGTGACCGGGAAGGGACAGACCCTACGGCCGAGCTGGGGGTCCTCACGCAGGTGGTACGCCTTCACTCGGGGCTCAGCCGGCGGGGACGGAGGTCACGGTCGGGGTCACGGCAGGAGGCTCGCTCGGGGTCGTGCTCGGGGGCGCCGAGACGGTCGGGGCCTGGGTCGGCGCCGGGGTGCCGACAGGGCACGGAACGGGACGCCGGCCGCAGGGGCGGTCGGGGCGGTGCTCACCCGGATGCCCGCTCGACCCCTTGCCCGGACGGCCGTGGTGCCACGGGCCGCCCTGGTGCTCCGGACGCCCGTCGGGGCCCTGGGAGGGGCCCTGGGACGGGCCTTGGGACGGACCGGGGGCGGGATCCCGGGCCGGGGTCAGCGTGCCGGGCGTGGGGGTCGCCGTGGGGGCCGGGACGATCGGCTCGCCCGGGTCGGCGGCCGGCCTTGTCGGGTCGCCTCCCGGCGTGACGGCGCCGATCGAGGCCGGCGGGTTCAGGGTGGAGAGCGCGCCCAGCGGCATCGTGGCGGTGCTGTCGAGGACGGGCTCGGCGGTGATCGGCAGGTTCTGCGGGTCGGGCCGCCACGGCAGGCTGACGCCGGGCGGCTCGCCCGCCGACGGGAGGGCAGCGGAGGTCCCGCCGGGGATGATCCCGCCCGTCCCGAACTGCTGGAAGATCACCGCTATCGCCACCACGGTCGCGACCGCCGCCATCGTGCCCGCCACCGCCTGAGGCCACCTGCGAGCCCGTCGCCGCTCCGCAACGGGAAACCCGGCGTTGTCGAGCGCCCCCGAGCGCCGGGCCACGTAACGCCGGTAGGGCAGCAGGTCGGGGTCGGCGAAGCCGCTCAGCACCCTGACCTTGAGCGCCTCCGGCAACGGGATGCGGGGCAGCAGGTCGTACACCTTGGCCGCCGAGAGCTGGCGGGTGCGGTGCGGCGAGCAGGTCAGGCAGCGCGCCAGGTGCCTGACCAGCAGCTCGCGCATCTCCGGGGTCAGCTCGCCGGAGAAGCCGGTCAGGACGCGGGCCCGTCGCGGGCAGTCGTACGGGCCCTTCCTGGCCAGGATCTCGGCGGTGATCGCGTCGCGCAGCCGTTCGTGCGCGTCCTCCTGGGCGGTCTCCACCAGGCGCGCCGCGACCCCGAGCACCGCGGCGACGTCCTGGGTGGACAGCTCGTGCCTGGCCGACAGCTCCAGCACCTCGCGGTCGCCGGGCGGCAGGCTGTGGATGGCGTACCAGGCCATGACCCGCAGGTCGGCGTCGGCGGGGTCGTCGGGCGGCGGCGCCTCGGCCAGGGCTTCGTCCGCGCTCGGCGGCGCGGACGTCCTGCGGCGCAGGCACGCGCCCCGGGCCAGGGCGTACAGCCAGGGGCGCAGGCGGGCGGGGTCGGTGAGCGCGCCGATGTGGGCCTCCGCCGCGATCATGGTGTCGCGGAGCGCCACCTGAGCGCTGTCGGAGCTGAGGAGAAGGGACCAGCAGTATCGGTGGATGCCCTCGGCGTACGCGTCGTAGAGCGCGGCTAGGGCACCCGGGTCGCGGGCACGGAGTGCCTCGACCAGGGCGCGGTCATTCATGTGACCGAAGGTAATGGATTGGTAACTAGTAGTTCTACCACTTCTCCAGGAACAGCCTTATTTGCCGAACAAAGCTGCCCGATTTATGTGCTTATTTGATGGCGGCTATTGTTTGTGCTCGGACATGGCCCGGCTGCCGCGATCCACCGCGAACGGCTCGGTCGTCGGTTTGGTCGTGTGCATCGGCACCGCGCCGCCCAACGCCAGGTCCTCGAAGGGACGCCCGGTCGAGCCCCAGGTCCGCGCGGTGATGTCGGTCCTGGCCACCGTGGTCCCCGACGGCAGCCCCTCGACGGTCAGGATGAAACGGGGCGGGCTGCCCGCCTTCACGTCGTCGACGAACGTGCTGCCGCCGCCGAGCAGTTTGCCGGCCTTGTCGCGCAGCAACGCGTTCACCACGAGGCTGCTCGCCGACAATTGATAGGGATTGTCGACATATCCGGTGATGAGATAGGAGCCGTCTTTCTGGCGCAACGTCTGCGCGCGCGAGACGGGAAACTGCTTGAACGCCGACGCGATGCGCGCGGCCGGACGCCACTGGGCGGGACGGTACTCGATCGTCACCTTCGCCGGCTTCCGCGCCGTCGTGGCCTGGCCGGTGAAGGCCAGCGAGCCGCCCGGCGGCACGGCGTCGAGCGGCTGGTCCATCCGCACGACCTCGGTGCCGCCCGCGTCACGGCCGACGACGGTCGCCACCACGTGCTCACCGAAGTGCCACGGGTTGGCGTTGCTGAGGATCCCCGCCCAGTTGATGGCATAACCGTCGGACGCCTTGACGACGTTCGACACCTGCTCCTTGAGGGCGAGGGGCTTGAGCTGCTGTTCTGACCGCTCCTCGCTGGAGCATCCGGCTAGGCAGATCGCCCCGAGTGCGAGGAGGCTGACGGTTCGGCTACGCGGGATCACTTTGCCGTGATAGCCGGTTCATGGGCACGTCAGGGAGGGGACACGCGCTCACCGTACGAAAGCTTTAACGCGAGCCCCTTCCCTTTAACGCGGGCGCACCACCCTGGCCTCGTCCCAGACCGGGGACGGCGACTCGTAGACCGTGCCGTCGGAGCCGAACACCAGGTAGCGGTCGAAGTCGGCGGCGAACCAGCGGTCGTGGGTGACCGCCACCACCGTGCCGTCGAAGGCGTCCAGGCCGCTCTGCAGCGCCTCCGCGCTGGCCAGGTCGAGGTTGTCGGTCGGCTCGTCGAGCAGCAGCAGCGTCGCGCCCGACAGCTCCAGCAGCAGGATCTGCAGCCGCGCCTGCTGGCCGCCCGACAGCGTGTCGAAGCGCTGCTCGGCGATCAACCCGGCCAGCTCGTAGCGGGCCAGCGTCTTCATCGCCTCGTTCTTGAGCTTGGCGTGCTCGGTCATGACGATCTCGACCGGCGTGCGGCCGAGCAGGTCGGGCCGGGCGTGCGTCTGCGCGAAGTGGCCGGGCACCACGCGGGCGCCGAGCTTGGCGACCCCCGAGTGGCCGATCGGCTCGCCCGCGAGCAGCCGCAGGAAGTGGGACTTGCCCGAGCCGTTGGAGCCGAGCACCGCGACGCGCTCGCCGTACCAGACCTCCACGTCGAACGGGCGCATCAGGCCGGTCAGCTCCAGTTCCTCGCAGACGACCGCGCGTTTGCCGGTGCGGCCGCCCTTGAGGCGCATCTTGATGTTCTGGTCGCTGGGGGCCGTCTCCGGCGGGCCCGCCTCCTCGAACTTGCGCAGCCGGGTCTGGGCGGCGTGGTAGGCGGCGGCCATGCCGTCGTTGTACCTGGCCTTGTTCTTCAACATGTTGACCAGGGCCTTGAGCTTGGCGTGCTCCTCGTCCCAGCGCCTGCGCAGCTCGTCGAGGCGTTCGTTGCGCGCCTTGCGGGCCTCCGCGTACGTCGAGAACCCGCCGCCGTGGATCCAGATGTTGCCGGACTCGACGGTGACGATGCGGTCGGCGGAGTTGGCCAGGAGCTGGCGGTCGTGGCTGACCAGCAGGACCGTCTTGGGCGTCTCCCGCAGCGCCTGCTCCAGCCATTCCTTGCCGGGCACGTCGAGGTAGTTGTCCGGCTCGTCGAGCAGCAGCGTCTGGTCGGGGCCGCGCAGCAGCGCCTCCAGGACCAGCCTCTTCTGCTCGCCGCCGGACAGCGTCGCCACGTCGCGATATTTCACGTTGTCGTAGGGGACACCGAGCGCGGCGACCGTACAGGTGTCCCAGAGCACCTCGATGTCGTAGCCGCCGGCGTCGGTGTAGTCGGTGATGGCCTGCGCGTAGCGCAGCTGCGCCTTCTCGTCGTCGCGCTCCATCATCACCAGCTCGGCCTGCTCCAGCCGCTCGGCCGCCGCCCGCACGGCCGGGGGCGCGACGCTCAGCAGCAGGTCGTGGACCGTGCTGCCGTCGCGGACGCTGCCGACGAACTGCCGCATCACGCCGAGGCCGCCCGAGCTGGCCACGCTGCCCTCGACCGGCTTGAGGTCACCGGCGACCAGCCGCAGCAGGGTGGTCTTGCCGGCGCCGTTGGGGCCGACGAGCGCGGCCTTGACGCCCTCGCCGATCCGGAAGGACACGTCGTCGAGCAACGGCCGCCCGTCGGGCAGCACGTATGTCAGGTGACCGATCTCCACATGTCCCACTGGATCTTCCCTCTCGCGCGAACAGGCACGATGAGCAAGGGTAGGCATCGACATCGGCCCCTGGCCACAGGATATTCCCGGCCGGGCCCGGTGTCAGGACTCGCCGTCGACCAGGCCCGCGTCGTGCGCCAGCAGGCCGGCCTGGGTGCGGTTGGACAGCTCCAGCTTGGTCAGCAGCCGCGAGACGTAGCTCTTGACGGTGGACTCCGACAGGAACAGCTCGGCGGCGATGTCGGCGTTCGTCAGCCCCCTGCCGAGCGCGGACAGCAGCTCGCGCTCCCGCTCGGTCAGCTCCGCCACCTTGTCGCGGGCCGCCCCGTGGCCGCCCGACCTGGCCAACAGGCGCTGGACCGCGATCGGCGACAGCACGGTGTGACCGGCGGCGGCCACCCTCACCAGGCTGATCAGGTCCTCCGGCGGCGTCGACTTGACCAGGAACCCGCAGGCCCCCGCCTCCAGCGCGCTCAGCACGTGCGCGTCGGAGTCGAACGTGGTCAGCGCCACCACCGCCGGGGGCGAGGCCAGCCCGCCGATCTCGGCGGTGGCCGCGATGCCGTCCACGCCGGGCATCCTGATGTCCATGAGCACGACGTCGGGCCTCGTGCGCAGCACCGCCTCGACCGCCTCGGCGCCGTCCTCGGCCTCGCCGACCACCTCCAGGCCGGGGCCGCTGGCGAGGATCGTCCGCAGGTGGTGGCGGACCATCGGGTCGTCGTCCACGAGCAGGACCTTGATCGTCGCCCCCTCAAGGGCGGGGCCCGCGGTCATCGCTCCCCCACGGGCCGGTCGGGCTCCCCCACGGGCCGGTCGGGCTCTCCCACGGGCAGGCCGGCCCGTACGCGGAACCCGTCGCCGGACGGCCCCGCCTCGAAGGCGCCGCCGAGCATGGTGACGCGGCGGCGCAGGCCGTCGAGACCGGTGCCGGACCCGGTGGCCGACAGCGACGGGTCGGCGGGCCGCGTGGCCGGACCGTTCTCCACTTCGATGGTCATGGTGTCGTGACCGTATCCGACGGCGATCCGCACCGGCGCGCCCGGCGCGTGCTTGCGGGCGTTGGTGAGGGCCTCCTGCACGAGCCGGTACGCGGCGCGGGCGACGGCGGGCGGCATCGGCAGGGGCTCGCCGGTGGTCTCCAGGTCCGCGTCACCGGCGAGCGTACGCAGGTCGTCGTCCACGGCCACCTTGGCCACGGCGGCGGCGCGGTGATCGGTGAAGGTGTCCTGGCCGCTCCTGAGCACGCCGATCAGCTCGCGCAGCTCGGCCAGCGTGCGCGCGCCCGCCTCCCGGATCCGCTCCGAGGCGTCCCTGATCGTGTCGTCGGCGCTCGACACCTTCAGCGCGCCCGCCCGCAGCACGATCTCGGTGACGTGGTGGGTGACGAGGTCGTGCATCTCGGACGCCAGCCGCTGCCGCTCGGCCGCCGTCGCCCGCTCGGCCAGCAACTCCTGCTCCCGCTCCGCGCTCCGGGCGCGTTCCGTCAGCAGCTCCTGCTCGCGCTCGGCGCTCCGGGCGCGTTCCGTCAGCAGAAGCTGCTCCCGTTCGGCGCTCTCGGCGCGCTCGCGCAGGGACGCCAGCAGGTCCTGGCGGGCCTTGAGGTAGAGCGCGACCAGCGCGGGCACCAGCCCCGTCGACAGCCCGGAGGAGATGACCGGCCAGCTCGGCTCCCACAGGCGGGTGGCCATCACGGTGAACGCCGCGGTGATCACCAGCGCGGTGGCCCGGGGCAGGGTGTGCACGGCGAACCAGAGGATCACCGGCGTCGAGGCCGGCACGGTCGCGAGCATCGGCGGGTCGGCCACCGTGAGCACCCCCGGCGCCACCTGGTCGGCCACCGCCCGCAGCACCGCGACGGCCAGCGCCAGCGACGACACCGCCAGCGGGAACCGGTACACGACGATCAGGGCGGCGTCCACGACCAGGTTCGCGGCCAGCTCCACCGGCGCATCCGCATAAAGCAGGATGTGGAGGGTGGCGAAGGCGGCCGCGACCACCACCAGCACGAACCTGGTCATGGGGTCCAGAAGTCACACTTGTGCGAGACGGCGGCCCGCTCCACGGCACCGCTCCCCGGCTCCGAGGTGATCACGCGCACCCTCCCGTCCCACTCCGGCCAGCCCTTGCCCGGACTCCCCGTACGGGCGAACGTGGTCCACGCCTTGACCATGCCGTCGGCCACCGCCCGCTGCGTCGCGGTCAGCGGCACGTGCTTGCCCTCCAGCGAGATCGGCTTGTCCTTGACGTCGAACAGGTAGGCCAGCTCACTGGCGTGCCCGGCCCCCGTCCGGAAGCCCGGCAGCGACGGGATGAACGGCGGCGCGGTCTCATCCGCGAACTCATACCCGTAGACCTTGGTGTGACGCGCCAGCGCCGTGTCGGCCCGCACGTGCGGGCAGGCGAAGATCGCGTCGGTGTAGGCGGCGGCCCAGTTCTCCGCCGCGCTGGGGTAGCCCTCGCGCGGGTAGGCGCGCCGCACGGCCGCCGCCTTGCCGCCGAAGCCCTGGACGAGCAGGTCGTCCAGGTTGTCGTCCGTCACCGGCTTGCCGAGCAGGTTGGCCACACTGGCGAACAGCAGCGCCTCCTCCTTGGTGTGCCCGGACAGGACCGGCACCCGGTGGAACCGTCCCGCCTCCAGGTCCCGCACGGGGTCGCCGACCGCGGCGGTGAAGAGCCCGGTCTGGCCCAGCAGCTTGCTCACCGGCTGGCGGCGCAGGCAGTCGAGCGGCTGGTCGCCGGGGCAGCCGAGCGCCTTCGCCGCCTTCATCGTGGCCTGGTACGCCTCCTGCCGCGAGCGCCAGAACGGCGACGCGGGCGAGCCGGGCGCGGCCGCGCCGGGCAGCAGCGTCGTGCCGCAGGCGCCGCTCTGCATGATCGCCTTGTCGAACAGGCCCGCGCCGGAAGGTGAGGCGAGCTGGCCGCAGACCGCGACGCCGCCGCCCGACTCGCCGAACAGCGTCACGTTGCCCGGGTCGCCGCCGAAGGCCTTGGCGTTGCGCTTGACCCACCGCAGCGCCGCCTGCTGGTCGAGCCGGCCGAAGGAGCCGCCGCCCGGCATGCCCGGCAGCGCCGCGTACCCGAGCGTGCCCAGCCGGAACTCCACCGTGACCACGATCACGTCACCGGTGACGGCGAGGCGGCGCGGGTCGTAGGCGCTGCCCGCGCCGGCCGTGAACCCGCCGCCGTGCAGCCACACCATGACCGGCTTGCTCGCGCCGCCCTTGTCGGGGACGGTCACGTCCAGGTAGAGGCAGTCCTCCTTGTCGCTGCTCTCGGCGGGCGAGGAGCCGGCCTGCGGGCACGCCGGGCCCGACCTGGCCGCGTCGCGCGTGCCGCTCCAGTGCGCGACCGGCTGGGGCGGCCGCCAGCGCAGGTTCCCGACGGGTGGGCGCGCGTACGGGATGCCGCGGTAGCGGTGCACGTCCCCGTCGTGCACCCCCTTCACCAGCCCGCTGTCCAGCCGGATCCCTTCCGGCCGGCCCCCTTCCGGCGAATGCGCGCACGCTCCGGTGAGGCTGAGTGCCAGTGCCATGACGACGCTCTTGACCGTGTTCTTGACCATGTTCTTGACCATGGGAAAAACGCTAGGAACAGGGCCGTCGTCCCCGTCACGGCCGAAAGTTGTCTCCTGCCGCCCGAACGTTGCGTGGAACGGAGTGGAACGCCTCCCTTTCAAAGGAACGGGAGGAGCGCGATGTCACAACCGCTGCGGGAGAACCGGTGGGCCTACGGCGCCCTGTGCGTGGTCTTCACCACGGGCATGACGGCGATCATGACCGACCAGTACGGCATCCTCATGGGAATCGTCGCGGGACTGGTGGAGGGGGCGCTCCTGCTGCCCAGCGTGATCTCCAACGTGCGGACGGTGACGTGGTTGCGCCGTCATCCGTGGGCCTTGGGACCGATGAGCATGGCGGGGTTCGTCCTGGTGGCGATGGCCGTCCCCATCGGGCCGCCGGTCTACTCCGTCGCGGTCGGGTGCGGCGCCGGGGCCGTGCTCGGGGTGGTCTTCTTCCTGGCGCATCGCACGGATCGCACAGAGCCTATGGACATAAAGTGATCTAATCACTAGAACTGTAGGGAGCTCCCCCTCCCTACAGGACGCGAGTGATGACAAGATTCCGGTCTGCCCTCATCCCCCTGGCCGTCGGGCTGCTCAGCCTCACGGCCGTGCCGCAGCAGGCCATGGCCGCGCCGCCCAAGCCGGTGCCGTCCATGTCCGCCCAGGCCACCGCTCCGGTCCCCTCGCGAGCCACCAAGCCGGCCGCGTGCGCGCCGACCGTCAAAAGCGCGTCCGTCGACGCCAAGCTGACCAGCCTGTTCACCAACTACGGCAACGACAACAGCCGCCTCGACGACTGGACCGGCGCCGACGGGACCTACTCGGTGCGCCTGCCCGGCGGCCGGGAGCTGTGGGTCTTCTCCGACACCTTCCTGGGCCAGGTCAACCCCGACGGCAGCCGCCCGCCGGTGGTCGAGGAGGGCGGCACGACCGTCTTCCTGAACAACTCCTTCGCCGTGGAGAGCAACGGCAGGCTGTCCACGATCCACGACGGCACCGCCGCGAAGCCGACCGCGGTGATGCCGCCGCGCGACCAGAGCCACTGGTACTGGGCCGGTGACGCCACCGTCGTGGGCGGCATCGTGGAGGTGACCTACCAGGAGTACGAGCGGTTCGGCACCGGGCCGTGGGACTGGCGCTGGCACCGCAACGTGGTCGCCAGGTTCGCGCAGGGCCGGCTGAACAAGCCGCTCAGCGTGCACGACCTCCCGTCGGCCGCCGGCGTCTCGTGGGCCTCGGCCATCCTCAAGGACGGCCCCTACACCTACGTGTACGGGGTGGAGGACCTCGGCTCGCCCAAGTACATGCACCTCGCCCGGGTGCGCGGCCAGAGCCTGCTCGGCCGGTGGGAGTACCTCAAGGCCGACGGCACCTGGTCGCAGAACGAGGCCGACTCGGCGCGGGTGATGGACGGCGTGGCGAACGAGTACAGCGTCACCAGGATCGGCAACGCCTACGTGCTGATCACCCACGACACGACCGAGGTCCTCAGCCCGCACATCGTGGCGTACTCCTCCTGCTCGCCGGCCGGCCCGTTCACCGGCAAGCAGGCCGTCTACACCACCCCTGAGACCAGCGGGAACATCTTCACCTACAACGCCCACGCCCACCCTGCCGTCCGCGGCGACGGCAAGGGGCTGGTGGTCTCGTACAACGTCAACAGCTTCGTCAACACCGACCACTACCGCGACGTGTCGATCTACCGTCCCCGCTTCATCGACGTGAGCTTCGGTTGACCGCACGCAACTGGGCGGCCCGCCTGCGGCACGTCGTGATCGACGGGCTGCGGGCGGTCGTGCTGGAGAACGAGCGGCTGCGCGTCACCGTCCTGGCCGGCAAGGGCGGCGACGTCGTCGAGTTCCTGCACAAGCCGACCGACACCGACCTCGTCTGGCTCTCGCCGCAGGGGCTGCGCGACCCGCGTGAGCACCTGCACGGCGCGGCCGACGACGTCGCCCAGTTCACCGACCACTACGAGGGCGGCTGGCAGGAGGCCTTCCCCAACGGCGGCGCGCCCAGCGAGTACCGGGGCGCGCGGCTGGCGCAGCACGGGGAGGTGGCCGGGCTGCCGTGGCGGGCCGAGGTGGTGGCCGACTCCGAGGAGGAGGTCGCGGTACGGCTGAGCGTGCGCACGCGGCGGCTGCCGTACGCGGTGGAGAAGACCTTCCGCCTCAGGGCGGGCACGGCCGCGCTGGAGATCGAGGGGCGCGCGACCAACGAGGCCGGCGTCGAGCTGCACGCCATGTGGGGGCAGCACATCGTGTACGGCCGGCCGTTCCTGCGGCCCGGGGACCGGATCAGGCTGCCCGAGGGGGTGCGGGTGATCCCGCACGAGGGCGCGATCAACCCGCTCGGGCGGCTGGTCAAGGCGGGCGGGCCGTGGGAGTGGCCGGTGGTGCCCGCGGACGGCGGCGGCGAGGTGGATCTCGGCGTGGTGCCGGAGCGCGGGTCGCCGAGCGAGATCGTGTACCTCACCGGCTTCTCCGAGGGCTGGTACGAGATTTCCGGAAAAATCGGGATGCGGGTGGAGTGGGATGCGACGCTCCTTCC
>NZ_JAHKRL010000108.1 GCF_019396405.1 Nonomuraea rhizosphaerae | reverse complement strand
GCGGACCGAACGGCCCAACAAACCCGCAGGGCTCCGGCACCTCGTCGTGCCGGAGCCCTGATGCCGTGTCGGAGCCCCCGATCAGGCGTGTGGTCATCCCAGCGCGCCCCCGCAACGCTAGGTGCCGTTCCGACTGCATGAAGTATGTCCCAGGTCCACCCCGTCGGCGGTTTCCTTCCCCAGGGACCCTCTCCCGGTGGATTTCTTCTGTACGCCCTAGGTAGACGTCTCTTACTCACGAAAGGTTCGAAGTAATCCACTTTCCGATCCGGCGGATCAGCTCGGGCGTCGCCGCGGCCTCGGCGTGGCCGTACCCCTGCTCGATCCAGAGCCTCTTCGGCTCCCGCGCCCCGTCGAAGATCTGGTGCGCGTGGTCCAGCGGGAAGAACCCGTCGGCGTCCCCGTGCACCACGAGCAGCGGCGTGGGGGAGATCGACGCGGCCGCCTCGTGCGGCGGCACCGGCACCGGGTCCCACTGCCCCCGCGCGATCCGCGTGCGCTTGGCCACCCGGGCCGCCCACCTGCCGACCGGCTGCTCGATCGCCCAGTGCACCTGCCGCATCGGCTTGGTGCCCCGGTAGTACCAGCGGGCCGGGGCGCTCACCGACACCACCGCGTCCACGCCGCCGAGCAGCCCCGCGTGCCGCAGCGCCACGGCCGCGCCCATGGAGAACCCGACCACGGCCACCTTGGGGTAGCCGATCACCCGCGCGTGCCGTACGGCGGCGTCCACGTCGAGGATCTCCAGGTCGCCCACGGTGCTCTCGCCGCCGGAGCGGCCGTGCCCGCGGAAGTCGAACGCGACCACGCCGCCGTAGCCGCTCAGGACGTGCGTGATGCGCCGCGTGGCGCGGTCGCGCCAGGAGCCGGTGAACCCGTGGGCGACGACGATGCCGAGCCCGGGGCGGGCGGACGGGGTGTGCGCGGCGTCGATGCGGACGCCGTCCTCGGTACGGAGCATGACGGGAAGATTCGGGGCGAGCGGCATGCTTCCGAGCTTATGAGGACGGATTCTCACGCTCGTGCTCGGCCGCCCACACGGCGATCTGGGCGCGGGAGGTGAGGCCGAGCTTCTCCATGATGTTGGCGACGTGCCTGGCGACCGTGGCGGGGCTGATGACCAGCTCCGCCGCGCAGGCCCGGTTGCTCAGCCCTCTGGTGAGCAGGACGGCGATCTCCCGTTCGCGGGGCGTCAGCGTCACGTGGCGCAGCTCGCGTACGGCGGCTCCGGCCGCGGCGGCGGGCGGGAGCGTGGCCTGGTCGAGGATCCGCCCGGCCACGGCGGCCGGGTCCTGCTGGGCGCCGGTCGCCCACAGCAGCGCCACGCGGCCCTCGCCGAGCTTGTCGCGGGCGCTCGACAGCAGCTCCTGGGTGCGGGCCGGGACGTCGTGCTGGCCGATCGACTCGCGCAGCGCCCCCGCCGCCGCGGCGGCCAGGACCGCGCCGTCGAGGTCGCCCTCGGCCTGCGCGAGGACGGACAGGGTGACCAGCGCGCGCACGACGCCGCCGCGGCTGCCGGCCTTCCTGCTGAGCGCGAGGCCGGCGGCCACGTTGCTCCGGGCGGCGGGGAAGTCGTGCCGCAGGGCGGCGACCCGGGCGGCCAGCGCCCGGCAGCGGGCCAGCTCGACCAGGTTGTCCAGCTCCTCCAGCAGCGGCAGCGCCGCCGTGTGGTGCCGCATGGCGGCCTCCAGGTCGCCACTGGCCTCCGCGACCGTCCCCAGATGGGTCAGCACCCTGGCGAGCGTCCAGTGGTGGCCGCTCTCCCGCGCCAGGGCCAGTGCCTCCTCGCCGATCCGCCGCGCCTGGCGCGGCTGCCCCTGGAACAGCGCCAGGTTGAGCCGGGCGATGCGGGCGGTGGCCATGTTGAACAGGTCGTCGTGCTCGGCCGTCGCCTCCTCCAGCTCGCGCAGGTGGCGCAGCGCCGTGTCGCCGCGGCCGAGGCGGAAGAAGACGGTCAGCGCGACGCTGTAGGTGACGCCGAGCCAGTGCGTGTACGGGTGACGCCGCTGCTCCTCGATGCTCTCCTCGATCAGCTCGGCGGCCCTGGCCAGCTCGTCGCGCGTCTCCAGCGCGTACGCGAGCGCGCCCTTGGCCACCGCGACCACATCGGCGGGCACGTCCGACAGGTCGAGGCGCAGCAGCCGCTCGTGCCAGCCGACGCTCTCGCGCAGGTCGCCGCGTACCGCGAGGATCGCCAGGGCGGCGCGGGCCAGCCGCAGGCCCAGCTCGGCCGCGCCGGACTCCACCGCCCAGTCGACCGCCGACTGGCAGTCGCCGAGCAGCGCGCGGCCCCTGGCGAAGTGGACGGCCCGCTCGGGCCACGGGAGCCTGCGCTCCAGTGAGCCGCCCTCGTAGCAGCGCTCCATCTCGGCGCAGACGACGCGCAGGTGCCGCCGGCGCAGCATCGGCTCCTCGCCGGACTCGCGCAACCGCCCGGCCGCGTAGTGGCGGATGGTCTCCAGCAGGTGGTAGCGCCCGCCGCCGCCGTGGTGAAGAACCAGCGACTTGTCGACCAGGCCGCTGAGCAGGTCGAGCACGTCACCCTGGCGCAGGCCGGGGCCCGCGCACACCTGCTCGGCCAGGTCGAGGTCGAAGCGGCCGGCGAACACCGACAGCCTGCGCAGCAGCACCCGCTCCCCCTCCTGGAGCAGGTCGTGGCTCCACTCGACCGTGGCCAGCAGGGTGCGCTGGCGGGCGTGCGCGGTGCGGTCGCCGGTGGTGAGCAGGCGGAACCTGTCGCCGAGCCGGTCGTCGATCCGGTCGGCGATGCGCCCGGGGTCGAGCACGCTCGTACGGGCCGCCGCCAGCTCCAGCGCCAGCGGCAGCCCGTCGAGCGCCCGGCACAGCCGGGTGACGCCGGCCGTGCCGCCGGTCACGGCGCGGGCCCCGGCGGCGGCCGCGCGCTCGACGAACAGCAGCACCGACTCGGCGTCAGGGTGCCGCTCGTCGGGCAGGTCGAGCGGCGGCACCCGCCAGACCAGCTCACCGGGGATGCGCAGCGGCTCGCGGCTGGTGAGCAGGAAGCGCAGCTGGGGGCAGTCGGCGATCAGGCCGGCCACCAGCTCGGCGCACGACTCGACCAGGTGCTCGCAGTTGTCCAGCAGGATCAGCGTTCTGGCGCCGCTCAGGCGGGCGCGCAGCCCGTCGAGCAGCCGCCCCGGCCCCTCCTCGCGGACGCCGAGCACGCCGGTCATCTCCCGCAGGACCAGCCCGGGATCGTCGAGGCGGGCGAGCTGGACCAGCCAGACGCCGTCGGCGAAGCCGGGCAGCGCCGTGGCGGCGACCCGCAGCGACAGGCGGGTCTTGCCGATGCCGCCCACACCACAGAGCGTGACCACCCGCTCGTCGTGGACCAGCGCGGTGAGCTCCGCAACGTCACGATCCCTGCCGACGAATCGGTTGGGCTCTGCGGGGAGGTTGTGCTGGACGTGCGGAGTCATGATGGCGGCCCGGCTGTCGAGGGAAGATCAATCTCCCCTAGTCTTTCGTGCTTCAGGGACCGGCGCGATCACTTTCCGTGGAGATCTCGCGACCGGCTGGATACGCGCGCAGATCCGCGACGCTCACCACGAGGCGCACCCGCGACTCCTTCGCCGCCTCCAGGGCGTGCGGCAGATCGGAGATCATCAGCCGTGCGCAGCTGGCCAGCATCCTCTCGCGCAGCCTCGGCGCGTCCAGCTCCGGCGGGATCGGCCAGACGATCCCACCCGCGGCTATCACGGCGTCGGTCGCGACGAGCAGATCGGGGCCGACGCCCAGGCAGATGAGCACCGTGTCGCCCGCGCGCACGCCTCGGCGTCGCAGCTGGACGGTCGCGGCGGCCGACCTCTCGTCCAGTTGCCGTTCGGTGAGACACAGACCGGTGCCAGAGTCCACCATGACGATGCGCTCCTCCATGTCGACCACGCTATGGAGGGCGTCTCATGCACACATGGGGCGGAATATGCAGATCGCTATGCAGAACCTTGCTCGGCCGCCCAGACGGCGATCTGGGCGCGGGAGGTGTAGCCGAGCTTCTCCATGATGTTGGCGATGTGCCTGGCCACGGTCGCGGGGCTGATGACCAGCTCCTCGGCGATGGCCCGGTTGGACAGGCCCCTGGTCAGTAAGGTCGCGATCTCGCGTTCGCGGGCGGTCAGCAGGGAGTGCCTGATGGGCTGCTCGGCCACGAGGGGGCCGGTCAGCGCGGGCCGCTCGCCCCGCCCGCGCCGGTCGTCCCGCGCGCCCGGCCCGTCCGGCAGGTCCTGCGGGCCCTGCTCGGCCACGTCGCCCGTGAGGACGTGGCGGGCGGCCTCCTCCGGGCTCATCGTCCTGCCGCACGCCCAGAGCGCGGCGGTGCGCCCCTCGCCCAGCTTGCCGCGGGCGCGGGTGAGCAGCTCGTCGATGCGCAGCGTGGCGGCGTGCTGGCCGATCGACTCGCGCAGCGTGGTGGCCGACGCCGCGGCCAGCACGGAGCTCTCCAGGTCGCCCCGGCCCTCGGCCAGCACCGACAGGCCGATGAGGCACCGGGCCACGCCCTGCCGCTGGCCGGTCTGCCGGCTCAGCGACAGGCTGGTGGCCAGCCGCCGCTGGGCCGTCCCGAAGTCGTGCAGCATCGCCGCCACCCTGCCCAGCCGGGCCAGGCAGCGGGCCAGCTCGTTGTCGCAGCCGATCTCCTCCAGCCATGGGACGGCCAGCTCGTACTGGGCCATGGCCGTCACCAGGTCGCCGCGCGCCTCGGCGACCGCGCCGAGCTGGATCGCGATCCTGGCCAGCAGCCAGCGATGGCCGTGCCGCCGGGCCGTGGCCAGGGCCTCCTCCCCGTAGCGCTGGGCCTCGCGCAGCCGGCCGCGCGTCAGCGCGACGGCCGACAGCCCGGCCAGGCCGGAGGCCTCGTTCCACCGGTCGCCCGCCGCCGTGGCCACGGCCACGATCTGCTCGGCCAGCTCCCCCGCCTCGTCGGCCCGGCCCAGCCGGAGCAGGACCATGATCTGCAGCGCGCGGGTGGCGCACGCCGAGAAGGGGTCGTCGCCCATCCCCTCCAGGCTCTCCGTGGCCAGCTCCAGCGCGCGGCCCAGCTCGTCGCGGCCCTCCAGCCCATAGGCCAGGTACGCCTGCGCGTGCGCGATCCGCTCCGCCGGCACGTCGCTCAGGTCGAGCGCGAGCAGCCGCTCCATCCAGCCGACGATCTCGGCCGGGTTGACGCTGAACGGCAGCAGGCTGGTGCTGTGGACGCACAGCCGCAGCCCCATCCGCACGTTCCCGGACTCGATCGCCCAGTCGAGCGCGGCCCGCTGGTCGTCGACCAGGGCGCGGCTGGCGCTCAGCGCGGCCAGCCGCGCCGGCCACGGCACGGCGGGCTCGATCATCTCCGTCCGGAAGTGGCGTACCTGCAGCTCGCAGAGCACCTCCAGGTGCCGGTCGCGCAGCGTGCCGCCCTCGGCGGCCTCCGCCAGGCGCTCGGCCGCGAAGTGCCTGATCGTGTAGAGCAGGCGGTAGCGCCTGCGCTCCTCGTCGCACAGCACGAGCGACTTGTCCACCAGGGCGCCGAGCAGGTCGACGATCTCACCGCGGTGGATGGGCCGCTCGGCGCAGATTTCCTCGGCCAGCTCCAGGTCGAACGACCCGGCGAACACCGACAGCCTGCGCAGCAGCACCTGCTCCTTTGCCGAGAGCAGGCCGTGGCTCCACTCGACGGCGGCCAGCAGCGTGCGCTGCCTCGGCGGCGCCGTACGGCCGCCCGTGGTGAGCAGCGAGAAGCGGTCGCCGATCCGGTCGGCGATCTGCCCGGGACTGAGCAGGCTCGTCCGGGCCGCCGCCAGCTCCAGCGCCAGCGGCAGCCCGTCGAGCGCCCGGCACAGGCGCACCACGTCGGGTCTGCTGGCCTCGCCCAGCCGGGTGCCCGCGGCTGTGGCACGGTCCAAGAACAGCCGCACCGACTCGGCGTCGGGATGGCGCTCGTCGGGCAGGTCGAGCGGCGGCACCCGCCAGATCAGCTCGCTGGCGATGCGCAGCGGCTCGCGGCTGGTGGCCAGGATGCCCAGGTCGTGGCAGGAGGCGACGAGGTCGGCCGCCACGTGCGCGCAGCCGTCGACGAGGTGCTCGCAGTTGTCGAGCAGCAGCAGGCAGCGGGCGCCGCGCAGGCGGCCCTTGACGGTGTCGAGGAGCGGGCGGGCGCCCTCCTCGTGGACGCCCAGCACCCGCGCCAGCTCCTGGACGACCAGGTCGGCCCGGGTGAGCCTGGCCAGCTCGACGAGCCACACGCCGCCCGGGTAGGCCGGCACCGACCTGGCGGCGACCCGCAGGGCCAGCCGGGTCTTGCCGATGCCGCCGACCCCGGAGAGGGTCACCACGCGCGTCTCGCCCAGCAGCCCGCACAGCTCGTCGACGTCACGCTCGCGGCCCACGAACCGGTTGGGTTCGGCGGGCAGGTTGTGACGGAGAGGCTCGGACATGTGTTCACCCTGCGTCGCTGAAGGATCACACTCTCCCACAGTGTCGCACTTTTCAGCGGGCGAGCGAGCTGATGACCGCCCTTTCGTCGACGACCCGCAACGTCGGGTCGCCGAGCAGGCGTCTGGCCAGCTCGTACGGCGCGATCACCAGCGTCGCCTTGCGCTCGTGGGCGAGCACCCGGCAGCCGATCAGGCTCGGGCCGTTGGCGACGACCACGTGAGCGCCGTTCATCATCGCCAGGTCGAGCACCCTCAGCCCCTTCAGCGGGTCGCTGACCGCGGCGAGCACGACGTCGTCCTTGCCGATCACCAGCCGGGTGGCCAGCGCGCGCAGGTCGGTCGCCAGCTCGTCGTGGTCGTAGACGCGCTCGCCGTCCGCGCTCAGCGCCGGGCCCGCCAGCGGGCCGAACTCGACCGTGCGGTCGCCGATCAGCTCGGCGAACGGCAGCGCGCCGGGCGTCGGCTCGAAGGAGAAGACCTGCCGCACGTCGGTCGTCAGGGGGTCGTACCCGCGCTGCGTGATCATCATCGGCGCCGTGCCGGACGGGTTGAGCACCGCCACGCCGCCCGACCAGGCGACGCTGTGGACGGCCACGGCGAACCCCGCCCCGAGCGGCGCGTTGATGATCACGCGGTCCCCGTAGCGGAGTCCGTGGCGGCGCAGGCCCGCCGCCGCGTGCGTGACCCTGCGCGCGAACGCGGAGTACGACAGCGCCTCTCCGGTTCTCACGTCGCTCACCGCCGGCTGGTCCCCCTGCATGGCGGAAGCGCTCAGCACCAGCTCTGTCCAGCTCATGACCGCCAATGTAGGCAGCCTTGACCTCCAGGACATGCGCACAAATGTGCAACCGTCTATGTACGTCGAGGATTCTCCATGTAGAGCGGGAGCGGCTCGATCACATATGTCACTTATGGCCATGCAGCCCGCGCGGCCGACCGGACACTTGTGTCCCCGGCCGCCGGCCGGGGACACGCCCCTAGGCTGGTTTCATGGCGGACTCCACCGACCGCATCCTCGACGCCGCGTACGCGCGGATGCTGGAGCACGGGCTGCGCCGCCTGACCGTGGACGACGTCGCCAAGCAGGCGGGGCTGTCGCGGATCACCGTCTACCGGCGCTTCTCCCGCCGGAGCGAGCTGATCCAGGGGGTGATCCTGCGCGAGCTGCGCCGGTTCCTCCAGGCGTTCGAGCAGGCCGTGGCGCCGCTGCCGACGACGGCCGACCGGGTGACGGAGGGCTTCGCGGTCACGCTGCGCCTCGTGCGCGGCCACCCGCTGCTCAGCAGGCTGCTCGCGAGCGAGCCGGACATGATCCTGCCGCACCTCACGCTGGAGGCGGGCCCCTACGTCGCGGTCGCCAGGCAGTACCTCGCCGCCCGCCTGGACGTGCCGGAGGCCGAGGCGGTGGCCGAGATGTTCATCCGGGTCGCGCTGTCGTTCGTGCTGATCCCGGACAGCGCCGTACCGCTGGGCAGTGACGCCGAGGCACGGGCGTACGCGAGGAGGCATCTCGTCCCGCTCCTGCCATCAGAGGGGATCAACTAGACTTATAAGGCCGCGACTTCGCGCGGTCGGCCCCCACGAACACAGAGCGAGACGTCATCATGCCTTTGAACAGCCGCGACGACCTGCGGAACATCGCGATCATCGCGCACGTCGACCATGGCAAGACCACACTGGTCGACGCCATGCTCTGGCAGTCCGGGGCGTTCCGCGCCAACCAGGACGTCGACGACCGCGTCATGGACTCCAACGACCTCGAGCGCGAGAAGGGCATCACCATTCTCGCCAAGAACACCGCCGTGCGTCACGGCGGCATGACCATCAACATCATCGACACGCCCGGCCACGCCGACTTCGGCGGCGAGGTCGAGCGCGGGCTGTCGATGGTCGACGGCGTCGTGCTGCTGGTCGACGCCTCCGAGGGGCCGCTGCCGCAGACCCGGTTCGTGCTGCGCAAGGCGCTGGGCGCCAAGATGCCGGTCATCCTGTGCATCAACAAGGTGGACCGGCCCGACGCGCGCATCAAGGAGGTCGTGGACGAGGTCTACGAGCTGTTCATGGACCTCGACGCGACCGAGGAGCAGATCGACTTCCCGATCGTCTACGCCTCGGCCAAGGCGGGCCGCGCGTCCATGAACCGTCCCGCCGACGGCGGCATGCCCGACTCGGACGACCTGGAGCCGCTGTTCGACATCATCAAGTCGACGATCCCGGCCCCCACCTACGACCCGAGCGCGCCGCTGCAGGCCCACGTCACCAACCTCGACGCCTCCTCCTACCTGGGCCGCATCGCGCTGTGCCGGATCCACCAGGGCGTGATGCGCAAGGGCCAGCAGGTGGCCTGGTGCCGCACCGACGGCTCGATCCAGCGAGTGAAGATCACCGAGCTGCTGATGACCGAGGCGCTGGAGCGCAAGCCGGCCGAGGAGGCCGGTCCCGGCGACATCATCGCGATCGCCGGCATTCCCGACATCATGATCGGTGAGACGCTGGCCGACCCCGACGACCCGCGCCCGCTGCCGCTCATCACGGTCGACGAGCCCGCCATCTCGATGACCATCGGCACCAACACCTCGCCGCTGGTCGGCAAGTCCAAGGGCTCGAAGGTCACCGCCCGGATGGTCAAGGACCGCCTCGACAGGGAGATGGTCGGCAACGTCTCGCTGCGCATCCTGCAGACCGACCGGCCCGACGCCTGGGAGGTGCAGGGCCGCGGCGAGCTGGCGCTGGCCATCCTGGTCGAGCAGATGCGCCGCGAGGGCTACGAGCTGACGGTCGGCAAGCCGCAGGTGGTCACCAAGACCGTCGACGGCAAGGTGCACGAGCCGGTCGAGCGCCTGACGGTCGACTGCCCGGAGGAATACCTGGGCGCGGTCACGCAGCTCCTGGCCGTCCGCAAGGGCCGCATGGAGCACATGACCAACCACGGCACCGGCTGGATCCGGATGGAGTTCGTGGTCCCGGCGCGCGGCCTGATCGGCTTCCGCACCGAGTTCCTCACCGAGACGCGCGGCACCGGCCTGGTGCACCACGTGTTCGACGCCTACGAGCCGTGGTTCGGCGAGCTGCGCACCCGCAACAACGGCTCGCTGGTCGCCGACCGCTCGGGCCCGGTGACGGCCTTCGCCATGCTCAACCTCCAGGAGCGCGGCACCCTCTTCGTCTCCCCGACGACCGAGGTGTACGAGGGCATGATCATCGGCGAGAACTCCCGGTCCGACGACATGGACGTGAACATCACCAAGGAGAAGAAGCTCACCAACATGCGCTCCTCCACCAGCGAGGAGACGGAGAAGGTGATCCCGCCGCGCCAGCTGTCCCTGGAGCAGGCGCTGGAGTTCATCCGCGAGGACGAGTGCGTGGAGATCACGCCCGGCGCGGTCCGCATCCGCAAGGTGGTCCTCGACGCCGCGACCCGCGGCCGGACGGCGGCGCGCGCCAAGCGCGCCTGAGCGGTCGCGCGCCGAGCGCGCCCGAGCAGTCGCGCGCCAGGCGCGCCCGAGTGTCCCCCCGCCCGATACCGGCGCCGGGCGGGGGAAATTCGCCGTTGCCGGTACCTCTGTCGGCAGATGCGTGAATCATGCATGCGTGACGAGGATGATTGGCGCATTACTGGCGTTGATTTCTGCGGGTGCGATCGTCTGGTGCACGGTGGCCGCCAGGCCGGTGCCCGCCACCCCACAGGCGGCCCCCGTCTCCGAGCGTGAGCCCTGGGACCTGCTGGACGATCAGACCCCGCCGCAGGTCGAGGCCGGCCGGCAAGCCACCACCGAGGTCCTCGTCACCAGGGCCGGGCGGGGCGACCTCAGCTCCGTGCCGGAGGGGCGGCTCGACGAGCGCCAGCGCCAGGTCAAGGTCACCATCGTCCACCGGCTGCGGATGAACCAGGCCGACCCCCTGGCCGCCACCCTGCGGCAGGGCACCGGCTTTCCCGGCCTCATCCAGCACTTCACCGACGACGCGTTCGGCGCGGTCAAGCTGGGCGGTCTCGCGCTGGTCGCCACCACGCGGCCCGCGCCGGTGCTCGTCACGGGCGGCGGGATCACCACGGCGGAGTTCCGGGTGACGCTGCTGCGCCAGTTCAGCTCCGGCGCGCTGATGACGCTCGAGTTCAACGCGCCCGGCGCCCGGCCGCTCATCGTGGTGCAGCGGACGATCACTCTCATGCCGGGCGAATGGACCGTTCTGCGCACCTCGGGCATTCCCAAGCCCCTGGTGGAGGTGGCCGACCAGCTGCGGTTCGCGGTCGGGCTGTACCCGGTGACCGTGACGCTGGCCCAGGACTCCTACGGCTTCCCCGACGCGCAGCCGCAGGACGACTTCTCTTGGGGGACCACTCTCGGCGTGCTCACCGGGGTCGCGCTGATCGTCTTCCTGGTGCGCGCGCTCGGCCGGGCGTGGTGGGACCGGCGCCCCAACCGCGAGCTCACGGTGGGGATGGCCGTGATCGTGCTCGTCGTGCTGGTGCCGATGGTGGCGCCCGAATGGGAGCTCGCCGCGTACATAGCGCTGTTCGTGGCGGTGCCCGCGCTCACGATGCGGCACGCCGGCCGGGTGGTGCCCACCAGCCCGCCGTGGACCACCCGCGACATGCTGGTGGTGACCGGGATGGGGTTCCTGTTCGGTCTCGGCATGCTGTCCTGGTCGTGGCTGCACGGGCAGCTCGACGCGGCGACGCTGGTCGTGGCCTCCCTGGTCGCGGCCGTGTCGGCGGCGGGGGCCGCGGTGGCCTTCAGCGCCGACCTGGGCATCCGCGTGGTCGTCGTACGGCTGGCGGTGCTGTCGGCCGAGGCGGCGATCGGCCTGCTGGCGCTCGCGCTGTGGGGCAGGGCGCTGCTCGACGACGTCTACCCCCCGGACAGCATCCGGCTGCTGCTGGCGCTGTGCTGGGCGCTGATCCCGATCGCCGCCGTCGCCGTCGCCACCAGGAAGTGGACCCGCGCCGCGGTCGTCGGCGCCGTCCTGGTGAGCCTGCTGGTGCAGGGCTGGCCGACGGAGTGGCTGAACGCCGGGTCGTGGAGCCTGCCCACCGTCGAGCCCGAGCTGCCCAAGGTCGGCATCCTGCCGCTGGACCCGCTCGTACGCGGGGTGCTGGGCCTGCTGTTACTGGTGTTCGTGCTGCTGGTGCTGCGGCTCAGGCGGCTCGGCGGCTCCCTGGCCGGGCTCGACCACCCCGCGACGCAGGCCAACGTGATCGTCTGCCTCATGGTGCTCTACCTCACCCCGCGGGGCAGCGCCACGCTGGCCGACAGCAACGTGCCGCTGCCGCTGCTGGCGATCACCTCGATCGTGGCCTGGGCAGCGGCCCGCTGGCTGCTGGCGGACCCGCCTCCCGCCGTCTCCGAGCCCGCCTCGCCCGAGGAGCACCGGGTGATGGTCAGGGCCGCGCTGCACAAGCGGCTGCTGCTCATCTCCGAGCAGGAGCTGTACCGCCTCGGCCGGGGCAAGCTGGGCGCCGGTGAGCTGACGATGACGGAGTTCGACGCCCAGCGGCACGACCTGGAGGCCGCGCTGCGCGAGCACGGCGGCCATCCCGAGACGGCCCTGGCCACCTCCGCCGCCTGCACGCCCTGGCACAACGGGGTGCACGCCTTCGTGGTCAGCCTGCTGCTCAGCTCGCCGTTCGTGCTCGTGTTCGGCTGGCCGACCGGGGTGGACCTGACCACGGTCGTCTTCGACGCCCGCTACCTGCTGACGCTGCCCGCGTTCGGGTTCCTGTTCGGCTACTTCTACCCGCGGATCCGGGGCACCCAGCCGATGACCAAGGCCCTGTACCTCATGTCGGCCGCGCTGCTCACCGAGCTGTCGGCGTACGTGCCGGCGCTGTTCGAGCCGGACATCGGGGTCATGGACAAGGTGCAGGTCGTGGCCATCGTGGTGGGCGAGGTGGCGCTGGTGTGCATCGGGCTCGGGCTGTACTGGGAGTGGCGGATCATGCACCTGGCCGGGGAGCCGTGGGCCCGGGTGCGCAACATCCGCAGCGTCCGCAGCCTGGCCACGCCGCTGCTGGCGGTCATCATCGCGGCGGGCACCACGGCGGCGACGTCGGCGGCCGGTCAGACCGTGGACCGCATCCTCAAGGGGGACCAGGTGTCGTCGGCGCCGAAGTAGCGCGCAGCACCACGTAGCCGTCCCGCTCGTACGCCTTGCGGTAGCCCCTGGACTCCAGCAGCCGTACGCGCTCGCGCTGCTCCTCCAGGCTCTGGAACGGGAACGTCAGCTCCCCCACGTCGGCCACCACCCACGGCGCCCAGCGTGGCGTGCGGTCCCACAGCAGCACGGTCGTCCGCCCCGACAGGGCCGGCCCGAGCCGGTTGGCCACCTCCACCTGAACGCCGCCGGGCACGACGGCGACGGCCCCGGCGGCGGCCCGCTGGCGGGCGTCGTGCTGGTAGGTGACCGGGTCGGCGAGCTGGGCGAGAGAGTTGTAGGGCACGCTGACCAGCCCGAACGCGAGCACTCCGGCCGCCCAGACCTTGGTCGCCCGTCCCGCGCGCGGATCGTCGCCCGCCCGCCTGTCCCTCATCCTCCGCACGCCGTCCACGCCCGCCGCGAAGACCACCACCACGACGAAGGCGTTGTAGTGGAAGTGGGGCTCCCACCAGTTGGGGAAGGAGCTGGCCAGCATCCGCTCGGCGAGCAGCGGCACCGCCATGATCATCAGCGGGGACAGCAGCGCCGCCCCCAGCGTGAGGCCGAGCAGCAGGGCCAGCGTCATCAGCTTGACCGGCGGGCTCCAGAGCTGCGCCAGCACGGCCCCGGGATCGCTCAGCGCCGTGCGCGCGACGCCGCCGAAGTCGGCCCCCAGCGCCCCGTACGCCCAGTAGTAGTCCGCCCGGCCGCCGAACAGCGGAATCAGCACCTGCGAGGCCAGCCACGTGTGCGCCAGGCCGCCCGCGACGAACCCGCCGCCCATGGCCCGCCAGCCGCGCCGGGTGAGCAGCACCACCCCGAACCCGGCCACCAGCAGCCCCATGTCCTCCTTGACCAGCAGCAGCGCGAGCGCCGCCAGGACGACGTGGACGCGCCTGCCCGCCTGCCACCGTTCGAGCAGGACGGCGGTGAGCAGCGGCGCGAACGCGGCCTCGTGGAAGTCGAACGCGATCGTCTCCACCACGGGCCAGGACAGCGCGTACGCGGCCGCGACGCAGTGCGCCTCGGCCCGCCCCAGCAGCCGCCTGGTCAGCGCCCACAGCGGCACCGCCGCCGCGGCCAGCAGCACCGCCTGGGCGACGAGGAGCGTCCGCGGGCCGTCGAACAGCCAGTAGAGCGGCGCGAGCACGGCCAGGATCGGCGACCAGTGGTCGCCCAGGGTGGAGAAGGCCGGGCCGAAGCCGTTGTGCACGCCCTTGACGACGGCGATGGGCAGGTCGCCGCGGGAGTAGGAGCGTACGGCCTGGTCGAAGATGACCAGGTCGTACGAGCTGGCCCGGAAGTCGGCCAGGCGGGTCAGGGAGTGGGTGGCGTAGAGGGCGGCGGCCGTGACCGTGATCGCCGCCAGGATGACCCGGTCACGCCACGGCGCCGCCGTCACCGGCGCCCGGGCCGGCGCGGGCTCCCGCACGGCCACCCCTCGGCTGTCGTCCATCGGTGTCAGCGGCGGGGCAGCTCGCTGCCGCGCACGTGCGCGCCCAGCCAGTCGACCAGGGGGCCGAACGCGCGCCACGACTCCCGTACGCGCTCCAGCACCTCAGCGGTGTGCACCCACGGCTCGGGCTCCCACCGGCGGCCGGCGTAGAGGGACCTGTGCCGCAGCAGGTCGAGACGGGGATGGTCGTCGGCCACGCCTCGCGGGCGGGTTTTGAGCCGGTCGCCGTCGATCGTGTAGCCGGCGTCCTCCAGGGCGGTCACGATCTGCTCCAGCGGCTTGCCCGTCAGGTCCTCGTCCACCGCCGCGCGGTAGCGGGCCAGCTGGTCGGAGGCCTCGTTGTAGCAGCCGCCGGCCGCGTAGAGGCCGTCGGCGCCGACCTGGACGTACAGGCCGATGCTCGGGGCCAGCGCCACGAACGCGCCCTGATGGTTCTTGTACGGCGACTTGTCCTTGGCGAAGCGGACGTCGCGGTAGGGGCGGAACAGGGCGGCCTGCCCGAACTCGCCCGCCAGCTCACCGGCGAGCGCCAGCATCGGCTCACGCACCGCTTCCTCGTAGAAGTGCTTGTGCCGATTCCAGTAGGTCTTGCTGTTGTCCGCCTCAAGGCCCTCGTAGAACACGAACGCCTCGTCCGGGAAGCCGGTGAAACCCATGCCGTCAAGAGTGCCATGCCACGACGACAAGTTGACGCGCGCCGGTCACCCGGCCGGGCGCGCCGGTCACCGCGCCGTGTACATCCGGCCGGGCGCCGGTGTCCTGCCGTACAGCTCGGAGATCGTCACCAGCGTGTAGCCCTTCTTGGCCAGCAGGTCGAGCAGGCCGGGCACCGCCTCGACGGTGGTGCGGTGGATGTCGTGCATCAGCACGATCGCCCCCACCCCCGCCCGGCCCGCGCGCCTGGTCACGACGGCGGGCACCCGGTCGCGCCAGTCGAGCGTGTCGACGCTCCACAGGATCTGCGCCAGCCCCTCGCGCCGCGCCTCGGCGGCCACCCGGCGGCTGGTGGCCCCGTACGGCGGGCGCATGACCCGCATCCGCACGCCGGTCAGGCTCTCCACCAGGTCGCCGGTGTGCTTGAGCTGGAAGCGCAGCGCGTGGTCCGACAGCTCGGGCAGCGACAGGTGGCTCCACGAGTGGTTGCCGATCTCGTGGCCCTCGGCCACGATGCGGCGCGTGCAGTGGCCGCCCTTGTCGGCGGCCACCATCTGCCCGACCACGAAGAACGTGGCCCTGACGCCCCGGTCGCGCAGCAGGTCGAGCAGGCCGTCGGTGTAGTCGCCCGGCCCGTCGTCGAAGGTGAGCGCGACGCACTTCAGGTGGGCGCAGTCGATCCTGCGTGCCCGCGGCCAGCCGGGCTGCATGGACTCCAGCTTCTTGGCCAGCTTTCCCGGGTCCATGACAGCGGGCGGCCGGGCCGCCACGTGACCGCGGTGGACCACCGGGCGCGCCCCGCAGCCCGTCACCGCCATCAGCATCGCCAAGGACACTCCCCACGCCCACATGCTTCCCCCCGAAAGCGTGTGCGGGGTTCAGGGATATTCCTGCACCGGATTCCCCCGCAGCTCCTTGGCCAGGTCGTTCCACCAGAGCGGGACGCTCGCCTGCAGCTCGGCGTGGCGACGCGCCACCCGCATGGCACAGCCAACCGGATCCGTACCCAGATGGCGGCGTTTCACCGCACCCTCCTGCCAGCGGTAGAAACCATCCCTGTACCGCACGACCAGCCCGATCCACACCGAAAGGGTGGCGTCATCGCCTATTTCATACGCACTGGTGACGCCGAGACCGTGCAGCTCCGCGTGGAGCTTCTCCGTCGCGGCGCGGACATCGGTCACGCGCCACCCCCAGCCGACGATTCGTCGCACACACCGGGATGTACCCACCATCCGGCATCAGCCGTCAAGGACATGGAGTAATCATGAAACTCCAGAAGGTGATCCGGGGGCTGTTCCGTGTTATTGGTCGGGGACCTCTTTCGGCTCCGCCACGACCATGACCAGCCGGAGCGCCTCCTGCCCCAGGTTGGCGTACCTATGGGGACGGTCGGCGGTGAAAAGCACGGCGTCATCGGTTTTGATGGTGTAACTCCGGCCGTACACCGTGAGAGTGAGTTCACCCTCCAGGACGGTGAGCATCTCTCGCGTGCCGGGCTGGTGGGCGTCGCCGTCGTGGTGGGCGCCCGGCTCCAGCCGCCAGTCCCACAGTTCGAGGATCATCGGCTCGTCCGCGCCGATCAGCAGCTTCGCCTGTGAGCCGCCCTGGGCGAAGGTGACCACGTCCGCCTTGTCCACCACCCGGACCGTGGGGACGTCGGAGACCTCGACCAGGCGGGCGACGGTGACGCCCAGCGCGGAGGCGATCCGGGTGAGGGTGGAAACGCTCGGGTTCGTACGGGCCTGCTCGACCTGGACCAGCATGCCCCTGCTCACCCCGGACCTCGCCGCCAGCGCGTCGAGGGTCAGGCCGCGGTGCGAGCGCTGGGCGCGCACGTTGTTGGCGATGGCCTGGGTGATCGTCTCCGGGTCTTCCATACGGTGCAGTCTAGTGAAAACCAATTGCACTATATTGCACCTAATGTGTTGTACTGCCGGTACAACCCACTGAACTGGACGGTGAGAGCCTTGACCGCGGTGATCCTCGCGACGGCCTGCGCGATCGTGTACGGCACGGCCGACTTCTTCGGCGGCCTGGCCACCCGGCGATCCCGCGTGTTCTCGGTCGTGGCGCTGTCTCAGCTCGCCGGGCTGGCACTCATCCTGGCGCTGCTGCCGCTGCTGCCGGGCCGGCTCACCGACCAGGCGCTGCTGTGGGGGGTGGCCTCGGGCATCGCCGGGGCGGCCGGGCTGGTGCTGTTCTACCGGGCGCTGGCGACCGGCGTCATGTCCGTCGTCGCGCCCACGACCGCGGTCACCTCCGCGGCGCTGCCGGTCATGTACGGCCTGGCCACCGGCGAGCGCCCTCAGCCCATGGCGCTGGCCGGGGTGGTGCTGGCCCTCGGCTCGGTGCTCCTGGTCAGCCAGGACCGGTCAGGGAAGAGGAGCGGCTCCATCGGCTCGGTGCTGATCGCCCTGGCCGCGGGGGCCGGGTTCGGCGGGTTCTTCATCCTGCTCGCCCTGGCGCCGGACGACGGCGGGCTGTGGCCGCTGGTGGGGGCGAGACTGTCGTCGGTGACGCTCGTGGTGCTGCTGGCCGTGGCGGCCCGCCGCACGCTCAAGCCCGGCGGCGGCTCGCTGCACATCATCGTCGCGGCCGGGGTGCTCGACATGGTCGCCAACGTGCTCTACCTGCTGGCCAAGCAGGAGGGGCTGCTGAGCCTGGTGGCGGTGCTGGTCTCGCTGTACCCGGCGAGCACGTTGCTGCTGGCCAGACAGGTGCTCGGGGAGCGGCTGCACGCCATCCAGGTGGCGGGGGTCGCCTGCGCGCTGGGCGCGGTGGCGCTCATCGCGGTCGCGTAGGACAAGCCGCGACGGGACGCGCTGGTCACCCCTGTCACCGGGCGCGCTGCTCACCGCTGTCACCGGGCGCGCTGGTCACCGTCGTCGCTGGGCGCGCCGTTGACACCGTCCGGCGCGGCCGGATGACCTGTGGCGTTGCGCCGCATTCAAGCGCTTGTTACGTTTCGCCCGTGCGCCGTGACCGGGCACGTCCAGACCGTGAGTCGTTCAAGCACGTGGCGGTGCCGTACGACTCTGCTGACGCCTTCCTGGCGTTGATCGTGCCCCGAGTGCGCGCTGCGCTGGCCGATGACCGGCGCGTGCTCGTGGTCACCGACCCGGGCAAGCTCAGGCTGCTCGACGAGGCCCTCGGCCCCGACGCGGGCAGGATCGACCGGCGCGACTCCCGTACCTGGTACCTGCATCCGCACCGCACGCTGGCCGCCTTCCACGAGTACACCCGCAGCCGGCGCACGCTGGTGATCGGCGAGCCCACCTGGAGTCACCACAACGAGCGTGACCTGCGCGAATGGATCCGCTACGAGTCCGTGCTGAACGCGGCGCTGGCCGACGCGATGACCGTCGTGCTGTGCCTGTACGACCCGGCCCGGGTCCCCGCCGCCGTGCTGGAGTACCAGCCGGCGATCCACCCCTGGTCGCTGGAGGCCGGCGGGGAGGTGGTCAGCACGGGCTTCGTCCAGCCGCACGACCTCGTCCTGAACGGCGACCTGACCCCGCTGCCGGCGCCGAGCGGCCGAGTCGAGACGGTGCGCTTCACCGCGCAGGAGATCAAGGGCCTGCGGGTCACGGTCCGCGACTACGCCAGCGCCGCCGGGATGGACGTGAACCTCATCGGCTCCCTGGTTCTGAGCGTCTCGGAGATCGCCGCGAACAGCGTCGAGCACGGCGCCGGCCACGGCATGATCAAGATGTGGGTGAGCGGGAGGGAGATGGTCTGCGAGATCGCCGATCCGGGCGGCGCGCTGGACGACCCTTTACCGGGCTACATACCACCGGAGCCCGAGTCCCCGAGGGGATACGGGCTCTGGATCAGCCGTCAGCTCTGCGATCACGTCGATCTGCGGGCGGAGGACGGGACACTCCGCGTCCGGCTGCACATGGGGCTGGGAGATTGACCGGTTGCCCGAGCAGGGGTGACTAGGCGGCGTGCTGGGCGGGCACCCGCACCGTGCCCTCCTCGTGGGCGTACCCCTCCAGCATGGTGCGCAACTGGCGGCGGCCCCGGTGCAGCCGGGACATGACCGTGCCGATCGGCGTGCCCATCCGCTCGGCGATCTCCTTGTAGGCGAACCCCTCGACGTCGGCCAGGTAGACCGCGACGCGGAAGTCCTCGGGCAGGGAGCGCAGCGCGTTCATCACCATGCTGTCGGGCAGGCGGTCGAGCGCCTCCGTCTCGGCCGACTTCAGGCCGGTCGAGCTGTGCGACTCGGCCGCGTGGAGCTGCCAGTCCTCGATCTCCTCGGCGGCCGACAGCTTGGGCGAGCGCTGCTTCTTGCGGTAGTCGTTGATGAAGTTGTTGGTCAGGATCCTGTGCAGCCACGCCTTGAGGTTGGTGCCCTCGCGGAACTGGTGGTACGAGGTGTAGGCCTTGGCCACCGTCTCCTGGACCAGGTCCTCCGCGTCCGCCGTGTTGCGGGTCAGACGCATGGCGGAGGCGAACAGCTGCGACGTCACGGGCACGACATCGCGCTCGAACCAGTCCTGGCGCTGCTCGTCGGTCATAGTGATCAAGTCTTTCCCCCTCGCGCTATCCCCCGTCTCGGCACAGGCCGCTGACAGCGGTTCCCATTCTCGCAATCCCCTCGTAAGGGCCGCGTTAGCGGTTCCGCCTGGTCAGAGAGGTGCAGGTCCGTCTTGCTCGCGGCATGCGTCATCACGTCCACGGCCGGACTAGTCTCATTATCATAACACTATCCCTCCATTTTTGGAGAAAAAGTGGTCGGAGTCACATCGGATAGCGTATGGACATGGATTTTGTGGACCGTCACGACGCGAAGGCGCGGCACTGGGTGACGGAGGCCATCCGTACGGTGGAGGCCGACGCCAACCGGAGCTGTGACACGCACCTTCATGTCTTCCCGCTTCCCCCGCACTGGGGGGTAAACCTCTACTTGAAAGACGAATCAGTACACCCCACAGGTTCACTCAAACACCGACTTGCTCGATCTTTGTTCCTGTACGGCCTGGCGAACGGCTGGATCGGCCCCGCCACCACGATCGTGGAGGCGTCGAGCGGATCGACGGCGGTCAGCGAGGCCTACTTCGCCCGCCTGCTCGGCCTGTCGTTCATCGCGGTGATGCCCGCCGCCACCTCGCCGGAGAAGATCGCGCTGATCGAGTTCTACGGCGGCAAGTGTCACCTGGTCGAGGACCCGGGCGCGATCTACGAGGAGTCGCACCGGCTGGCCGGGGAGACGAACGGCCACTTCATGGACCAGTTCACCTTCGCCGAGCGGGCGACCGACTGGCGCGGCAACAACAACATCGCCGAGTCCATCTTCGCCCAGATGTCCATGGAGCCGCACCCGGAGCCCGCCTGGATCGTCGTGGGCGCGGGCACCGGCGGCACCTCCTCCACGATCGGCCGCTACATCCGCTACCGCCGCCACCCCACCCGCCTGGCGGTGGCCGACCCGGAGGGCTCGGCGTTCTACCCGAGCTTCGTCTCGGGCGACCCCGCGCTCACCGCGCCGGGCTCGCGCATCGAGGGCATCGGCCGGCCCCGGGTGGAGCCGTCGTTCCAGCCGGACGTCATCGACCGCATGATCGCCGTACCGGACGCCCGGTCGATCGCCGCCATGCACTGGGTGCGCGAGGTGACCGGCCGCGACGTGGGCGGCTCGACCGGCACGAACGTGGCCGCCTGCGTGGACCTGATCCGCGAGATGCGCGCGTCCGGCACCCGGGGCAGCGTCGTCACGCTGATCTGCGACGGCGGCGAGCGCTACCGGGGCACCTACTGCGACCAGGACTGGCTCGACGCCCAGGGACTGGACACCGAGCCGCACCTCGCCGACCTGAGAGCGTTCCTGCCGTCCTAGCCGACCTGAGAACGTTCCTGTCGTCCCAGCCGACCTGAGTGCGTCCCTGCCGTCGTAGACGTGCCCCCTCACCTGCGCCCTCTTTCCTGATTTAGGTGACCCTAAATTAGGTTAGGTCTGCCTAAGCTGGCATACTTCACCAGGATCAGGCCGACGCTGAGGAGGAGCCGCGTGACCGCTACGGCTGTGGCGCCGCGCCTGCGCGGCATTCAGCACCGGCGGTTCACCGTCCTGATGATTTTGCTGGCGGCGGTCCTCGCCGGGGTGGTGCTGAGCGTCACGATCGGCGCCAAGCCCGTCCCGCTCGCCGACGCCTGGCACGCCCTCACCGCGCCCACCGGCAGCGAGAACGACATCGTCATCCGCTCGCTCCGCCTGCCCAGGACCGCGCTCGGCGTGGTGGCCGGGCTGGCGCTCGGCGTCGCGGGCGCGCTCATGCAGGGCCACACCCGCAACCCGCTCGCCGACCCCGGGCTGCTCGGCGTCACTCAGGGCGCGGCGTTCGCCATGGTGGCCTCGATCATCCTGCTCGGCGCCTCCAGCCTGCTCGGCCACATCTGGTTCGGCCTGGCCGGGGCCCTGCTGGCCAGCGCCGGCGTGTTCGCGCTCGGCATGGTCGGCGGGCGCGGCGGCCCGACCCCCGTCACGCTCGCCCTGGCCGGCACCGCCGTCAGCGCCTTCCTGTACGCGCTGACCTCGGCGATCGTGCTGCTGGACGAGCAGGCGATGGACGTGTTCAGGTTCTGGCAGGCCGGCTCCATCGCGGCCCGCGGCTCCGAGGTGGTCTGGCAGGTGCTGCCGTTCATCGTGGCCGGGCTGGTGCTGGCGATGGTCAACGCGCCCGGCCTGAACGCCCTGTCGCTCGGCGAGGACGTCGCCCGTGGCCTCGGCCAGAACATCCCACTCACCCGCGCCGTCGGCGTCACCGCCGTCACCCTGCTGTCCGGCGCGTCGGTGGCCGCGTGCGGGGCGCTGGCGTTCGTCGGGCTGATCGTGCCGCACCTGGCCCGCTCGCTGTCGGGCACCGACCACCGGTGGCTGCTGCCGTACTCGGGGCTGGTCGGGGCCGCGCTGCTGCTGCTGGCCGACGTGATCGGCCGCGTCGTCGCCCCGCCCGGCGAACTGGAGGTCGGCGTGGTGCTGGCGCTGCTCGGCGCGCCCTTCTTCGTCGTCCTGGTCCGCCGCAGGAAGCCGGTACGGCTGTGACGAGCACGCTCGCGCTGCGGATGGGCGGCGTGTCCTGGCAGGTGCGCCCGCGCGGCGTCGCCGTGACGCTCGGCGGCCTGGCGCTGCTCGCCCTGCTCATGGCCATGAACATGCGCATCGGCGACATCCGCATGAGCCTCGCCGAGGTCGTCCGGGGGACGTTCGACGTCACCAGCGCCCACAACTTCGTGATCATGGAGCTGCGCCTGCCCCGCGCGCTGACCGGCGCCCTGGTCGGCGCCGCGCTGGCGCTGTCCGGCGCGATCATCCAGTCCATCGCGCGCAACCCGCTCGCCTCCCCCGAGATCCTCGGCGTCACCACCGGCGCCTCCGTCGCCGTCGTGGCGGGCGTGGTGGCCAGCGGCAGCCTGTACGGCGGCGCCGCCGGCCTGCTCACCACCGTCGGCACCCCCGTTCTCGCCCTGCTCGGCGGCCTGGCCGGCGCTTCGACCGTGTACGCGCTCGCCTGGCGGCGCGGCCTGGACGGCTACCGGCTGGTCCTGGTCGGCATCGGCGTGGCCGCCGTGTTCACCAACGTCAAGTACTGGCTGCTGACCGTCGGCGACGTCAACGACACCGCCCGCGCCATGGTCTGGATCAGCGGCTCGCTCAACGGCCGCGGCTGGGAGCACGTGGTGCCCGTCGCGCTCGCGCTGGCCGTACTGGTGCCGCTGACGCTGCTCGGCACCCGCTCCCTCGACGCGCTGCGCTTCGGCGACGACACCGTCACCGCGCTCGGCGTGCGGGTCGACCCGGCGCGGGCCCTGATGATCCTGGCGGCGGTGCTGCTGGCCGCCGTCGCGACCGCCTCGGCGGGGCCGATCGCGTTCGTCGCGCTGGCCGCGCCGCAGATCGCGCTCCGGCTCACCCGCTGCGCGCGGCCGCCGCTGCTGTCGTCGGCCGTGGTCGGCGCCGTCCTGACCTCGGGCGCCGACCTGCTCGCCCGTACCGTCTTCTCCCCCATCGAACTCCCCGTCGGCGTCGTGACCGCTGTCCTCGGCGCCCCGTACCTGATCCACCTCATCTGGAGGGCGAGAAAATGAGACTCCAGGCCGTAGACGTCAAGCTCGGCTACGGGGACCGCACCATCGTCGACGGGCTGGACCTCGGCATCGAGGCGGGCACGGTCACCACGATCATCGGCCCCAACGGCTGCGGCAAGTCCACCCTCCTGCGCGCCCTCGGCCGGCTGCTCAAACCGCAGGGCGGCGAGGTGCTGCTCGACGGCAAGCGCATCGACCGCACCCCCACCCGCGAGGTGGCCAAGGTCCTTGGCGTGCTGCCGCAGGCGCCGACCGCGCCGGAGGGGCTGACCGTGGCCGACCTGGTGGCCAGGGGCCGCCATCCGCACCAGACCTGGTACCGGCAGTGGTCGTCCGACGACGAGGCGGCCGTGGGCGCGGCCCTGTCCATGACCGGGCTGGCCGACCTGGCCGAACGTCCCCTGGACGAGCTGTCGGGCGGGCAGCGGCAGCGCGCGTGGATCTCCATGGCGCTGGCCCAGGGGACGGACCTGCTGCTGCTCGACGAGCCGACGACGTTCCTGGACCTGGCCCACCAGGTGGAGGTCCTGGAGCTGGTACGGCACCTGCACGGGGCGGCCGGGCGGACCATCGTCATGGTGCTGCACGACCTCAACCTGGCGGCCCGCTACACCGACCGGCTGGTGGCGATGCGCGACGGCCGGGTGGTGGCGGCCGGGGAGCCGCACGAGGTGCTGACGGAGGAGCTGCTGCGGGCGGTGTTCGAGCTGGACGCCAAGGTCATCGCCGACCCGGTGGCGGGCACGCCGCTCGTGGTCCCCATCGGCACCCACCGCTAGCTCCGGCCGGGTCCGCGCCCGCCGTCCACCAACCGGCTCGGGCCGCGCCCGTCGTACGTCGGCTGACTCAGCTCGGCCGACGCCCGTCCTACGTCGGCTGACTCAGCTCGGCCAGCGCACGGCGTACGTCCTCGTCCTCGGGGGCCAGCTCGCGGGCCCGCCGCAGGTCCGCGCGCGCCCTGCCGAGCAGCGCGTGAGCGTCCGCCGGCGGGCGCCCAGCGGCGTCCGCCCTGAGCGCCAGCGAGCGGTTGAACAGCGCCTCCGCCGTCTCCTCCAGCTCGATCGCCCGGCCGAGATCGGCCGCGGCCGCCTCGTGGTCGCCCTCCTCGTACGCCACCGCTCCCCGCCCCGCCCAGGCCGCCGCCAGGCCGGGATCACGTTCGAGCGCCGACTCGTACGCCTTGCGCGCCCCCACCGGATCCCCCAGCGCGGCCTCGATCTGCCCGAGCACGCACAGAAGGTAGGGGTTGTCCGGATCCCGTTCGGCGTCCGCCCTGGCGCCGTCCAGGTCGTCCAGCGCCACCAGCAGCCCGGCCCTGTTGACGTAGGCGTCGGTGAAGCCGGGGTCCAGCTCGATCGCGTAGTCGAGGTCGGCGAGCGCCCCCGCCAGGTCGCCCTGGGCGTAGCGGATCTCCGAGCGGTTGTAGTACGGCTCCGGGAACGGCGGCCCCAGCCGCATGGCCGTCTCGTAGTCGGCCAGGGCCCGCTCCGGCCTGCCGAGCCGGTGCAGCAGGTTGCCCCGGTCGAGGTAGGGGTCGGGGTAGCCGGGGTCGGCGGCGATGGCGGCGGACAGGTCGGCCAGCGCGCCTTCGGGATCGCCCAGCAGGGCGGTGAGCTGGGCGCGGTTGGCGCGCAGCACGGCCTTGTGCACAGGATGGCCGGGCAGGTCGCGTTCGGCGAGGTCGATGGCGGCCTGGACGAGCCGCAGCGCCGCCTCGTGCTCACCCAGTCGGGTCTGCACGAGCGCCTTGCCGTTGAGGTCGAACCCCAGGTGGAAGGCCCGCTCGCGGGGGTCGGGCAGCAGCGAGGTGAGCGCGATGGCCTCGTTGATCCAGGCCATCGCCTCCCGCGGGTCACGCCTGCCGGGGTCGTGGTGCCTGACCAGCAGCATCGCGGTGGCGTAGGCGGCGGTGGCGCGGTGCTTGGGGTGCGTGCTCACCCGCCTGGCGCGGTCGAGCAGGTCGCGGGCCTCGTCCTCGCGGTCGAGCGCGGCCAGCGCGGTGGTCGTGCGGTGCAGCGCCTGCCACCACTCCTCGCCGTCCTCGGCGAGCGTGGGCAGCACCGCCGCCCCGGCCTCGGCCATGGCGTGGTGGAAGCCCTCGTCGCGGTAACGATCGAGGTCGAGGGGGACCCTGGAGGTCAGGGGGGAGGCGCTCGGGCCGTCCGCCGGCTCGACGGTGATCGTGAGCAGCCCGGCGGGCACCCGGCGCCCCAGCACGGTCAGCAGCTCGGTGTCCGTGGGGTCGGCGGCGTGCGCGTTCAGCACCCGTACGGACAGCGGCCCTCTGACCGCCAGCCGGTCACGGACGAACTCGGCGATCCCGTTGGCCAGCCGCAGCGTCCGCAGCCGCCCGGGGACCAGGATGCGCTCCTCGCGCGGCAGCCCCGCCGCCACCGAGCCGCGCGAGGGCCGGACGCCCAGCGCCGGCGCAGCGGCGCGGATCTCGACGTCGTGCGCGGCGACCAGCTCGGCCGCCGCTCCTGGGACCAGGATGCCGAGCAGCCCGGCCGCGAGCGTGTACGGCCCCTCGCGGCCGCGATCGGCGTCGAGCGTGATCTCGTCCAGCGTCGTCCCCCGGGTCTCGCGACGGGGCCGGCGTCTCCACCACAGACACCGACCCCCCGTTCCTGCGTCAGGTCAGGCGGCGTGCTTGGGAGTCGCGGCGCCGGTCAGTTTGACGGTTCCCGGTTTGTGGACGACGACCTTCTTCATGAGCGCTCTTTCCGATCAAGGACGGACGACCGCTCAATATCAACACGGCCTACGTCAAACAACAACCCATTCCTCGGTAAGCGACATTTCCGCTTTATTTTCCACTTTCATCACCGAGAATCGCGTCCACGAACACCTCCGGATCGAACGGCGCGAGATCGTCCGGCCCCTCGCCGAGCCCCGCCAGCTTGACCGGAACACCCAGCTCCCGCTGCACCGAGATGACGATGCCGCCCTTGGCGGTGCCGTCGAGCTTGGTCAGCGCGATGCCCGTGATGTTGACGACCTCGGCGAACACCTGCGCCTGGCGCATCCCGTTCTGGCCCGTGGTGGCGTCGAGGACCAGCAGCACCTCGTCGACCGTGGCCTTCTTCTCGATGACCCGCTTGACCTTGCCCAGCTCGTCCATGAGGCCCGTCTTGGTGTGCAGGCGGCCGGCGGTGTCGACGATGACCACGTCGACCTTCTCCTCGATGCCCCGCGCCGTGGCGTCGAACGCCAC
>NZ_JAHKRL010000107.1 GCF_019396405.1 Nonomuraea rhizosphaerae | reverse complement strand
GTGAGCCCCCCGCCAGCGGGGAGCGGCGGGGGTCGGGGCCGTTGCGGAGCGAGGCCGCCGCCGCGGCGGCCGCCGGGCGGGTGAGCCTCACCTCCGATCCCGGGCTGTCGGCGCGTGAGCTGGAGGTGCTGGGGCTGGTCGCCGAGGGGCTGAGCAACCGGCAGATCGCGGAGCGGCTGTTCATCTCGGCGCGTACCTCGGGGGTGCACGTGTCCAACATCCTGGCCAAGCTCGGCGTCGGCTCACGGGTCGAGGCCGCTGCCCTGGCCCGCCGCAACGGCCTCGTATGAGGCTGATCGTCGGCGTTGCTGCTCTTTACTGCGGAAATAAGATGGTGACGGTAATTACTTCCCAAAGCGGCCTATCTGAGTATTGTTAGGTTCCCAACTCGTGCGGGGGCACACCTCCTCAGACTCCGGAGGAGCGACTCAATGGATACGTCCGATAGTCGCATTGTCGTTTTATTCATCATCATCGCATTTGCCCTGTTCGTGGCGGGTCGGCGCTTTCAGTCGATGGTGTCGGCGCGTCAGGCGTGGCGGCACTCCATGAGGGCCGTTCCGATCAAAAGGCCGACTCAGGGAAGCTCGCTGAAGGTCATGTTCGGGGTGGCTCTGATCGTCATTGTTGTCTTCTGGTTCGTCACCAACCTGCAAACCCTGACATAGCCGCATTCGGCCACATCAAGCTCGGCCGCGGCGGCCTGCCTCAGCTTTGTTGGCGCCTGCCTCAGGCTTGTCGGCGGCGGCGCAGGGTCCAGGCGGTCAGCACCGCGAGGCCGGCGGCGGTCAGGCTCACCGTCCGGGTGAGCCGGGCCGCGCGCCGGATGTCGCCGATGCCGGGCTTGCGGCCGTGGCCCATGGTCGGGCGGTGTTCGGTCCTGCCGCCGTAGACGTTCGTGCCGCCGAGCGTGAGGCCGAGCGCTCCGGCGAACGCGGCCTCGCACCGGCCCGCGTTCGGGCTGGGGTGGCGGTGGCCGTCGTCCCGCAGCACGGCCAGCGCCTGCGCCGGGTCGGGACCCACCAGTACGGTGATCAGCCCCGTCACGCGTGCGGGCAAGTAGTTGGCGACGTCGTCGAGCCTGGCCGCCGCCCACCCGAACCGCTTGTACCGGGGCGAACGATGACCGATCATCGCGTCCAGCGTGTTGATCGCCCGGTACGCCAGCAGTCCCGGGATCCCCGCCACGGCGCCCCAGAGGAGAGGGGCGACGACGGCGTCGGAGGTGTTCTCGGCCAGCGACTCGACGGTGGCCCTGGCGATCTCCGGCGGCTCCAGGTGGGAGGGGTCGCGGCCGCAGAGGTGGGGGAGGCGTTCGCGGGCCCTGGCCAGGTCGCCGTTCTCCAGGGCCGTGGCCAGGTAGGCGCCCTCGCGGGCCAGCGTGGTGCCGCCGAGCACCGCCCAGGTGGCCAGGGCCGTCAGCGCCGTGCGTACCGTGGGATCGGAGGTTCGCTCGGCCGCGACCCCCAGCGTGGTCACGGCGCCGACGCAGAGGACGACGTGGGCGACGCCGTTCCGCCTGGCGTCGCCGTACAGGGCCTGCTCCAGCCTGGCCGCCGCGCGCCCGAACAACGCGACCGGATGGGCGGCGGTGCGAGGGTCGGCGAGGACGGCGTCCAGCGCGACGCCGAGCGCGATCCCGAGAGGGCGTGCGACGGAGCCCGACCGGGCGGGGGAGCTGGGGCGGGCGGAAAACCCACGACGAGCGGAGGGCCCACGGCGGGCGGAAAACCCACGAGGAGCGGAGGGCCCACGGCGGGCGGACAAGCCCGACTTTTCACACCAAATGCGCATGCAGCCTATCTTCGTGGGCGTCCAGCCAGGCGGTCGCGCGGCGGATCCGCTCGCCCGCGCCGCTCGCCCACATCCTGGCCCAGCTCCCGCCCGCCTCCGCGCGTTCGCGCATGACCGTGTACGAGCGGTGGAAGCGCAGCCTGGACAGCTCCAGCAGCCGTCGCCGCTCCCGGGGCGGCACGCCGTACGCGTCGCAGAACAACCGCAACCGCGTGCCGACGTCCAGCCCGCGCTGCAGCGGAGGAAGATCGACCGGGTCGGCGATGGGCGCCCAGTGCCTGAGCGTCGTGACGATGTCGAACAGCCGCGTCGTCGGCCGCGCCAGATCGAAGTCGATCAACGCATGCGGCAGCCCGTTGCGGAATATCACGTTCTCGATGGTCAGATCGCAGTGCCCGACGACCTCCGGGGCGGCGTCGTCGTTCGAGCCGCCCTCCCAGCCGTCGAGCGTGAGCGGGAAACTCGCCGTGGCGTCGTGGAAGTCGCGCAGCAGCGCGGCCAGCCGTACCAGCGCCTCGTCGGTGACCGTCGCCATCGTGAGGCCGGTCGTACCGGGGATGTAGGTGAGGATCTCGCGCCCGAGCCCGTCCATGCCCACCACCCGGGGCGCGCCCTCGAACCCGGCCGCCTCCAGATGGCGGAGCAATGCGTGCACGGCGGGCGTCGACGGGCGCGCCGGCCTGCGCACGGTGTCACCGACCCGGACCACCCCGTCTGTCACGTCCCCGCCCTGCAAAGGAACCTCGTGCAGGAGCGTCGCGAACATGCCACGACAGCTTAGACCCTTTTACACCGCTCCCGCCTGGCGTTTTACTGTGCCGCAGTCCCGCAACCCCTAGCGTGGAGTTCCATGCCGATCCTGCTGTCGTTGGCTGCCTTCCTGATGACGCTGCTCGGCGGGCTGGTCGCGGACCGTGTCAAGAAACGCCGCCACCTCGTGCTCGGCGCCGCCGCGGGCGTGATGCTGGGCGTGGTGGCGTTCGACCTGCTGCCGGAGGCGCTCTCCCCGGACGCGGCCACACTCGGCGGGGTGCCGGTGCCGATGCTCATGCTCGCGCTGGCGTTCCTGGGCATCCACGTCGCCGAACGTTCGATGGCCATGCACGACGCCCACGAGGGCGACTACGCCTCCCACCGGCACACCCACGCCGGAGTCGGCCTCGTCGCCGGCGCCGGGCTCGTCGTCCACAGCCTGCTGGACGGGGCGGCGATCGGCGCCGCGTTCCAGAGCGACAGCACGCTGGCGGTGGCGGTCGCCATCGGCGTCATCGCGCACGACTTCACGGACGGCTTCAACACCTACACCATCACCTCCCTGTACGGGAACGCGCGACGGCGGGCGCTGACCCTGCTCGTCCTCGACGCCCTCGCCCCGGTGACCGGGGCCACTTTGACGACGCTGATCACCATTCCGGAGGGGGTGCTGGAGGCTTACCTGGGGCTGTTCTCCGGGTTCCTGCTGTATCTGGCGACGGCCGACATCCTGCCCGAGGCCCACGCGGCCAACCGCGCCACGGCGCCCACGCTGGTGGCGACGGTGGCGGGGGCGGCGTTCATGTGGGCGGTCATCGCCCTGACGAGCTGACCGTCGCACCCGTTTCTGGACCGGTGAGAACGTCCCTGTTTGTCCGGAGATCGACGCCTCGCTCAACATAGGGGTCCCCTCACCTGGACATGGCCTTTGAGGGGCCCCTGACTCGCACCTGGCCACTCAGGGGTTCCTCGTTCGGACCTGGCAGGCTAGGGGCCTCACTCGAACCCGGCAGGCTAGTGGCCTCCCCGGACCTCGCCGCCCAAGACCCTCACTCGGACCTGGCCGCCGCCTCCGCGTACCTCCGCACCACCTCGGCGCTCTTCCACCCGGCGATCCTCATCAACTCCCCGGGATCCCCGCCGGCCTCCAGATACCCGTCGGCCATCGTCTGCCGGAACCGGTGCGGATGCAGCCGCCCCGCGATCCCCGCCTCGCGCCCCCGCCGTTCCAGCATCTGCTGGATGCCCGTGGCGGTCAGCCGCCGTTCCCCGCCCTCGGCCGTGATCCCTCGTACCGGCAGCCACAACCAGGGAGAGGCCGCGTGCGGATGCCGAGCCCGCGCCCGCACGTACCGGTCGATCGCCGCAGCCGTCCGACTCCCTATCGGCGCAAGGTACACATCCTGCCCGCCCCCATCTTGAGGCGATGACTGGCCGCGCAGGACCCGCAACAACCCCCGCCCCAACCACACATCCCCCACCTGCTCATCCTGGGCCTGCTCATCTGGGGCCTGCTGTTCATTGCCCCCGCAGTACCGCAGCCCCGCCAACCACGACAACCGCATCCCGTTGTCCATGAGCACCCGCACGATCGCCGTATCCCTGCGATCCACCCACGACCCCCCGGAACACACCTCCAGCAGCGTCTCCAACTCCCGCTCACTCAACAACTCAGCCGGACGATGCCCCACTTTGGGTGGATCGATCCCCTCCATGGGCGTCCCCGCAGTACGCTCCTCCTCAGCGATCACCCAGTTGAAGAACACCCGCAGGTTCCGAAAGTGCTTGTGCGCGTTCCCCGCGCTGGTCGTCGCCGTGCTGTCATCAAGAAACGCCCGCACCCCCGCGGCCTCCACCGCCTCCACCTCCACCGGCAATCCACGCTCGGAGAGAAACAGGGCGAGGACGCGTACGCTGTCGAGGTAACTCCGGATCGTCCCGGGCGACTTGTCGGCCGCCCGCAAGGACAGCTCCCAGGAGGGCACCAGGTCGAGCAGGGGAGACGAAGGAGGCGCCTGTCTTCGGGGCCGTCTCCGGGATCGCTCCATGGGCCCTCCAAATCCGATACTGTTGGATCGGTGCACGATTATGCTACCGTCTCATATGGTCAGTGAATATCCTGGTCAGACGGCAAATTTAAGCGCCCTTAGCTCAGCTGGATAGAGCACCGGACTTCTAATCCGACGGTCGCAGGTTCGAATCCTGCAGGGCGCGCCTACTTCTAGCCTGAGACCTGCGGTTCTTGGCTGACCGAGAATCTGATGGCTTGGCAGGGCGGCTAGGGGAGACCTTCGGTCTCGGACGGTCCCTCACGACGGCAGTGCGGGACCAGGGCAGCACTCGCTCCGGCCGTCGCGTGCGTCAGCTCCGGCAGCACGTTCGTGTACGTATCCGACGTGATCGCCTGAGACGAGTGGCGCAGCATCGCGCTCGTGGTCTTCATGTCATTGCCCGCCGCAAAGCTGAGCGTGGCCGCGCCATGCCGGAGATCATGGAAACGGATCGGCGGCAGACCGGCTGCGAACGCCACCCGCTTGAAGTACTCGCTCACCCAAAGTCGCATGGTAGATACCGCCGATCTTCTTGGCGTTCGTGTAGTCCTCTGGGGCAGCTCTCAGTGCGGCCGCCAATTTTTCCTGCTCCTGGTCGGTGATCTGCTGGAGCCGTCTGTCGATCTCGGGGACGACGTTGTCCGTGAAGTGCGCCTCGCCGCGTTACAGATCACGCAGGCGGAGAAGGAGGGGCGGCCGGCGCGTGTAGCATCACGATGCAGATACGGACATCGGGGGCAGGCGCGGTTTCTGGTCGTCTCCCTTTCCACTGTGCTGGTCGTCCTCGCCTGTTACGGCCGTGACGGCACGTAAGCGGCGGAGGTGGCGCGGGCCAGCAGGTCGTGTAGGAGGGCGACCACCTCGTCGGGGCTGAACTCCATGGCGTTCTCGCCGACGCTGACCTCGAAGGCGCATCGGCCGGGCTCGGACGCCGAACGTACCCGGCCCCAGAGCTGGATGCCGTGTTCGGTGAGGATCGCCTGGCCGGCCTGTTCGACGGCGCGCCGGTCGGCGGGCAGGTGGATGTGGAACAGCGGGGTCTGCGGTGGGTCGGGGTAGGCGCGGGCGGTGCCGTCGGCGTTGATCGCGGTCGCGATGGCGATGGCGTGCTCGCGGTAGGCGGGCATCTGATCGGCCAGGGTGTCGAGGTGGACCAGCGCGGCCAGGGCGAGCGGCCAGGCGTCGCGGATGCCGCCGCCGAGTCGTTGCCGCCACACCTGTGCCACCTTCATGGTGGCCGTGTCGGAGGCGAGTACGGCGCCGCGCACCCCTTGCAGGCTTTTGTAGAGGGAGAGGTAGACGGTGTCGAACAGGGCGGCGATCTCGTCGAAGGGGCGCTGGTAGTAGGTCTGGGCCTCCCAGAGCCGGGCGCCGTCCAGGTGGGCGGCGGCGCCGGTGGCGCGTACGAGCGCGACCTGCTCGCACAGATCATCCCATTCGGGGAGCAGGCCGCCGATGTCGCGCTGCGGCAGTTCCCAGACGACCGTCGCCAGCGGCTCGCCGATCGCCTCCAGGTCGGCGGCCGTCATCAGCTCGTGCGGGTCGCCGGTACGGCGCATCCGCAGGCTGTGGACGGCGTTGTAGCCCTGCTCCTCCCACACGTCCAGGTGCGACTGCGGGTGGGCGGCGAACGTGCGCCGGCCGAGCCGGTCGGCGTGCACGCGCAACGCGCTCTGCTGAGCCATCGTGCCGCTGGGGAAGAACAGCGCGGTTTCCTTGCCCAGCAGGTCGGCCAGCCGCCGCTCCAGCACCGCGACGGGCCCTTCGGGGCCGTCGGGCGGGGTGTCGTCATCCACCAGGGCCAGCATCTGCTCCAGGACCACGCGTGGCCTGCGCCGGATCGGCGCGTGCAGGAACAGCGACCGCCGCACCGGCGGGCTGGTGTCGGGCATGAGGGCCTCCTTCGGTCATGGCGGCAGGTCCGTACGTCATCCGCGGTGGCCTTCTCGTGCCGAGTGCTTCGGCGTCGGCCGCCTCCGGGGATGGAAGCTGCATTGATTTGGCAGCTGAAAATCTATGGCGGTTGCCTTCCGTCGTCCGTAGCGGGTCCCGGGGCGAAGTATCACGCGAGTGGGACGTCCACGAGAGGGCGTCCCTGAGGGACATAGCGTGTGGGGAGACGATGATGACGAGACGATTCGTGACGGTGCGGACGCCCGATCTCGCGCCGGTCGTGGTCGAGACGATCATGCTTCGGGTGGATCAGGCGGGCGGCTGGTCGTACCGGCGCATCCTGGTCGTACCCGAAGCCGGCGAGAGTCCCGACGAGGCCGTCCGTCGCAGCTGCGAACTGCCGCGGGAGGAATCGTCCACTGTCGTGCACTCCACGAGCTGGCGCTATCGGCGCGAAGGACAAGTCATCCTCACTTATGCGGTGTGTCCGGACCCGAAGCCGCAGCTGCCCGCTGACGCACTGGCTGTCCTGCGTATCGCTCAGGGCAGCACGCCCGCAACTCCGACGCCGGAGCGGGTGGAGGTGGGCAACGTGGTCGCGCATGCCGTCCGTCATCTGGCACTTCTGCTGGCCACCGACATGGTGGTTCGCCGGGCGCTGCTGCGTCATCCCGGGGTCGTGATGGCGCTGGAAGGGCTGTCTCCGATCACCATGCACCAGATGCGGAGCGACGCGGCCTGAATGAGGGCCTATGCCGCCCGCCACACCTGGCCCGCTTGTCTGCGGGCCGGATCAGCATGCCGGAGGTGAGCAGTTCGCAGGCCTGGAGGGGGTGGGCGGCTTCGGCGTTCAGTTCGCCGAGCTGAGCCCGGATCTGGCGCCTTGTCCGAGCATGCGCTTGTGCGGTCAGGTGGGCAGGAGGCGGGCGGGTGATCATTGGGTGAAGGCGTCGGGGTGCAGGAAGCGGGCGATGTCGACGATGGCCAGGATGTTGCGGTAGCCGGGGTGCTGGGCTGCGACCGGCACGGCGAGGAAACGCTTGGCCTTGGCGGCGGGGCTGTCCTTGGCGATGGCGAACGTGTCGGCGGCCTTGGCCTGCGCGTTCGGCATCTTCTCACCGAGCAGCTCGGCGTAGTCGCTGACCAGGACCGCCTCGGGCTGAGCCGCGCTGACCTTCTCGACGCTGACCTCGGTGTAGTCGCCCTTGACGTCGGCCAGCACGTTCACCCCGCCCGCCTCGGTGATCATCTGGTTGGTCAGGCCGGCGCCGCCGTAGGCGTTGACCGGGCCCTTGCCGCCGTCGGTGGCCAGCACCTTGACCGGTGGCCTGCTGCTGACGCGCTTGCGTACGTCGGCGAGCTTGTCCCGCAGGTCGGTGATCAGCTTGTCGGCGCGGTCCGGGACGCCGAAGATCGCGCCGAGATTGCGCAGGTCGGTGAAGGTGTCGTCGAGGGTGAACTTCAGCGTCTCCTCGGGGCTGCACCAGTTGCCCATGATGTAGACGGGGGTGCCGGCCGTGTTCAGCTCCTGCACGGTGGCGAAGCCGCCGGCGGCGTCGAAGCTGCTCATCGTGTTGTCCAGGACGAAGTCCGCGCCCTGGGCGAGCATGACCTCCTTCTGCGGCAGCATGATCGACGGCGAGATCTCCGTGATCTTGTCGTACGCCTCCTTCTGCCCCGGCAGGAACGCGCTCTCGGAGAACCTCGTACGGGCGGCGACCCGGTCTCCCAGGCCGAGCGCGAGCAGGGTCTCCAGGGCGGGCTGGTAGCCGGTCACCACCTTGGCGGGCGGCTTGTCGAAGGTGAGGGCGCGCCCGCAGTTGGTGATGGTGACCGGGAAGCCGGCCTGGGCGGCGGGTGCCGCCTGTCGCGTGGCGGAAGTCTCCTGTGCTGTGGCCTGGTCCGCCGGTCGCGCGGCCGGCGCCTGCGAGCACGCGGTCAGCGCCAGCGCCGCGACCAGCGCCGCGACCAGCGCCGCGACCAGCGCCGCCATCAGCGTCGGCAGACGTCTCATACGACCGCCTCCAGCAGCTTGCTGTCGCGGGTGATGAGGGCGAGCGTCCCGACCCGCGACTCCTTCCACGCCGCCAGCCGGTCGACGATCCGCGGCAGCGGCCCGAGCAGGGCGACCTCGTCCAGCAGCGCGTCCGGCACGGCGGCGATCGCCTCGGCGCGGCGGCCCTCGCGGTGGTGGGCGCGGATCGTCTCGGCTTCGGCCTCGAAGCCGATCTCGCGGGCCAGGTCGAAGTAGGTGTTGCGGACGCCGGGCACGTCCGGGCCGAGGTAGGCGGCATACAGCGGGCGCAGCTCGTCGCGGGCCTTGTCCAGGTCGCGGGTGCGGACGGCATGGGTGATCACGGTGATCTCGACGGCTTCCGGGTCGCGGCCGGAGCGTTTGAGTCCTTCGTCGAGCGGTGTGGTGATGACGGATTCGCGTTCCGGGGAGTAGAAGCCGGGCAGCCAGCCGTCGGCGATCTCCCCCACCAGGCGCACCATGCCCGTCCCGATGCCGGCCAGGTAGGTCGGGATCGTGGTGCGTACCGGGTCCAGCAGCGCCTTTACCGGGCGGGCCCGTCCTGTGGCGTCCGGGCCCTGGTAGGGGAGCTGGTAGTACGCGCCGTCGTGGGTGACTCGATCGTCGCAGCGGATCGCCTTGCGCAGGATCTCCACGTACTCGCGGGTACGGGCCAGCGGCTTTCCGTACGGGACGCCGTGCCAGCCCTCCACGATCCACGGCACCGACACGCCCAGCCCGAGCAGCAGCCTGCCCTCCGACAGGATGTCCAGGGTCAGCGCGGTCATCGCGGTGTTGGCCGGGGTGCGGCCGGCCAGTTGCAGGATGCCGGTGCCGAGCTTGATCCGCTCGGTCCTGGCCGCCAGGTAGGCCAGCACGCTGACCCCGTCGGCGCCGTACTCCTCCACGCTCCACACCGAGTCCACGCCGACCCGGTCGGCGTGCTCGACCAGCGGCAGGATCTCCGTCATGGGTTCCCCGTGGTAGCCCAGGGCCAGTCCGATCCGCATCTCAGAAGCACTCCTCACGCGAAGGGAAGGGGATCGAGGATCAGCTCGTCGGCGGCCTTACCGAGCCGGGATCCGCCGAGGAAGGGGAAGGCCGCGGGCGCGTTGCCGTACAGGCCGGGCACCACGACCCGCGCCACGCGCAGCCCGGTGGCGCGTACGTCGGGCGTGGTCAGATCCACGCCCACCGCCCGCAGTCCCGCCCCCGACAGCCGCTTGACGTGGTCGCCGGGGTCGACAGGCTCAGGCGGCGGGCCGGGGCGAGGATCGCGTAGCCGGTCCAGCGACGGGCCCTGCATGCGTGGGTCGAGGAAGAGCTGCAGGTTCAGCTCCAGGTCGGTCAGGTCATGCCAGTCGGGGCGGAAGGCGTCGCGATAACTCCGGTCGGCGCGGAACGGCCGGTAGGGATGATCGGCAGTGCGCCAGAGCGGGGCGTCGCCGTCCAGCAGGCCCAGGCTCATCGTGTACGAGACCACCGCCTCGGTGAACGCCTTGGCCGCCGCCGTCTCCGGATCGGCCCGGCAGGCGGTGCCGAACGCGACGACCTGGCGAGCGCGATCCTCCAGAAAGGCCCCGATGACCGGGACGCCGAACGGTGAGGGGATCGCCAGGAAGGTCACCGACAAGCCGCGGCTCGTCGCCTCCGCGACCGGACCGGCCGAGCCGGAAGGGGTGAAGCGGACGGCCTGCTCGCCGCGCAGCCACCACAGCGTGACCGCGTCGCGCTCGAACAGCTCCTCCAGCGCCGAGCGTTCGGCTCGCTCCAGGCTGGGGCCTGCGGCGATGCCCGCATTGGCGTGCATGTTGGTGTGCGGCGGGCGGGTGTGGTTGAGGTAGACCAGCGGGGCGGGCACCAGGACCTCCTGGCCGCCGGCCAGATCGCGCCCCGTCGCCCACTCGACCGCCAGCTCGCGGCCGAAGGGGGTGAACGGGAAGCCGGGGGCCGCGTACTGGTGCGGCGCGTACAGGGCGAGCTCCCGCGGATCGATCGCCTCGACGTCCAGCCCGGCGTAGCTGCCTTGGATCAGATCGTTGGGGACGGCGTTTCCGCAGTAGCGTTCCACCGCCTCGCCGATGGCGGCCTTGCGGGCCTGGCCTTCGTCGAAGGCGGCGCCGCCGGCCACCCGGTCGGCCTTCCACGGCGCGAACCGGTCGGTAGCCGCCACGTAAGCCCGGTAGATCACGCAGGCGTCCAGCGCGCCGCGCTCGCGCACCACCCGCGTAATCAGCCCGAACTCGGGATCCACGAGCTGTTCGGGCGAGGCGCTCCACTCCCAGCCGGGCCTCGGCAGCGGCAGTACGGGATGGCGGGTCAGCGAGGCGCCGACGATCAGCTGGTGGCCCTCGCTCGGGGCCGTACGCCCGGACAGGACCGCAAGCGCGTCATCGGCCAGCAGCCCGGCCGCGACCCGGCTCGAAGCGGTCCATGGATGGCCGGACAGGTGGTCGCCGGAGTCCAGCCGTTGCCACAGCGTCAGCAGCTCGTCCGGCAGCCGGGCGGCGGCGAGCCGGCGGGCGCGGGTGTCGGCGTAGGTCGCGGTGCGGCCGGGGATCGTGCACGGCCCGATGCGGAAGGACAGTCCGTCGGTGTGGCAGCGATGCCAGGGAACGCCGGCGCACAACCGGTCGATGCGCTGCCATTCGGTGTCAGGGAGCCAGTCCTCGCAGGCGATGACCAGGTCCACGCCCTCGACCGACTCCAGCGGGCCGCGTACCACCTTGACCTGCGGCTGGAGGAGAGCGGCGGTCATGTCGGCGACGGGAGTGTCCCCGACGACGTGGACGACGCGGTCGGCCAGGAGAACGGGGGCCTCTTGGCGGGTGAGGATCCCGCGTTCCTCCAGGGCTCGCAGCAGGTCAGCCAGATCCTCGTCGATCGGGATGGTCCCGGCCAGGGCTTGCGGGAGGCGCCGCATGAGCGCGCCGGGAGTGAGGATGCGGGTCACGCGGCCGTCGGGCTCCTGGCAGCGCCAGATGCCGTCGGCGCCCGGGTAGAGCTGGTGTCCGGGGGCGATGCGGAGCGGGAGGGTCATCCGGCAGGCCTCCGGAGTCGTGCGGTCGGGGTGCGGGAGACCCGGGCCTGCGGCCTCCCGCGGTCGATCACGTGTCAGTCGTCCTCGTTCCAGGCGAACTCGGTGTCGACTGCCGGTGTGTGCGCCCTCACGCAGACGGTGAGGTCCTCGATCTCTTCGAATGCGACATGTGCCATGGTCAGCCTCCTCGTGGATAGCTTGCATGAATCTCGCAATTGCGAGTTATTCGCAATAAGTAAGGTAAGCGGAGCCGGGAGAACGGTCAATGGGCTTGCGGGAGAAGCCGAGTGGTGACGGTCCGCTCGCATCCGGCACGCGTCCGGTTATTCGCCTGTGGGCCGTCCGCGGATGACTCATGGCGGGAACCCGCCAGCCGACACGCCCTGGGGGCGGAAGCCCGCGTATGAGACGATGCCGGACGAAGGCGACGGCGGAACGAGGAAGCCGGTGTGAATCCGGCGCGGTCCCGCCACTGTGATCGGTGAGCGATCCCCGAAGCAAGGCCACTGCCCTGACCAGGGTGGGAAGGCCGGGGTGAGCGTCGACCCGAGAGCCAGGAGACTCACGCGGTCGCCTCCTCGAAGGAATTGGGGCGGATCTCCCCAAGAGAGGACGGTGGTCGCCATGTCGTGCGTACGGCGTGACGCCTTTCCCGCTGCCCGTGGCGCGGGCATTCTCCAGCGATCCCGCCCCGTCATGCCGGTCAGGAAAGGTTCTGCCCATGACGAGCCGACGCTCGGTCCCCCTCCCGCTCCTGGTACTCGTCTTGCTGATCGCCGGTTTGGTCACCGGTTGCGGCAACTCTCAGCCCGGCGCCTCCCCGCCTCCGGCCGCCCAGGCCTCCGGCGCGGGATTCCCGCTCACCGTGACCAACTGCGGGGTGAGCACCACCTACCAGGCGGCCCCGCGGCGGGCGGTCACGATGAACCAGCACGTCACCGAGATCATGCTCGCGCTCGGGCTGGAGAAGTCGATGGCCGGCACGGCCTATCTCGATGATCGCATTTCCCCGCAGTACGAGGCCGCCTACAACAGCGTCAAGGTGCTCGCCAAGGAGTACCCCTCGTACGAGGCGCTGCTGTCGGCCGAGCCCGACTTCGTCTACGGCGGCTGGAGCAGCGCGTTCGACGACAAGGAGGGGCGTAGCCGCGAGACGCTGGCCAAGGCCGGGATCAACTCCTTCCTCAACACGGAGGAATGCCCGAACGGTCCGGTGACCATGGACCTGCTGGAGGAGGAGGTCCGCACGATCGGCCGGATCTTCGGCGTGAGCGACCGCGCCGAGCAGCGCGTCACCGAGTTCCGCGGCGTGCTGGACGGGGTCGAGCAGAAGATCGGCAAGGTCAAGCCGGTCAAGGTGTTCGTCTACGACAGCGGCGACAAGACTGCCTTCACCGCGGGCGGCGCCGGCATCGGCAACGACATGATCACCCGGGCGGGTGGGGTGAACCTGTTCGCCGACCTGCCCAAGGCGTACGGCGACGCGTCGTTCGAGCAGGTCGCCGAGCGCGCCCCCGACGTGATCGTCATCTACGACTACGGCGACCGGACGGTGGCGGACAAGAAGAAGTTCCTGCTGGCCAATCCGGCGCTCAAGGACGTGCCCGCGATCAAGGCGCAGCGGTTCGCGGTGCTGCCGCTGTCGTCCACGGTGCTGGGCGTGCGCGCGCCCGAGGGCGTCGAGGCGCTGGCCCGCCAGCTCCACCCGGCCAGTTTCACGTGATCGCTGTCGCCACAGCGCGGCGCCTGCCGTACTGGCTGGTCCTGGCCCTGATCGCGGCGCTGGTCGCCGCGGCGGCGACGGCCGGGGTGGCGGCCGGCTCCGTCCCGCTGGCGGGCGGCGGCGTGTGGGGGGTCGTGCTGCACCGCGGCGGTCCCCCGCTGGTCCCGCCCACC
>NZ_JAHKRL010000106.1 GCF_019396405.1 Nonomuraea rhizosphaerae | reverse complement strand
GAACCCCGCCCATGCCCACGGCCATGACCACCACCGCGACCGCACACCCCCGCCGTGCCGGCGCCGCCTACTGGGTCATCACCGCCGTCGTCGTCGGTGAGTGCGCGGTCGGCGGCGCGATGGACCTGCTCAGGATGGCGCCGTTCTACCCGATGATGATCGAGCTGGGATACCCCGCCTATCTGGCCACGATCCTGGGCACGGCCAAGATCATCGCAGCGGCGGTACTGCTGGTCCCGGGGTTGCCGCGGCTGAAGGAATGGGCCTACGCCGGCATCGTGATCAACATGATCGGCGCGTGCGCGTCCCAGCTCGCGGCGCACCACACCCTCGACAACCTCATCGCCCCCGGCGCTTTCGCGGCGCTGGCGGTCGCGTCCTGGGCACTGCGCCCAGCCACGCGCCGACTGCCCTCCACCGCGAAAGCGAAGTAACCGAAGTAACCGGGGTGAATCGCCAGCGAGCCACCACCCCGGACGGATGACACCGCTCCACTTCTGTCAGCGTGGACACGCGCCCACATGCGTGGGGCCGGATCTCAGCAGCAGTCGCCTGGCGAGGATCTCCGCGGCGACGTTCGAGCCCATCGCCAGCCCATCCCGGTTGCTGAACTCGAAGTGCAGCCCACCGAACACCCGCGACCTGCCGGCGTCCCCGGCGGCGGCCGAGAAGCCGGGGAACCGGCGCTCCCACGGCCGTCCCGTGGCCGGATCGATCGGCGCGGAGTCGGTGACGAGCGTGAAGGGGATCCTGTCGTCGCAGAAGAAGCCGGCCAAGGCAGCCGCCGCGGCACCGCTGAACGTGCTGTGCCCGGAGACGTACTCGGGTGAGGTGCCCGGGTTGCCGGCCCGCGCCCGCCAGGTGTCCACCTTGTCGGTGTAGGGGTTGCCGTCCGTGTCGGCCTGCTGGATCGCGGACGTACGAGCGTGGTCACCGCGGGCCGTGGCGATGCCGTTGACCGCGTCGTACATGCCGACGTTGACCATCGCGTACGTCCTGGCGGCGTCGGCATCGCCGGCCCGCTTCAGCCGGACGATCTCCAGCGCCGCGGTGTTCCACGAGCCGACGGCGTCCACGTCCGGCGGCTTGGTGACGGCGGCATCGGCCGCGGGCGGCCCCAGCAGCGGCACGAGCGCGAGCATGGCTAAGAGAGCGGTCTTCCTCATGGTCCCCCCTCGGTCGGGAAACAGCCCCCGACAGCCTCCCCGGCTGCCGGGGGCTGGGAGTCGGCGCCGCTAGGGCGCGCAGGGAACGCTGTTCCCCGTACGGATCTCGTAGAAGATCGCCTGGCGGTACGCGGGCGGCACGACGGCGCGTCCGGCGCAGAGCGTGAGGTCGCCGCTGAGCGCGTGCAGGACGACCTGACAGTTGGGGAGCGGCTGGTTGTCGAAGGAGCCGGCTCGACGGCCGGGCACCACGCCGATGAAGGCCTGGCAGGATTCGTAGCTGATGTTCGTCGTCGGCTGCGCGAAATTAGTGTCGGTGAATAACGTGAGTCGGCCTACGGCCGCGTGTGCCGGGAGGGCCATGATGATCAGCGTGGCGATGGCTGTGACGGTCGCGCACACAGCACGACCAGGACGGATGGCGCGTAACATTTCTCCCCTTGAAAGTAGTCACCCGTTTACATAAAAGGTGGCGTTTCGTCCCCGTGCCCTTTATGTGTAAACGCTTCATGGGGTCCGTGCAATAGCGATTGATGCCGTTCAACAACATGAGTTGTACGGGGTTACATCAGGTATCAGTCGCGGTCCCACGCGTACGGGTCGACGTAGATCACGTGGCCACCCCGGTCGTCCGACTCGTCCACGATGTCCGTACGCGGCGGCCGTGGCTGCTCCGCCTGCGCCGGGCGCGCCTGGGACATCGTCTCCGCCGCCGCCGAGGCGTGCTCGTCCTGCCAGTCGTCGCGGATGACCGGGATCTCCTGGGTGTCGGCCTCGGTGGCGTCCATCCAGTGGCCGGGCAGCGGGCGAGCGTCGGCCTCGGCCAGGCCGACCTTGCTGGCGGCCCTGGCGATCGCGGCGCCGGCCTTGCGCACGGGGGCAGCGGCCTTGTCGAGCGGGAGGCGGGCGCGGCGGTTCAGGAGCAGCAGGTTGGTCACGCCGGCGGAGATGCCCGCGGCGACGCCCACCTCCAGGCCGACCGACAGGGCGACCTCCCACGGCGAGGGGCCGACCGTGGCCAGCCGGCCGCCGCCGATCGGGCCGCCGGACAGCGCGGCGAGCAGGGCCGCGACCAGGCCGGTGGTGATCCCGGTGAAGAAGCCCCACAGCGGCGCGGCCTCGTACGAGGGCGACGGCGCCATCCTGGCCACCACCACCCCGGCCACGGCCCCGGCGGCGAACGGCAGCGCGATCACCGCCATCGTCCAGCCGGGCACGGGCCCGCTCTCGGGCAGCGCGCCGAGCAGCGGCAGGCTGGGCACCGTGCCGAGCTGCACGCCCGTGGGCGCGACCAGCGTGCCGGCGCCGACGGCGAACCCGGGGCCGGCGATGTAGGAGGCGGCCCAGATGACGGTGTTGAGCAGGTAGAGCGCCTGGACCAGCAGGAGCAGCACGCCGCCCACGAACCCGGGCGCCAGGACGTCGGACAGCGCGCGCACCTGGCCGAAGTTCAGGACCAGGGCGACCAGGACGAGGACGAGCCCGGCCGCCAGCAGCACCGCGATGGCGACGGCCGTGCCGACGGTCAGTGCGCGCACCCGCTCGGGCAGCAGCCGCAGCATGGCCCGCCAGGGGCCGATCGTGCGGGCGGTCGCCACCGCCCCGGCGAGGAAGGCCAGCGCGAAGTGGCTGACCAGCGCCTCACCGATGAACGGCTGGGTGATGTCGTTGCGCGCGACGAGCGCGATCAACCCGGCCAGCAGCGCGTATGGGGCCGCCAGCGAGACGCCCGCCTGCGCCACGAGGACGAGCTGGGCGCGGCGGCGGGCGTTGGCCTTCTCCCGCGGGCTGTTCTTGGGCAGCCGTGCCGGCAGCCGCAGCCGCAGGTCGGCGTCACGGGCCATCCAGCGCGCGGCGCGGTAGAGCAGGACGGCGGGCAGGATGGTCAGGCCGAGCGGCAGCAGCCCCACCTTGCCGCCGGGAATGGCGAACCCGGCGTGGTGCGCGGCCAGCCACACCTGGGCGGCCGTCCTGAACACTCCGGGAAGCCCGGTGCCCAGCGTGCCTCGCGGCGCGGCGATCCAGCCGACGAGGGTCAGCGTGGTGAGGACGGCGAGCCCGACGCCGAGCGTCATGGCGGCGGCGAGCATGCCGGAGACAGGCAGGGGCCGGCGCGCCTCGTCGTCGTCACTCGAGACGCCGGGCAGCCGTCCAAGTACCTGTTCGAGTAGCGCCGTCACAAGATGTTATTTTCTCAAGCTTTCCCGACCAACGCTTGGTTGACTCGCCGCCACACCCGACTTTCCTGCCGATCCACGAACCGGCCGATCCGCCGGGGGGCGCCCCTGCATCATCGCAGGGGTGGGACGACGCCCACGCCACCGGCTGAGAATTCGCGCGTAACGGCGCCGGGCCACCATCCGGTCAGCGGCCGTGTTCCTGGAGGCCCTCAGCCCTGTGCGGCGGGTGGCGGTGGGGGCGGCCTGCCGTAAAAAAGCAAAAAGACTCCGCCCCGCACGGCGAGACGCACCGGCGGGGCGGATCAAGAACCACGTATCAACGCGCCTGCATGATCTCCCGCATCAGGCGGGCGGTCTCCGACGGCGTCCTGCCGACGCGGACGCCCACCTTCTCCAGGGCTTCCTTCTTCGCCTGGGCCGTGCCGGCCGACCCGGAGACGATCGCCCCCGCGTGACCCATCGTCTTGCCCTCGGGCGCCGTGAAGCCGGCCACGTACGCCACCACGGGCTTGGTCACGTGCTGCTCGATGTAGGCCGCCGCGCGCTCCTCGGCGTCGCCGCCGATCTCGCCGATCATCACGATCGCGTCCGTGGCCGGGTCCTCCTGGAAGGCCTGGAGGGCGTCGATGTGCGTCGTGCCGATGACCGGGTCGCCGCCGATGCCCACCGCCGTGGAGAAGCCGAAGTCGCGCAGCTCGTACATGAGCTGGTACGTCAGCGTCCCCGACTTGGACACCAGGCCGATGCGGCCGGCGGTGGTGATGTCGGCGGGGATGATGCCGGCGTTGGAGGCGCCGGGCGAGGCGATGCCTGGGCAGTTGGGGCCGATGATCCGGGTCTTGTTGCCCTTCTCGATCGCGTACGCCCAGAACGCGGTGGAGTCGTGGACCGGCACGCCCTCGGTGATCACCACGCAGAGCGGGATCTCCGCGTCGACGGCCTCCATGACGGCGCTCTTGGTGAACGCCGGCGGCACGAACGCGACCGACACGTCGGCGCCCGTGGCCTCCACGGCCTCCTTGACCGTGCCGAACACCGGCAGGCCCTCGTGCGTCGTCCCCGCCTTGCGTGCGTTGACGCCGCCGACCACGCGGGCGCCGGAGGCGAGCATGCGGCGGGTGTGCTTGGTGCCCTCACCGCCGGTCATGCCCTGAACGATGATCTTGCTGTTCTCGGTCAGCCAGATAGCCATGTCACGCACCTACCGCAGCGAGCTCGGCGACCCGCTTGGCCGCGTCGTCCATCGTGTCCACCAGCTCGACGCGCGGGAGCGCGGCGTCGGCCAGGATCTGCCGCCCGAGCTGGGCGTTGTTGCCGTCGAGTCGAACCACCAGCGGGTGGGTGACCGCCTCGCCGCGGCTCTCCAGCAGCTTGAAGGCCGAGACGATGCCGTTGGCCACCGCGTCGCAGGAGGTGATGCCGCCGAAGACGTTCACGAAGATCGACTTCACGGACGGGTCGGAGAGGATGATCTCCAGGCCGGAGGCCATGACCTCGGCCGACGCGCCGCCGCCGATGTCGAGGAAGTTGGCCGGGGACGGCTTGCCGGGGAAGCCCTCGCCCGCGTACGCCACCACGTCGAGCGTGGACATGACCAGGCCCGCGCCGTTGCCGATGATGCCGACGTCGCCGTCGAGCTTGACGTAGTTGAGGTCCTTCTCCTTGGCCTTGGCCTCCAGCGGGTCCTCGGCGGCCTTGTCGGCGAACGCCTCGTGGTCCGTCTGGCGGAAGGCGGCGTTGTCGTCGAGGGTGACCTTGCCGTCGAGGGCCTTCACCTGGCCGTCGGCCGACAGGATCATCGGGTTGACCTCGACCAGCGTGGCGTCCTCGTCGACGAAGCAGCACCACAGCTTCTCGATCAGCTCGGCGGCGCCGTCGAGCGACTGCTCGGGCAGCCCGCCCGCGACCGCGATCTCACGGGCCTTGGCGCGGTCGACGCCGGTCAGCGCCGACACCGGGACCTTGGCCACCTTGTCGGGCGCGCTGTGGGCGACCTCCTCGATGTCCATGCCGCCGGCGGCGGAGCAGATCGCGAGGAACGTACGGTTGGCGCGGTCGAGCAGGAAGGAGAAGTAGTACTCCTCCGCGATCGCGCTGGCCTCCTCGACGAGGACCTTGTGGACCGTGTGGCCCTTGATGTCCATGCCCAGGATGGCCTCGCCCTTGCCGACCGCGTCGGCGGCGTCGTCGGCCACCTTCACGCCGCCGGCCTTACCACGGCCACCGGTCTTCACCTGGGCCTTGACGACAACGCGGCCGGTCAGCTGCTCGGCCGCCGCCCGCACCTCCTCCACGGTGTGAGCGACAATGCCGCGTGGCACCGGGATGCCGTAGTCAGCGAAGAGCTCCTTCGCCTGATGTTCGAACAGGTCCACGAGGGTCCGTCCTTGTTCTATCCGACTGATGTGTGACGGCCCGAGTCACTGCGCTAATTGTCGCGTACGCTTCGCCGCTCGTTGGCATCGTGCCTCGCTCTCTCACGGCGAGCTCCTACGCTCTGGGTGCGTGCCGGGCGTTTCCGCCAGTGAAGCCTAGCCCCAAGCTTGACCTGCCCAGGTCATCGGGTCTGGGTTATCCCGTTATGTGACAGTGATCTCACTTCAGCACCATATTTCGCGACATCTGAAGAAGGGCACCCAATCTATGAGGCGATGGATCGCCGGCGCGGCGGCTGTGTCCGCGCTGGCCGTGGCCAGTCCCGCGTTCGCGCAGGCCAAGCCGGTGGACCCGGTCGCGGCGCTGAAGAAGCAGTTCGTCGCGGGGCAAGGGGTCAAGCTCACCGAGCACACCGACATCACCATCAGCGGCGACTCCTACACCAGTGCCGACCGGGTGGGCGCGATCGGTCTCGACGCCAAGGGCATCGCGGGCGTGGAGGTGACCCGCACCCCCTCCCTGTCGGCGAAGGAGCGGGCGAGCCTGGAGAAGGCGGCCGCGAAGAATCCGGACCTGGCCGACTCCATCGATCTGCTGACAGAACGCATTTACCTCGTCAGCACCGGAAAGCGCCAGTACGTCAACGGCGGCCTTTACAGCACGCTTATGCCCGAACACGCGACCTGGGTGGGCATGGACGCCAGCGCCGGTTCGGCTGCGTTCGGTGACCAACTCGTCAACGTTTTTGAACCGGCGACGCTCAAATACCTCCTGGCGACGAAGAAGTCGGTGAGCGGTTCGCAGTATCGCGGTTCGACGACGTTCGGCGCGTTGTACAAGGTGTCGCCGACGTTCCGCGAGCAGATCGCCATCAAGCCCACCGGAAAGGCGGCCAGGACCGTCATCTCGTGGCGGCTCACACTCGATCCGCAGAAGCTGGTCAAGCGACTGGCCATCACGTGGACGGTGAAGCTCAGCAAGAAGCTCACCTTCAAGGCCGCGACCGTCTCCCGCTACACCGAGTGGGGCACCGCCGTTAAGGTCACCGCGCCGCCCGCCGACCAGGTCGTGGACATAAAGGCACTGGTGAAGAAGGCTCCCGAGCCGCCCGCGTCCATCGACAGGAACTACGTCAGCGTCCCGCCGGACGACGACGGCAACGTCCAATAACAAGGAAGCTCGACAGACGGGGCTCCGGGATCTCCCGGGGCCCCGTCTGCACGAAACATCCACACTTTTTCCTCGTCGCGGACAATCAGTTGAGATATCCCCGTGATCTTTGTTTGGGACGATCCTCTCCGCTTCCGTTAATCAAGAGACGAGGGTATTGATATGAAGCGCATCATCACAGGGCTGGCGTTAGCGACAGCCGCGACGCTTGTGGCCGCCGCGCCCGCTCAGGCCGCGCCGAGGACGGACCCGCTCACCGCGGTGAAGAAGCAGTTCGTCGCGGGCAAGGGCGTGAGGTTCAGCGAGCGCTCCAACCTCGGGAACGGCAAGGTCAACGTCGTCTTCGTACGCCGGACAGGGGCCTACCAGTTCAGCGGGTCCGGCGTCGCCGCGTCCGACGCCACGAGCAAGTTCAACCCCGCCATCCTGGCAGTCGCCGAGGAGAGCGAGGAGGACAGTGAGGTCGTCAAGGTACTGAAGACGCCCGAGCGCATCGTCTCGGTACGCGGGACGACCTACGCCTCCGGAGGCCTGTTCTCGCAGCTCCTGCCGGAGGGCAAGACCTGGTACAAGCTCGGCAGGATTCCTTTCTCCGGCTACACCGGCATCTATGGACAGCCGCTCAACATCACCGAGCCGGCGACGCTCAGGGCCCTGCTGAAGGGCGCCAAGCCCGTATCAGGCGGTTACGCCGGCAAGATCACCGTGGGCAGCCTCCGCAAGATCTCCCCGAGCCTGCGCGGCAACATGATGCTCGGCCTGCCCAGCAAGAAGACGGCGAAGGTCGCCTTGTCGTGGAAGCTCACCGTGAACGCCAAGGGCCTGCCCACGCGGCTGGTCACGAAGTACCCGCTGGACGCGATCGAGCCCGGCCTCAAGGCCACGATCAGCGTCGACACGCGCTTCACCGGCTGGGGCACCAGGGTGTCGATCGCGGCGCCTCCGGCCGACCAGGTGACCTCGGAACTGAAGGACAGCGAGGGCACCGACGAGAACGGCCTTCCGTCCGTCGAGCTCCCGCTCGGCCGGATCGCCCAGTAAGCGCCCACTCGGCGACTACGTGAGCGAGGCAAGCCGCTGACCGGTCACGTCCCTCCCGTCCCCGTACGGGAGAGACGTGGCCGTTTGGCGTAGTCCGTCAGCCCCACGACGTTCCCCCACGGGTCGGCGATCTCGACCGTCCACCCGGTGAGCACCTCGAACGCCTCCCCGCCCACCTCCTGGGCGGCCGCGCGGGCGTCGGGGACCTCCAGCCACACCCGCATCGAGCCAGGCCGTCCCTCACGCGCGAGCGGCCCCGGCGTCTCCTCGCGGGCCCGGACGAGCAGCCCCGGCGTCTCCTCGCCGATCGCGAACAGCGCCAGCTCCCGCGTCGAGAACTTCTCCCGCAGCCCCAGCACCCCGCCGTAGAACTCCCTGGCCCGCGCCAGGTCACCCACGTCGACCAGGATGTTGTCGACGCCGAGCACGTTCACGGGATCAGCCTCGGGTGGCCGTGCCAGGCGGGCATGGTGCGCATGTACGCCCTGGTGGCCTCCTCCGCCTCGGCCCGGGGCTGGCCGGTGCGCTGCGTCTGCCACTGCACCATCCGCTCGAACCGCTCGTCGAAGTCCTGCAGCGTGCCGTCGGGCTTGCTGCACAGCCTGCACCAGGTGCTCTCGGGGTGGCCGGGCGCGTGGTCGTCCACCGACCGCATCGGCATCCCGCAGCTCTGGCAGCTCTCCGCGTCATCCATCGGGACCTTCCTCCCTCAGCAGCGCGCGGAGCCCGGTGACGAGCCCCTCGCGTTCCTCCGGCGTCATCTCGCGTACGGCACGCGCCAGCATGTCGTCGGCCAGCACCCGGGGCGAGGCCGCGGCGGCCGCGGCCCGGCCCTCGTCGGTGACCCAGACGAACACCCGCCGTCTGTCGCGCTCGTCCCTGATCCTGGCCACGAGCCCGCGTTCCTCGACCCGGTCCACCAGCTCGGTGGTGGCCGCCTTGGACAGCTGCAGGTGCTCGGTGAGCTCGCCGAGCGTCAGCGGTCCCGCGGCCATGAGGTGGGCGAGCACGGCGTGCATCCGCGCGGTCAGTCCGGCCGCGACGGGCCGCTTGGACGCCTTGAACCGCCGGTAGACGGCCGGGTAGAGCCGTGCGACCTCGCGTGCCGCCTCTGCTTCGTCCATCGTTCCTTTCGTACACGAACAGTTCGTATACGAATCATATGGCGGGAGTCGCCCGCGGTCCAGGCCCTATTCGCCGCCGCCGAGGCGGGAGTCCCGTACGGCGGCCCATTCCAGCGAGTGCCTGATCCCGTCCTCGATCGAGTGACGCGCCCGCCACCCCAGCACCTGGTACGCCAGATCGCTGCGCGTGTAGGCCCCGGCCACGTCACCGGGCCGCCGCGCCGTCTCCACCAGCTCGATCGGCCGCTCGACCACCCGGTTGAACGCCTCGGCCAGCTCGCGGACGGTCGTCCCGGAGCCGGTGCCCAGGTTGATCACCGACTCCCGCTCCGACAGCGAGTCGAACCGTTGCAGAGCCGCCACGTGTGCCGCCGCCAGGTCCCATACGTGGACGTAGTCCCGGATTCCCGATCCGTCGCGCGTCGGATAGTCGGTGCCGGTGATCTCGAACGGCGTGCCCTCCTCGTACGCGCCGATCATCTTTCCGAGCGCGTGACTGGGCCGCCGCAGTTGCAGCCCGGTGCGCATCGCCGGGTCCGCGCCGATGGGGTTGAAATAACGCAGGGAAAGCACCTTGATGGGCTGCGTGGCCGCGATATCGGCGAACATCGCCTCGCACACCGCTTTCGTCCGCGCGTACGGGCTCTGCGGGTCCAGCGGGGACGTCTCGTCCACCGTGTGATCGTCGCCGGTCCGGTAAATCGACGCCGACGAGCTGAAAATCAGCCTGCCGCACCTGTTGCGCAGCAGATGGTCGGCGAACTCCAAACTCTTGGCGACATTGGCCCGGTAGTACCCGACGGGATCGCCGACCGAATCCGGCACCACGATCAGCGCCGCGCAATGAATGACCGCCTCGATGTCCGGCTGCTCGGCGAATATCTTGTCCACGAGCGGCCCGTCGGCGATATCGCCCTCGTAGAAGATTCGCCCCTCGGTGAACTCCCGCCGGCCCGTGACGAGGTTGTCGAGAATCACCGGAGTGATCCCCGCGTCCAGGCACGCCGACGCGACCGTGCTCCCGATGAACCCCGCCCCACCCGATATCAGCACTCGCATCCCAGCACCCTATTGGGTCCCGGCATAAACCCCGGGTCGGTCACGATCGTCGTCGTGGCGCTTACGCGCGGCAATTGAGGTGCGTTCGTGATCGATGTCCGCCAGGATGGCCCCTCATGAAGCTGATGATCATCGCACTAACAACGGGTGTCGCCGTACTCGTCTCCGCCGCCCCGGGGCAGGCGGCGCAGGCGGCGCCCAGGAACCCCGTCTCCGCGCTGAAGGCGCAACTCGTGGCCGGGCACGGCGTGCTGTTCACGGACGCGACCGCGTTCATCGGCAACATCAACAAGGAGCCGCTGGTCACGCACACCGGCAGCATCCGGTTCGGCAGGAAGGGCCCCACGGCCTGGGCCGTCGCCGGCAGGTTCAAGTCCCCCTGTACGAGGGCCACAGCACGAAGCCCGAGCGCACCGTCACCATCGGTGAGACCGCCTGGGTGTCCGGCGGCGAGTTGAGCAAGGACCTGCCCAAGGGCAAGACCTGGCTCAAGACGTACAGCCGGATGAACCTCACCACGATGAGCGGCTGGTTCGGCCAGCTGGTGAGCCCCGTCGAGCCCGGCACGCTGGCCGCCCTGGTGAAGAACGGCAGGCGGAGCGGCTCCACGTACACCGGCAAGATCACCTTCGACCAGCTCGCGAAGGTGTCGAACTGGTTCAACGGGTCGATGCCGCAGCGCCCGGACACCGAGGCGACCGTCACGTACACCCTCAGGCTGGACGGCAGGGGCCTGCCCAGCCGGCTGACCACCTCGTGGACGGCGACGGACTTCCTGGACATCCCGCAGTGGGACGAGAAGACCGTCACCACCGAGACCCGCTACAGCCACTGGGGCGTCAAGGTCTCGATCAGGCCGCCGGCCAAGGCCACGGTCACCACCAGCCTCAAGGACTGACGGGCGGAGGGGAATCGAGCCCTTCAGGAAGCCGTTACATGATCGTTATCGGCGTTCGCCCACCTATGCCTGCCTTTGGTTGTCTCACTAGTGAGACGCGTGATGCGTAGTACATAGTCCTGGAGTACCACCTTGATTTCCCTCCCCCGGATGCTGGCCCTCGCCGCCCTGAGCACCATGGTGGCGGCCTGTGCCACGGACGGAACGCCCGCCCCGGCGGCCCGGGGC
>NZ_JAHKRL010000105.1 GCF_019396405.1 Nonomuraea rhizosphaerae | reverse complement strand
CTGTCGGGTGGTGTCGGCGACATGCGCGACGGCGGCCGCCACATGCGCATGGGGATTTCCGTACGCGGCGACCATCGCCTTTTTCTCCTGGTCGTCGATATGCATGCCGAGCAGCATCGGCAGGCCGCGCCGGGCGGCCAGGGAAACCGTTCCGGCCGAGGTGCAGGCCACCACCGGCCGCATTGTCGCCGGCGGGACGAGAGGCACTTCACGGAAATCGAAGAACTCGCCGGACGCCGACACCGTTCCCCCGGAAAGCGCCCGCAGCAGCACGTCGAGCGACTCCTCGAAACCCCGCTCGAAGCGCTCCAGCCCGGTGCCGAAAACCTCCAGGTCCACCCATGGCCCGCCCCTGCCCACCCCCAGCGTGAACCGGCCGCCCGACAGGTGGTGCAACATGGCCGCCTGCTCGGCCAGCGCCACCGGATGCTGCGTGGACAGCACGCTCACGGCCGTCCCCAACCCGATGCGATCGGTCCGTCCGGCGGCCACCGCCGCCAACGTGACCGCCGACGGACAAACCCCATATGTCATGAAATGGTGTTCGGCGATCCACGCGTCGGCGAACCCGGCCCGCTCCGCCGCCACGATCAACTCGACCGCATTTTTCAGCAAATTTCCGGATTGCTGGCCGGGGATTCCGGCCACAACAAGAAAAACCCCGATCCGCATCCCACCGATGATGCCGGAAGGACGAGTCCGGGAACCACCCGCACGGACGGCGCCGGGCGCCGGGAACTAGCCGAACAAGCTCGCCTGCCCCTCACCCACCAGCGGATCGCGGTGCCGCTTGAGATGGCGCCACCGCGGCAGGTCATCCAGGTACGACCACGACATCCGGTGGTGCTCCGTCGGCCCGAGCCGGGCCAGCGCCTCCTGGTGGACCGGCGACGGATATCCGGCGTTCTCCGCGAAGCCGTACTCCGCGCACCCGATCGTCGCCATGTACGCGTCGCGCCGCACCTTGGCCAGCACCGAGGCCGCGGCCACCGAGATGCTCGCCGAGTCGCCCCTGACCTCCAGCCGCACCGGCCACGGAGCGCCGATGTAGTCGTGGCTCCCGTCCAGGATCAGCGCGTCCGGCCGTACGGGCAGCGCGTCCAGCGCGCGGCGGGCGGCCCGGCGCAGGGCCTCGGTCATGCCGACCGCGTCGATCTCCGTGTGCGTCGCCTCGCCGAACCCGATGCCGGCCGCCCAGGGCTCCAGCGCCTCGGCCAGCGCGACCCTGCGCGGGGGCGACACCTGCTTGGAGTCCGTCAGCCCCGGGGGCGGGCCGGACAGGTCGGTGATTACCGCGCAGACCGTCACGGGGCCCGCCCACGCGCCCCGGCCCACCTCGTCCAGCCCGGCGACCGTGGTGGTGCTCGGCTGCGCGAGCAGCAGCCGCTCGATGTCGTACGAAGGCGCCATGGACACCAGACGTTAGCGCGGCGGCGGGCCGTACCGGACGCGAATCAGCGCTCGGCGGGCCGCACGGGGTCCAGGTCGGCCGCGATGTAGCGGGCGGCGACGTGGATGGCCCGCAACGTCACCGACACCGACGGCCGGTGGACACTGGAGCTCCGGGCCACGGCCAGCACCCGCCGCCCGCCGGGATTGTCCGGGAACTGGCGCACGGCGATCCCCCGCACCCCCGCCGCCAGCGCGAGCGCGGGCACGGCGGCGATGCCGATCCCCTTGGCGACCAGCGACAGGATCGTCCCCAGCCCCTCGAACTCCCACGGCGCCGGCTTGGTGCCGCCCACGTCCATGAACATCCGGTCCACCGCCAGCCGCGACGGCTCGCCGTCCGGCGTGGCCATCCACGCCTCGTCGCGCAGCTGCTGCAGGTCCATCGGCACGCTCGGGTCGGCCAGCTTGTGCCTGCGCGGCACCACCAGCACCAGCGGGTCGATGAGCAGCGGGAAGACGCGCAGGCTCTCGCTGTCGCCGACCCGCCCGTACCAGTCGTCCACGAGCGCGATGTCCACCTCGCCCGCCTGGACCTCCCGCATGCCGCGCCCCGACCTGCTCTGCCCGAGGCGCAGCGTCAGCTCGGTGTGGCGGCGCAGCACCCGGGCGAGCGCCGGCGCGAACGCGACCGCCGCCGTCGGGAACGCGGTGATGACGACCCGCCCGGACGGCGTCCCGGCATGGGCGGAAAGGTCGGACTCGGCCTCCTCGACCATGGCCAGGATGCGCTCGCCGTGGATCACCAGGCGGCGGCCCGCGTCGGTCAGCTCGGCGCTGCGCGCGGTCCTGTCGATAAGGGCTGTCCCGGTCTCGCGTTCCAGCGCAGCGAGCTGCTGGGAGACGGCTGAGGGGCTGTACCCCAGAGATTCGGCGGTCGCGGCGATGCTACCCCTACGCGCGAACTCGCAGATCAACGTCAAACGCCGCAGTTCTAGCATCAGACTTCCTTATGCCTACCCACAAGAAGCCTCGCTTGTGGTGATGCCTGTATACACCCACCCTGGGAACGTGACAGCCATGACCGTGACATTGTCCGCCACCCTGGCGGCCAACGAGGACATCGAACGAAGACGACGCGCCGGGGAACGGGTTCTCAACCTGGCCTTCGGAGAGGCCGGACTCCCCGTCCACCCGGCGCTGCGCGACAAGCTGGTCGCCGCATCCGAGCGCAACGGCTACGGGCCGGTCGCGGGAGCGGCCGGGCTGCGGAGCGCCGCGGCGGGTTACTGGACACGACGAGGGCTCACCACCGACCCCGAGATGGTCGTCTGCGGGCCGGGCAGCAAGTCCCTGCTGTACGGCGTGCTCCTGGCGATCGGCGGGGACATCGTCCTGCCCATGCCCAGCTGGGTCAGCTACGCCGCGCAGGCGGACCTGGTCGGCGCCGAGCCGATCCTGGTGCCGCCGCCGGTGGGACAGGGCGGCGTGCCCGATCCCGATCTGGTGGCCGCGGCCGTGCGACACGCGCGCGCCCACGGCAGAACCGTCAGGTCGGTGCTCGTGACGCTGCCGGACAACCCGACCGGGCTCCTCGCGCCGCCCCAGACGATCAGTCGCCTGGTGGAGGTCGCCCGGGAGCTCGACCTGTACATCATCTCCGACGAGATCTACCGCGACCTGCTGCACGACCCGGACCTCGCCTTCACCTCGCCCGCCGACCTGGCCCCCGAGCGCACGGTCGTCACGACCGGCCTCAGCAAGAGCCTGGCGCTGGGCGGCTGGCGGATCGGCGTGGCCAGGCTGCCGGACGACGCGCACGACCTGCGCGCCCGGCTGCTGGCCGTGGCGAGCGAGATCTGGTCCTCACCGGCCGCCCCGATCCAGGAAGCGGCCGCGTACGCCTTCACCGACCCTCCCGAGCTGGTCGAGCGCATCGTGCGGAGCCGGAGGCTGCACGGCGTGCTCGCGCACGCGGTGAGGGAGAGGTTCGTGGCGGCCGGCGCCTCGGTGCCGATGCCCCAGGGCGGGTTCTACCTGTATCCGGACCTGAGCCATCTGCGGCTCGGCGGCTCGGCCGAGGTCACCCGTGTGCTCCTGGAGGACCACGGCCTGGGTGTGCTGCCCGGCCACGCGTTCGGCGACGACCCCGACGCGGCGCGGGTGCGGGTGGCCGTGAGCCTGCTCTACGGCGACTCCACCGAGGAGCGGCTGACCGCGCTGACCAGCCGGGACCCGCTCACGCTGCCGTGGATCGCGGCCAGTCTCGACCACCTGTCGCTGGGCCTGACCGAGCTGTCCATGACCCGGCTGACCGCCGTGGGTGAACAGCGTGCGGCGCTCGTGCCGACACCGTGTCACAACTAGGCGAAACTTCGCTGCGGGCCGGTACGGTGACCCCAGAATCGGCCCTCTGACCTGCGAGAACAACCGGGCTGCAGGAAGCTGCAAAACATGAGCGATCCCACCCGGTTACAGCGGTGGCAGGTTGCCCCCATCATGTGCACATGCCCGCTCTTGTCACCTTGTCCGGGCGCCTCGTGCGCCTGGAACCTCTCAGCCTCGCGGTGACCGACGAACTGGTCGCCGCAGCGAGTGAAGACCGCTCCACGTATGCCTTCACCCGTGTCCCGAACGGTCGGGACGAGATGGTCTCCTACGTGGAGGCCGCGCTGGCTGAGCAGGCGGAGGGCCGTTCGCTGCCCTTCGCCGTCCGGTGGCTGAACACCGACCGCGTCGTCGGTGCCACCCGTCTCATGCACCTGGAGTACTGGCAGGGCCCCATGCCCTGGCCTCCGGGCACGCGGAGCGCGGTCGGCGAGGTCCCGTCCGTGGCCGACATCGGCTACACCTGGCTGGGAGCCTCGGCCCAGGGCTCGGGCGCGAACCGGGAGAGCAAGTACCTGATGCTCTCGCACGCCTTCGAGACCTGGGACGTCCACCGCATCACTCTGAAGTCAGATGTTCGCAACAAGAGGTCCATGGCCGCCATTGAGGCCTTGGGCGCGCATTTCGACGGGATACGCCGGGCGGAATGCAGGGGCGCGGATGACACGGTCCGAGATACGGCCTACTACTCGATCCTGAACGCCGAATGGCCCGCGATCCGAGAACGGCTGGCCCGGCGACTGGGCCTGGCCGAGGCAGCGTAACCCCACGTCCATTGAGGCCCCGCCATGCGGCGGGGCCCGTTTCATATCTCGACAGAGTCATGGTCGCCCCCGCGTTTTGGGACCATGTCACCGATGCCTTCAGCATCCGCCGGACCACTCAACACCCGATTAACGACCGATCAACGCCTCGGTGAACGAATTCCGCTATGCCTATCTGTCCGGCAAGGATGCAACTATCATTTGGTAACAAATCTTTCCATTGCCTTGGAGACATGCGGCATGGCTGGTCAGGGAGCTGAAGGCGAGCTGCGGTTCGCCGTGCTCGGTCCCGTGCGCGCGTGGCGCGATGGCCAGGAGCTCGATCTGGGCACCCCGTTGCAGCGCTCCATCCTCGCCATGCTGCTGCTGCGCGAGGGCCGCGCGGTGACGCCCACCGAGATGATCGACGCAGTCTGGGGCGAGGAGGCGCCGCCGAGGGCGCTGGGCGCGCTGCGCACGTACGTCTCCCGCCTGCGCACGGTCCTGGAGCCGGGCAGGGCCGCACGCTCCCGGCCCGACCTGCTCACCTCCGTCGGCCGGGGGTACGCGCTGCGGCTGCCGGAGGACTCGCTCGACCTGACCAGGTTCGAGCGCGATGTGCATGTGGCCGAGGCGGCGCGCAGGTCCGGCAAGCCTCGTGAGGCGGCGCAGGCGTTGCGGGAGGCGCTGGCGCTGTTCGAGGGCGAACCGCTGGCCGGGGCGGTCGGCCCGTACGCCGAGCACCAGCGCGACCGGCTGGTCGAGCGGCAGATCAGCATGGTCGAGACGCTCATGGACGTCGACCTGGAGCTGGGTGAGCACGCCTCGGTGGTCTCGGAGCTGATCGCGCTGACCGCCGAGCACCCGCTGCGCGAGAAGCTGCGCGCCCAGCTGATGCTGGCCTTCTACCGGTGCGGACGCCAGGGCGACGCGCTGAACGTCTTCACCGAGACGCGCGAGGCGCTGATCGAGGAGCTGGGCATCGAGCCGGGGCCGGAGCTGAGCGCGCTGCACCAGCGCATCCTGGCCGCCGACCCCACCCTCGCCGTCGCGCAGCCGGCCAGGACGCCGGCCGAGGAGCCGGAGGAGGAGGTCGAGGCGCCGCCGCTGGAGCTGCCCAAGCCGGCGCAGTTGCCGGCCGCGGTGAGTGACTTCACCGGCCGCAAGGAGATCGCCGGGCGGCTGCGCACGCTGCTGTCGTCGGCGCAGTCCTCGGCCGAGGGGGTGCCGGTGGCGGCGATCTGCGGGATCGGCGGGGTGGGCAAGACCACGCTGGCGGTGCACGTGGCGCACGCGGCCGACGACCTGTTCCCCGACGGCCAGCTCTATGCCGACCTGCGCGGTTACACCGACGAGGCGACCGGCCCCGAATCGGCGCTGGGCGCGTTCCTGCGCGCGCTGGGCATCCCGTCGGACGTGATCCCGGAACGGCTGGCCGAGCGCTCGGCGCTGTTCCGCTCGCTGCTGTCGGACAAACGCATCCTGGTGCTGCTGGACAACGCCCGCGACGCGGCGCAGGTCATCCCGCTGCTGCCCGGCTCGCCCGGCTGCGCGGCGATCGTGACCAGCCGCCACAAGCTGGCCGACCTGCCCTCGGCGCGGTTGTTCGACCTGGACGTGATGGAGCCGGACGAGGCGCTGACGCTGTTCGCCTCGGTGGCCGGGGCCGAGCGGGTGGCGGCCGAGCGCGCGGCGGCCATGGACGTGGTGGCCACCTGCTGCTTCCTGCCGCTGGCGGTGCGGATCGTGGCCGCCCGGCTGGCCGCGCGGCCCTCCTGGACGGTCGCCTCGCTGGTGCCCCGGCTGGCCGACGAGCAGCGCCGCCTGGACGAGCTGCGGGTGGGCAACCTGGCGGTGGAGGCGACGTTCGCGCTGGGGTACGGGCAGCTCGACGCCACTCAGGCGCGGGCGTTCCGGCTGCTGGCGGTGCCCAACGGGGCCGACATCTCGCTCGGCGCGGCGGCGGCGGTGCTGTCGCTGAGCGTGTTCGAGACCGAGGACCTGCTGGAGTCGCTGGTGGACGCCAGCCTGCTGGAGGCGCCCGCCGCCGGCCGCTACCGCTTCCACGACCTGCTCAAGCTGTTCGCCCGCCGGGAGCTGGAAAAAAGCGAGCGGCCTGCCGCGCGGACGACGGCGCTGCGCCGGATGCTCGGCTTCTACCTGGCCTCCTCTCAGTCGGCGCACCGGCTGGCCTATGAGGGCAGCGCGATCTCGGCCAACCTCCAGGTGGTGGGCAGCGGGCTGTCGTTCACCAGCGTGGACGAGGCCGTGGCGTGGCTGGTGGCCGAGGGTGACGCGCTGTTCGCCGCGATCAACCAGGCAGCCGCCATCGCCCGCGCCGGCGAGCACCTGCTGCCGGCCGGCGACATGCTGGTGGCGATGGAGCCGCTGCTGGAGTCGGGCACCCACACCCGCGAGTTCGACCAGGCCACCCGCGCGGTGCTGGCCGGCGCGCTGCGCATCGGCGACACCGGCAGCGAGCTGCGCGCCCGCTACGTGCTGGGCCGGGTGCTGTTCGCCGGCAACCGGCTCAAGGAGGCCGAGGAGCAGTTCCGGCTCGTGCACGAGCACTCGACGGCGCGCGGCGAGAAGATCGTCACCGGCGAGGTGATGAACGCGCTCGGCGTCGTCGTCGGCCGCCAGCGCCGCCATCCCGAGGCGCTGGAGTGGTTCCAGTCGGCCATGGACTGGTACCGGGCCAACGGCGTGCCCGCCGGCGAAGGGCTGGTGCTGTCGTACTCGGCCCGCGACCACCTGGGCATGGGCCGACCCGAGGACGCGATCGCCGCGGCGGAGAAGGGCCTGGCCATCTTCACCGAGATCGGCAGCGGCGCCGGCACCGCTCGCGCCCGCTACCACCTGGGCATCGTGCTGAGCAGGGTCGGCCGGATCACCGAGGCCGTGCACCACCACGCCGAGTGCCTGGCCTTCTTCCGGGCCAGCAAGCAACGCGTGTGGGAGCAGCGGGTGTGCTCGCGCCTGGCCGAGACGTTCATCGCCGCCGAGCGCTACTCCGACGCCGTGCGCTACGCCGAGTCGGCGCTGATCGTCTCCAGGGACATCGGCCACCCGTACGGCGAGGCGCTCTCGCTCATGGTGCTCGGCGAGGCGCTCAAGGGCATGGGCAGCATCACCAGGAGCACCGACTGCCTACGCCAGGCCTTCGACATCTTCTCCATGCTCGGCGCCCCGGAGGCCGGGGATCTCAAGGCCCGGCTCGACGTCGCCGGGGTCGTCGAGTCCTGAGTACAGCTCGTCGTCCATTCGCGTCATCCACACATGGTTGATCAAAGCCGTCCCCTTGGGAGTAGCGGTGTCCCGGGTGCTCCCCCGCTGGAGAATTGCTAGCCCGGCCGGCCATCTGACCGTCACGCGTTGCTAGGGGGCCCGGTTATCCGGATGCTCCGCGCAACGGCTAGCCGCCTCACATCGACGGCCGGCCGGACCAGACACGAACCTCGAACCCCCCGGGCCCGTGTCTTGTTGAAGCATCCACCCAAGGGGTCAATGTCGAATCAACGGCGAATCAAAGCTGGAAGTAACCCTCGGCGATGAGCGGCCGGATGGCGTCGGTGTGCAGGATCTCGCCGTCGCCGACCAGCTCGGCGATGACGTTGAGCAGCGGGCCGAGCGCCAGCTCTCCGTCGCACACGCCGGCCAGCGCCGCCTCCACGGTGCCGACCTCCCTGCTGCGGCGCAGGCCCTGCGTCTGGCGCAGCACGATGCGCATGGGGTCCTCGGCGCCCGGCAGGCCGACCCGCTCGTCCAGCAGGCCCTCCACCGTGCGCAGGTGCGCGGAGTCGAGGAAGCGCACCCGGTGCGCGGCCGCGATGGCGTCGAGCACGCCGTCCACGTAGTCGCCGACGGGCAGGGCGACCTGGTGGGTGAGCTGCTCCACGCGGACCACCGGGTCGAGCGTGTCCGTCCTGCGCATGGTGATCCAGCCGAAGCCGATCCCGCGCACCTTCCGCTCGTCGAACCAGGACAGCCAGCGGTCGTAGTGCTCGGCGTAGCCCGGGGTGCCCTGCACGGCGGCGTCGCGCAGCCACAGCTCGACGTACTCGGCCGGGTCCTGGACGTCCCGCTGGACCACCCAGGCGTCGCAGCCGGTCTCGCCCAGCCAGCCGCCGACGCGGTCGCGCCAGTCCTCGTGCTCGACGTGCAGCCAGTTGGCCAGGAAGTGGGCCTGCCCGCCGGGGTTGAGATAGGCGGGCGTGCGGCGGACGAGCTCGCGGCAGAACGCGTCGCCGTCGGCGCCCGTCTCGCGGTAGGTCAGCTCACCGCCCGGCGAGATCACGAACGGCGGGTTGGAGATCACGAGGTCGAACAGCTCGCCCTCGACCGGGTCGAACGTCGAGCCCACCCGCGCGTCCACGTCGTGGACGCCCGACAGCCGCCAGCTCAGCCTGGCCAGCTCCACCGCGCGCGGGTTGACGTCGGTGGCCACGATGTCCTCGGCGCGCCGGTCGAGGTGCAGGACCTGCACGCCGCAGCCGGTGCCGAGGTCGAGCGCGCGGCGCACCTCGCGGCGGGTGACGAGCTGGGCCAGGTTGGCCGAGGCGCCGCCGGCGCCCACCACGTGGTCGGAGCGCAGGGACGGGTCGCCGGGACGCACCTTGCGGTCGGAGACGACGTAGCCGCCCGTCTCCCAGGGCTGCAGGTGAACGGTGGCGCATACCTGGTCGCCCTCGACGCGGACCAGCTCCGACTCCAGCACCTCGGGCGCCAGCCGGGCCGCGGGAACGGTCGCGCCGAGCCACCAGAGCCTGATCAGAGCGGCCATGGGGTCGTCCGCGGCGGTCTCCCGCAGAGCCGGGACCAGCTCCTCGCGGGCCAGGGCCGAGGCCGCCACGACGCCCAGCCGATCGCGGACGCCGTCGATGGTGTAACCGGTTTCCAGGAGGTGATCGCGCAGTCGTTCCACGGGGTCCATCCTTTCACCGCAGACTCCCGCGCATGATCTGATACCTACAGTAATCATATCGTGACCGAGTCACCCAACCATTCTGCAAGCGCCACACAAGTAACAGGCGGTATCACTAGGTGATTCACTGAGGGGCCCCGAAGGAGCGTTCCATGCAGATCCCTTGCCTGGCCTGTGAGTCGCGCTTCAGGCCCGACGACTTCTTCCGCGCCTGCACCGACTACAACCGCGGCCTCGACCTGGTGTCGTGGACGTGCCCGACCTGCGGCAACCGTGACGACCTGCGGGTGCTGCCGGGTGAGCTGGGGTTCGGCTATCCGTCCAAGGGGCGGTTCGACGTGCACGACCGGCTACGCGTGCCGGGGCTGCGCAGGCAGCGGGGAGACCTGCGGCTGGACATCTCGCTGGACGCGGGGAGCTGGCGCGTGCACACGCGCGTCAGGCAACTGGCCTGACGCGCCGTCTCCACTGCCGGGGCCGTTGTACCGTCCGGGCTGCCGCTACTGCTGGCGCAGGCTCTGCCAGGCGGCCTGGCCGAGGCCCTTGATCTCCTCGTCGGTCGGCGTGTGCGCGCCGGCGAACCACAGCCGGCACATCTCCTGCGCGGGGCCGAGCCACAGCACGTAGCACATGGTCGGGTGGACGGGCTGGAGCAGGCCGTTCTTCATGTGCGGCCGCCACCAGTCGGAGACCTGGCGGAAGAAGCCGCGCCTGGCCTCGGCCACCTCGGCGCCGCCCGGCTCGGTCTTGCGCGGCGGGCGCTCGCTGACCAGCAGCCTGGCCCGCTCGGGGTGCTCCCCCGCCCAGCGCATGTGGAAGGCGACCACGGCCTCGATGCCGTCGCGGGCCTCCTGGTGGCTGACCAGCTCGGCGACGAAGGCGGCCTGGTAGGCGGCCAGGATCTCGGCGTACAGGACGCCGAAGACGTGCTCCTTGCTGGCGAAGTGGTGGTAGAAGCTGCCGACGCTCACACCGCTCTCCTCGCGGAGGCTGGCCAGCGTGGTGGCCGACACCCCGTCCTGGCTGAACCGGCGCAGGGCACCCTCGATGATGCGGGTGCGCCCGTCACGTCCGTTCTTGACACTCTTCACACCGTCAATGGTGATGCACCAGAACGTTGTTCCGCAAATACCTGAGCCTGACGGATCATAGCGGTCACCTCGACGGCGCCGGAAGCGACCTTCATCTGAGCGTCCGGCCAGATCCTGCGGATCATGCGTAACACCCGCCTGTTCTCGCCGAGGACGTCCATGCCGACCGTCTGCGCGCCCCGCACGGACGCGCGGAACAGCAGCGTGTCGATCAGCTTCGGCCCGAGCCCGCGCCCCTGCCACTCGTCGGTGACCACGACGGCGATCTCGACGTCGGCCGCACCGCCCCGGTAGCTCATGGCGTGCCCGATGATCTCGCCGTCGAGGGTGGCGACCAGCGCGTCCCGCCGCTCGTCCACGGCGATGAGCGCGCTCACCAGGCTGGCGGCGGGCGCGCCGACGCCGGTGAAGAAGCGCAGTGTCTGCGTGTGGAGCGACAGCCCGGCCAAGAACCGCCGGATGCCGTCGTCGTCGTCCTGGCGGGCGGGACGGATCTGAGTTCCTCGCATGGACTCAGCTTCCTCCGTCATCCCTGGGTCTGTCAATTGAACTCAGGTATGATATGAGGCATGAACGTGAGCTTCCGGGTGAACAACTGCTCCATCGAGCGCACCCTGGACATCGTCGGGGAGAAGTGGACCTTCCTGGTGCTGCGTGAGGCGTTCACCGGCGTCCGCAGGTTCGCCGACATGCAGGCGATCACCGGCGCGCCCCGCCAGGTGCTCAGCGCGCGACTGGCCCGGCTGGTGGACGAGGGCCTGCTGCGCAAGGAGCCCTATCGCGAGCCCGGTCAGCGCCAGCGCGACGAGTACCGGCTGACCGAGAAGGGGCGCGACCTCTATCCGCTGCTGGTGGCGCTCATGCACTGGGGCGACAAGTACCTGGCCGGCGACGAGGGCGCGCCGGTACTGCTGACCCACCGCGACTGCGGGGCCCTCATCGAGCAGCGCTTCCGCTGCGCCGAGGGGCACGAGGTGTCGGGGCCGCGCGAGGTCACGCCGGTGCCCGGCGAGGGAGCCGGCCTCAAGAGCGCCTGACGCCGGAGGCCGCTCAGGAGGTTCGCAGGGCGCGCAGGGACAGCCGGAAGTCGACCAGCGTCAGCAGCGCCGCCGCCGACAGCAGCACCGCCACCGCCGAGGTCCGCACGATCAGGTACGTCTGGAGCGACTGGCTCAGCAGCAGCCACAGGCTCAGGCTGGCGTTGCCGAACTGGGCGCATCCCCACAGCAGCGACTGCCTGGTGTAGAAGCTCCGCATCACCGCGTGCTCGGTCACGTGCTCGGGCAGCGGCACCAGGTCCTCCGCCACCCGCCGGACGAGCGGCCTGCGCACCCGTACGGTGGCCAGGAAGCCCGCGCTGGCGCAGAAGACGCCCAGGGTCGGCTGCAGGAAGAAGATCACCGCACTGCCCGACAGCAGCGCCAGCACCGCCCTGACCGTGACCGTCCCGGCGGCCAGCAGCAACGCGCCCGGCACGGCCCTGCGCCTGGCCAGCCGCCAGGCCACTCCCGCGTACACCCAGGCCACGGCCAGGACGATCCCGCCGGTGACACCTGAGACGATCATGCCGACGTAGAAGACGGCGACGGGAAGGATCATGCCCTCGATCACGCGGGGCACGGCATGGCGCACCAGACGGCCGAACCGGGGCAGCTCGAACGCGGGCGCCTCGAACGACGCGGCAAGCACGGTCATATGGGTATGGAGGCGCTCTCTGAGGGGGAGCTCATCGGGACGACTCCCGACCGTACGCGATGAAGCAGCGATGGGTAAGGGTTTCGACCAGATTGCGATTGGGTCACTATACGGCAGCCAGAACCGGCCGAGACGGGCGGGACCGGCCGTACGAGTGCCAGGTGAGGGAGCACAGGTGCCGGTGCCTACCCTTGAGGGGTGTACCGGTTCCTCCTGACGCCCCGCTGGATCGGGCTCCACATCGTGGTGCTGCTGGTGATCCCCGCCTTCGTGTTCCTGGGAAGGTGGCAGTTCGGGCGGTTCGAGGAGCGCTCCGCCAACAGCACGCAGGTCACCGCGAACCTCTCGGCCGCCCCCGTCCCCATCGGCACTCTGGCGGACGACGGGGTCACCGAGGCCGACCGGTTCAGGTCGGTCACGGCGACGGGGACGTACGACGCCGGGCACGCCTTGGTGGTGCGCAGGCGGACGCAGGAGGGGCGGCTCGGCTTCTACGTCCTGACGCCGCTCGTCACCGGTCCCGGTCAGGCCGTGCTCGTCAACCGGGGGTGGGTCAAGGCGGGAGCCACCGCCGACGCGCCGCCCGAGGTGCCGCCACCGTCCACGGGTGAGGTAACTGTCACCGGGAGGCTACGTCTGAGCGAGACCGCGGACTCGGCCGGCGTCAAGGACCGTCCCGGCCTGCCGCCCGGCCAGGTGCTGCTGATCGACGTCCCGAAGATCGGCGCGTCGATGCCGTACCGGCTCACCAGCGGTTTTGTGGAGCTGACCGAGCAGCGGCCCGAGTCGGCGAGCGCGCCCGCGCCGGTGCCGGCGCCCGACGTGGGCGCGGGGGGCGGCCTGAACCTGGCGTACGGCGTGCAGTGGTGGCTGTTCATCGGCGTGGCCGTCGGCGGCTGGATCCTGCTCATCCGCCGGGAGGTGGCCGACCGGAGGGCCGGGGACAAGTCACCGGCCGAGGAGCCCGTCAGCAATTAAGGTGGATGGGGTGATCCGCCACATTGAGTTCCTCAATATCCACAATTTTCGTGATGTAGGTGGATATGCCACCAGGGACGGGAAGGTCGTCCGGTGGCAGCGGCTCTACCGCGCCGACTCGCTCGGCTGGCTGGCGGGCGAGGACCTCGCCACGTTCCAGGCGCTCAAGGTGCGGACCGTCATCGACCTGCGGCATCCGTTCGAGGTGGAACGGGCCGGCCGGGTGCCCGAGACCGCCGGGCTCGACTACCACAACCTGCCCATCGAGGGCCGCCGCTGGGACGTCACCGCCTACGACGACCGGCTCGGCGTGAGCCGATACCTCGCCGACCGCTACCTGGAGGTGACCGAGGACGGCGTGGAGAACCTCCGCACGGCCGTCCAGACCATCTCCCGCACCGACAGCGCGCCCGTCGTCATCCACTGCGCGGCGGGCAAGGACCGCACCGGCCTGCTCACCGCGATCGTCCTGAGCCTGGTCGGCGTGGCGGACCAGGACATCATCGACGACTACGCGCTCACCGGCCTGGCCACCGAGCGCTTCATCGCGAGCTGGCAGCGCAGGCACCCCGACGGCGCCCGATGGCCCGGTTTCGGGGTCGCGCCGGCCGAGGCCATGCGGCTGTTCCTGGCCGACCTGGCCGCCCGGCACGGCTCGATCGAGCGCTACTGCACCCAGATCCTGCAGGTGGACAAGGCGACCATCGAGGAGCTCCAGAACAGCCTTCTGTCGCACGACTGACCGGATCTCCGCTGGGTAGGTGGCGCCGGGGTTCGCGGAGTAGCATCCTCATGAAGCGGACCCTCACGGCCCGGGGTCGCCACATCCCCCTCCCGGCGGTCCCGGGTCCCGGGCGTGATGTTCACAGGGGATATCCAACGGAGACGTCGCAGCTTGTTCCACGTTATCCACCCGTCGTACGGTTACCTGCGTGACTACGCCGCTGCTCCCTGATCCGGATCCGAGGCGGCGCGACTACGTGATCATCTCCGCCGACGATCACCTGATCGAGCCGCCCGACCTCTTCGAGGGCCGGCTCGCGGAGAAATACGCCGACGTCGCGCCCAAGGTCGTGGAGACGGAGGGCGGTCACCAGGTGTGGCGATACGGCGGCGCCACCTATCCGTGCGCCGGTCTCGACGTGGGCGCGGGGCTGCCGCGCGAGCAATGGACCCTCGATCCGGTCAGGTTCGAGCACATGCGTCCCGGCTGCCACGACATCGAGGCCCGCATCGAGGACATGGACGTCGCCGGCATCTGGGCGGCGCTCTGCTTCCCCGGCATGCTGGCCGGCCAGTCGGGCATGCCGTTCGCCAGGACCCGCGACCAGGAGCTCGGCCTCGCCCTGGTCAAGGCCTGGAACGACTGGCACATCGACGTCTGGGCCGGCACCTACCCCGAGCGGATCATCGGCCTGCAACTGCCCTGGCTGCCCGACCCCGACGTCGCCGCCAAGGAGATCAGGGCCAACGCGGCGCGCGGGTTCAAGGCCGTGGTGTTCCCCGAGTTCCCGACCAGGCTGCGGCTGCCGTCGATCCACGGTGGCCACTGGGACCCGTTCCTCGCCGCCTGCGAGGAGACCGGCACCGTCGTCTGCCTGCACACCGGGGCCTCCAGCTGGTCGCCGGTGCCCTCGCCCGACACGCCCATCGAGGCGATCACCACGCTGATGCCGACCAGCGCGATGTTCGCCTGCGCCGACTGGCTCTGGTCGGGGCTGCCGCTGCGCTTCCCCAACCTGCGCATCCTCATCGTCGAGGGCGGCGTCGGCTGGCTGCCCATGCTCGCCGCCCGCGCCGACTACGCGCTCGACCACCCCGTGGCCGGCGAGGCGCAGTGGGACGGCGGGCTCAAGCCGAGCGAGGTGCTGCGGCGCAACTTCTACTTCGGCACGCTCGACGACCACGCGCTGTCGGGGGTGCGGCTGGCGGTCGGCCTCGACCACGTGCTGCAGGAGAGCGGCTACCCGCACTCCGACTCGACCTGGCCGGACACCCAGAAGTCGGTCTCCCAGAACCTTGGCACGCTCCCGCCCGCGGACATCGCCAGGGTCGCCTACGGGAACGCGGCCCGGCTGTTCGGGCATCCGCTGCCGTCGCGCGCCTGGCTCCGGATGGAGCAGATCTGACCGCGTCCGTCACCGCGCCGCCGCGGGCCTGACCGCCGCCCGGCCCTACCCCTCGACCTGTCCCTTTTCCACCCGTCCGCGAATGAGCTGCTTCTCCCAGTCGACGTACCGGCCGCTCTCGCCGAGCAGCGAGGCCAGCAGCCAGACGAAGACGCCGAAGTCGTCGGCGACGCCGATGAGCAGGAGGAAGTCGGGGATCACGTCGATCGGGGAGATCAGGTAGACCACGCCGGCCGCCATGAGGGCCAGCTTGCCCTTGCCCATGCCCGCGTACTGGCCGCGCATCACGGCGCCGATGAGGCGCGGGATCGCGCGGACCCTGACCATTACGCTTGGCGTGCCAGGCTTGCTCACGTCGCGGTACACCCGCCAAGCCGCAGCCGCTCGTCCTGCCTTCGCCATCATGCGCTCCCCCCTACCCCGGCCTCTCACGACATAACGCGTCGGCCGGGGAAGGGGTTCCCGTCGATCAGCGCCGTACGTATCGGATCACAGCCACCCTGAGACTCGGATCACAGGCACGCCGAACCTCGGGTCACAGCCACGCCGAGACTTGGATCACAGGCAGGCCGAGACCTCAGCGCATCGCGCTGTGCTCGAACGGGCGGGCCGCCTCGATCTGCGCGGCGATCCTGACCAGCAGATCCTCCCGCCCGTACGCGGCCACCAGCTGGACGCCCACCGGCAGCCCGGCCGCGTTCCGGTGCAGCGGCAGCGAGATCGACGGCTGCCCGGTGGCGTTGATCGGCGAGGTGAACGCCACGGAGTGCGAGGTCCGCCCGAACGCCGTGCTCAGGTCGTCCGGCGAGATCCACCCCAGCGGGAACGGCGCCACCCCCAGCGACGGCATGAGCAGCAGGTCGTACCCGGAGCTCCACCAGGCGGCCATCCGCCTGCGGAACCCGTCGATCCACTGGGCCGCCATGAGGTGGTCGGTGGCGCTGTGCTGGCGGCCCGCCGAGACCATGGCCGCGTTGCGCGGCTCCAGTTCCTCCAGTTCGACCGGCTTGCCGCGCAACGCGGCGATGTTCTCGATCTCGGCGGCGAGGTTGTTCGTCACGATCGCGGCGAAATATGTGGCGAAGTCGGGGTCGCCGAGCGCCTTCGGGCAGTCCGCCGACACCTTGTGCCCCAGCTCCTCCAGCAGCGCGGCGGCCGCGTTGACCGCCTCGGTCAGCTCCGGCACCTCGGGCACGTCGCCCCGGGGGTGCGCGGCGACGAACCCGACGCGCAGCCGTCCCGGATCCGCCCCGGCCTCCGCCGCGAGCGGCCCGGGCAGCGGCGGCGCGGCGTACGGGTCGCCCGGAAGGTAGCCGGAGACGAGGTCGAGCGCCGCCGCGGTGTCACGCACGCTCCTGCTGACGAACCCCGAGCACGAGAAGCCGCTCCAGCCCTCCCCTCTCGCCGGCCCGAAGCTGGAACGCCCGCGGCTCGGCTTGAGCCCCACGAGGCCGCACAGGGACGCGGGGATGCGGATCGAGCCGCCGCCGTCGCTGGCCGTGGCGATCGCCACCATCCCGGCCGCGACCGCCGCCGCCGATCCGCCGCTGGACCCGCCCGACGAGTAGCCCAGGTCGTAGGGGTTGCGGGTGGGGCCGAACGCGGCCGGCTCGGTCGTGATCGTGCTGCCCAGTTCAGGAGTGTTCGTCCGCCCCAGCACCACGAACCCGGCGGCGCGCAACCTGGCCGTCTCGTACGCGTCCTCCTCGACCCGGACGCCCTCCAGGGTGCGCGAGCCCGCGCTGTAGGGCTCGCCCGCCTGCGCCCAGCCGAGATCCTTGAGCAGGATCGGCACGCCGCGGAACGGGGCCTCGGCGGGGATGGCGTCGACCTCGGCCAGCGCCCGCTCGAAGCGCGGGTAGATGACGGCGTTCAGGTCGGGGTTGTGGGCCTGGACACGAGCGATCGCCCCCTCCACCAGCTCCCGCGCGGACACCTTTCCTTGCTGGACGGCGTGCGCCTGCTCTGTGGCGTCTGATCTCAGTAACTCGTCCACCGAACCTCCTGCGCTCCTCGACCACCGGACGTTTACTTCTTCTGTACGGCATTTCTTCTGTACGGCAAGCCGCACCCACCGCCACCCGCCGCACGTGGCTGAGGGCCTCCAGGAGAACGGCCGCTGACCGGATGGTGGCTCAGCGCCGTCACGTGCGAATCCTCAGCCGGTGGCGCCTACTTCCGAACCCGGGACGACCCGTTCCCTGAGCCCGAGGCACCTCATTCCCTGAGCCCGAGACACCCGTTTTCTCTGGCCCGAGGCACCTCGTCTCTCTGGCCTGAGACACCTCGATCCCCGAACCCCGGAACGTCTCGTTCCTCCGGCCCCTCGTGCGCCCGAAGCTCCCCGCCCCCAAGGCGTCCCGCCCTCTCCCGGGCCGCCTCCGCCCGTGCAGGGCTATTGCGGCGCCAGGTCGCGTACAGCCTGGTCGAGCGAGACCTCACCCCCAGGGATGGGCGCCAGGACAGGCGTGTCCAGGCCGTTGTCCACGTACTGCTGGATCCTGGCGCGGCAGGTGGCGGCGTCGCCGTGGACGATCAGGGAGTCCACCACCTCGTCGGGGATCGACTTGAGCGCGGCCTGGCGATCGCCCGCCGCCCAGGCCTCGTGCATGGGACGCAGCACCTCACCCCGTCCGAGCCAGTCGTGGAAGGCGGCGTACGCGGGCACGGTGAGGTAGGCGGCGAGCATCCAGCGGCCCAGCGCGCGCACCTTGTCGGCGTCCTCGCTCACGCACACGAACAGCCGGGCGATCAGCTCGGTGTCCCCGACCTCCGCCCGCACCTTCCGGACGTCGTCGGGCGAGAGCCAGTTGGTGATCGCCCCGTCGGCCTCCTCGGCGGCCAGGTGCAGCATCCGGGGCCGGAGGGCGGCCAGCACGATCTTGGGCGGCGTCTTCGGCGCCCGCTCCAGCTTGAACCCCTTGACCTCGAACGTCTCGTACTTCGCCGACACCTTCTCCCCGGTCAGCGCCTCCTTGACGAAGCGCAGGGTGTCGCGGGTGCGCGCGTAAGGCTTGTCGAAGCCGACCGCGTTCCACCTCTCGACGATCGCCGGGGAGGAGGACCCGATGCCCAGCACGAACCGTCCGGGTGCCAGGTCGGCCAGCGTGGCGGCCTGCATCGCCAGCAACGCCGGCCCGCGCGTGAACACCGGCACGATCGCGCTCCCCAGCCGCACCCCCGGCGCCCACTCGGAGGCCATGGCCAGCGGCGTGAACCCGTCGGCCCCGTTGACCTCGGCCGACCACACGTCGGTGTAGCCGAGCGAGGGCAGCTCGGCGATCAGCGCCCGGGAGTCGGCCAGCGAGCGGTCGTTGAAGGGGATGGTCATGCCCCAGTTCTGGGTCATCGCGAGCCTCCGGCTGTTCCCTGGTGGGCGTCGGGCGTCAATAGGCTGACCATACCAACCGGGCGGTATGTCGTCGCGGCCTCCACCCGTGAACCTCACCACCCGCACAAGCCACCCGCACAAGCCGTTACCCGCGGCGCCGGAGCCCTCGCGCACCGGAGCCCTCGCGCGCCGGAGGCCGGCGATCGTCAGCCCAGCGTCATCGATTCAGGCGCGCAGCTCGTGCATGGCGGCGATGAAGTCCTTCGTGATCCCCCGCAACCCCGGCAGGTGCGACAGCCCGACCAGCCGATCCACCAGCGGCACCGTCACCTCGATCAACCGGTACGTACGCTCACACCCCGGCGACGTGTCGTGCACCCAGAACAGCACCATCCCCATCGACAGCAGCCACAGCAGCTCGGGCAGTTCCTCGCGCAGCTCCGAGTTCATCCGGTCCCGCGCCCCCTCGACCACCTGCCGGTAGATCGCGATCGACGCCTCCCGGGCCGGCGACGACTGGGCGCTGAACGGGCTCAGCGGATTGGTCGGTTCGGCGGCGTGCTTGAAGAACTTCACGGCGAACTCGTGGTACGGCTCCGACACCCGCACCCATTCCCGCAGCACCCCCGTCAGCCGCGCGGCGAACGACGACTCCGTGGCCAGCAACTGGCGGCAGGCCGCCTCGTGCTCGGTCTGCGCACGGTCGTAGTACGCCTGGATCAACGCCTCCTTGCTCTCGAAGTAGTAGTAAGCGTTACCGACGGATACACCGGCTTCGGCGGCGATGGCCCGCATCGTCGTCGCGTCGAAGCCGCGCTCCCGGAACAGCCGCAAAGCCGTCTCGACGATGACCTCTCGGGTGCTCTCCGATCCTCGGTTTCGGGCTTCGGACACGTTCGTCACTTTACGTCGTAGTAGCGAGTTGGGTCAGGAAGGCGCACGGTGATCACCACCACCAGGCAAAAAACCCTATGTGGCAGGGATTAGCTCGTGTGAACCATGGGATTGATGATGCAGGCGGAAGGGCTATTCCGCGAAAAGGCATCGACATGTGGATACGTGGAACAGTACGGCTGGCAGTTGTCGTACTCCTCGGCATTGAGATCTCCATAATCGCGTTGGCGTCGGCCGCTTCCGCCGCTTCCAAAGGACCCGACTGGGAGCCGCGGCAGACACCATCACCGATCACTCGGTCCTACCACATCGAGGAGACGATCGACGCACGCCACCGGCTTCCATCAGCGGATCCGGACCTCGGCCCGACCCCGGACATGGTTCCGGAGCCGGCCGAGCCCGCGCCCACCCATGTCGCCCGCTGGACCCCCGCCCAAGAGACCCGTGTGACCCCCGTGGACAGGAGTGAGACGACCGCGGGCAGAACCGGGAGAGCCGCCGGCAAGGCTGAGAGGGCCGCAGGCAACGCTGAGACGGCCGTACGCGCTCCGAGAACGCGGGAGCTACGCGCGACGCCACGGACACACCTCAGCCGCCCAGCGGCCGCACGAACCGCGCGCAGGCCGATGGACAAAACGCAACGCTCCGACGTGAACCTGTACCGCGTCAAGCCCCGGTACGCGGTCATGCGCATCTCCCACGCCGCCGCCTCGAACTGGCTGCGCGACGAGGGCCTGCGCACGTTCTCGTCGGGCGGCTGCACGAGCAGGCGCGTGCACCACTGCACGTCGCTCGACGACGTGCGCACCGCGACGATCGCCCGGGTGATCGACCTCAAGCATCGCAGCGGCTGCCCGGTCATGGTCACCGGCGGCACCGAGAACGGCCACGCTCCTGGCCGCTTCAGCCACGGCAAGGGCTACAAGCTCGACATCACCCACAACCGCTGCATCGACCGCTACATCACCAAGAACCACCAGAAGGCGGGCATCCGCCGGGACGGCGCCGCTCTGTACAAGTCCCGCTCAGGCACCCTGTTCGCGGACGAGTCCGACCACTGGGACATCCTCTTCCGATGACAGCAAGACCCGGGCGCCCCGAACCAAGGGAACGGGACGCCCGGGCCTCGAGGAAACGAGACTCCTCGGGCTCAGGACGCGATGCGCCTCGGGCTCAAGGAGCAGGGCTGCCTCGGGCTCGGAGATCGGCGTCACCGGCTGAGAGTTCGCACGTAACGGCGGCCGACCACCATCCGGTCAGCGGCCGTTCTCCTGGAGGCCCTCAGCCATGTGCGGCGGGTGGCGGTGGGTGCGGCCTGCCGTACAGGATGGGCGTCCTCAATGGCAAACCCCCCACCACCCGCACAAACGAACAGCGCCCCTCTAGAAAAAAGGGGGGCGCTGTTCGGTCAGAACTCGGTCGCCACCAGCTCCGCGATCTCGGCGGCGTTGAGCGCCGCCCCCTTGCGCAGATTGTCCCCGCACACGAACAGATCCAGCGTGTTCGGGAAGTCCACCGCCTGCCGGACCCGCCCCACATACGTCGGATCCGTCCCCACGACGTCCGCCGGAGTCGGGAACACCCCGTTGGCCGGGTCGTCCATCAGCACCACCGTCGGCGCCGCCTCCAGCACCCGGTGCGCGTCCGCCACCGTGATCTCACGCGCGAACCGCGCGTGCACCGCCAGCGAGTGCGTCGTGACCACCGGCACCCGCACGCACGTGGCCGACACCTTCAGGTCGGGGATGCCGAGGATCTTGCGCGACTCGTTGCGCAGCTTGAGCTCCTCGGAGGCCCATCCGCCGTCCTTGTACGAGCCCGCCCACGGCACGACGTTGAACGCCACCGGCGCGGGGAACGGCGACTCCTCCGGCAGCCGGTTGGCCAGCGCCTTGCGCACGTCGCCCGCCACCTGACCGATCGAACGGTCGCCGGCCAGCGCCTCGACCTCGTCGTACAGCCGCGCCGTGCCGGCCACGCCCGCGCCCGACACCGCCTGGTAGGAGGCGACGACGAGCTCCTGCAGCGTGTACTCGGCGTGCAGCGCCCCGATCGCCGCCATCATCGACAGCGTGGTGCAGTTGGGGGTCGAGATAATGTTGCGCGGGCGCGTGCGGGCGTCCTGCGGGTTCACCTCCGGCACCACCAGCGGCACGTCCGGCTCCATCCGGAACGTGCCCGACTTGTCGATCACGATGGCGCCGCGCTCGGCCGCGATCGGCACCCACACGGCCGACACCTCGTCCGGCACGTCGAAGATGGCGATGTCGATGCCGTCGAACACCTCGGGCGCCAGCGCTTGTACGGCCACGTCCTCGCCGCGCACCCTGAGCAGCTTGCCCGCCGAGCGCGGGGAGGCGACCAGGCGGACCTCACCCCAGATGTCCTCGCGGGTGGAGACGAGGTCGCGCATGACGGTGCCGACGGCCCCGGTCGCGCCGATCAACGCCAGATTGGGCCTGCTCATCGTCCTGTACCTCCGTAAACAACCGCTGCGACCTGGTCGGCGTCGAGGTCGAAGGCCCGGTGGGCGGCCGCCACGGCCGCGTCGACACCGTCCTGCCCGACGATCACCGAGATGCGGATCTCCGAGGTGGAGATCATCTCGATGTTGACCCCCGCGTCGGCGAGGGCCGCGAAGAACGTCGCCGTGACGCCGGGGTGCGAGCGCATGCCCGCGCCGATCAGCGACACCTTCCCGATCTGGTCGTCGAAAAGGACCGACTCGTAGGCGATCTCTCCCTGGATCTTCTTCAGCGCCGTCAGAGCCGTCTGGCTGTCGGCCGTCGGCAGCGTGAAGGAGATGTCGGTGCGGCCCGTGGCCGCGGCCGAGACGTTCTGCACGATCATGTCGATGTTGATCTCGGCGTCGGCCAGAGTTTTGAAGATCGCGGCAGCCTCGCCGACCTTGTCGGGAACCCCGACAACGGTGATCTTGGCCTCGCTCCGGTCGTGCGCGACTCCGGAGATGATCGGCTGCTCCATCTCGGTTCCTTCGGTGTAAGGGTCGGAGACGACCCACGTGCCTTCCTTGGTGCTGAACGAGCTGCGTACGTGGATCGGCAGATTGAACCGCCGAGCGTACTCGACGCAGCGCAGGTGCAGGATCTTCGCGCCGCAGGCGGCCATCTCCATCATCTCGTCGTAGGAGATCTTGGGGATCTGCCGCGCCGCGCGCACGATGCGGGGGTCGGCGGTGAAGATGCCGTCCACGTCGGTGTAGATCTCGCAGACGTCCGCCTCCAGGGCGGCGGCGAGCGCCACGGCGGTCGTGTCGGAGCCGCCGCGGCCCAGCGTGGTGATGTCCTTGGTGTCCTGCGAGACGCCCTGGAAGCCCGCGACGATCGCGATGTGCCCCTGGTCGAGCGCCTCACGCAGGCGGCCGGGCGTCACGTCGATGATGCGCGCCTTGCCGTGGGTGGAATCGGTGATCACGCCCGCCTGCGAGCCGGTGAACGAACGCGCCTCGTGCCCCAGGTTGGCGATCGCCATCGCCAGCAGGGCCATCGAGATACGCTCACCGGAGGTCAGCAGCATGTCGAGCTCGCGGCCCGGAGGCAGCGGCGACACCTGCTCGGCCAGGTCGAGCAGTTCGTCCGTCGTGTCGCCCATCGCGGAGACGATCACGACCACGTCGTTGCCGGCTTTTTTCGTCGCCACGATCCGCTGCGCGACCCGCTTGATGCAGGACGCGTCGGCGACGGACGAACCACCGTACTTTTGCACAACGAGGGCCACGAGAGTCTCCCGGTCTGGACTGTGAGCTGCCAGTCTACTGGGGGCCTCTCATGCGCCTGCTGGCATATACCAGCATGTGGACGTCAGACGGTCGTGGCTTCCTCCGCCACGTCGAGCCGCGAGTGCGCGGCGAGCGCCTGAAGTGCGCGCATGGCCGCGCCCGCGTGGTTGCCCCACGTGTTGAAGTAGGAGTACTGCCACCACCACAGCGCCTCGTGCGGCCGGCCGGCCTGGTAGTGGCGCAGCCCGTGGATGAGGTCCGCCGCGACCGCGGTCAGGTCGTCCGACAGCCGGTACGGGGTCACGCCCGTGTCCTTGTACGGGTCGAACACCTCGGCGTAGTCGTCGACCGCCTCCAGCAGCTCCGACAGCGCCGTGCGCACGCCGTCGATGTCGGGGTCCTCGCTGAGCGGCGGCTCGTAGTTGCCCGAGAGGATCACGTCCTCGTTCGCGCCGAGCTTGGCCCCCGCGAGGCTCACCTGAGCCACCTCGACCAGCAGCAGCGACCAGATGGCGTCGCCGCCCTCGCCGCCCGCCACCCTGGTCAGGCCGTCCACGTAGTTCTGCGCGTGGCCCGCTATCTCCTCCGCCAGCGTGCTCCACTGGTCAGACATCCAGCAGCCTCCGTCCTTCGAACGCGCGGCCCAAGGTCACCTCGTCGGCGTACTCGAGGTCACCGCCCACAGGCAGACCGCTGGCCAGTCGTGTCACTTTCAGACCCATCGGCTTGACCAGACGGGCAAGGTAGGTAGCCGTCGCCTCGCCCTCAAGGTTGGGGTCGGTGGCGATGATGAGCTCCGTCACCCGGCCGTCGGCCAGGCGCGTCAGCAGCTCACGGATGCGCAGGTCGTCGGGGCCGATGCCGTCGATCGGGCTGATCGCGCCGCCGAGCACGTGGTACGTGCCGCGGAACTCGCGCGTCTTCTCGATCGCGACGACGTCCTTCGACTCCTCGACCACGCAGATCACGTGGGTGTCGCGGCGCTGGTCGCGGCAGATGCGGCACTCTTCCTCGGCCGCCACGTTCCCGCAGACCCGGCAGAACCGGACCTTCTCCTTGACCTCCAGCAACGCGTGCGCCAGCCGCTTCACGTCGACCGGGTCGGCCGCCAGCAGGTGGAACGCGATCCGCTGCGCGCTCTTGGGACCGACGCCGGGCAGCATGCCGAGCTCGTCGATCAGGTTCTGGACGACCCCTTCGTACATCGTCTAGAACCCCGGCAACTGTCCGAGGCCGCCGCCTCCGAGCCCCTGGGCCAGCGGGCCCAGCTTCTCCTGTTGCAGGTCGGACGCCGCCCGCACCGCGTCACGCACCGCCGCGATCACCAGATCGGCGATGGTGTCGGCCGTGTCCTGCGGGTCAGCGGCGTCGATGACGTTCGGGTCGATCTTCAGCTCGAGCAGCTCACCGGATCCGTTGACGACGGCTTTGACCATGCCGCCGCCGGCCGAGCCCTCGATCTGCGCGTCGTTGAGCTCCTGCTGGGCGCTCACAAGCTGCTGCTGCATGAGCTGTGCCTGCTCCAGCAGCTGCTGCAGGTTGACATCCCCTGGGTTCACCGTCGTGCGCTCCTCGTGGCTCCGCGTCCTGGATGACTGCCACGAGCCTACGGGGTCCGAGCCTTGTCATGCACTGGGGCACTCCCTGTTTCGGCCTTGGCCGGGTCCCGGCCCCCCTCCAGTGTCCGAGACCCGGCCATCACGTCGGCCGGAGCGGCCGCACCACGCCGACGCGTTGGCGCAACGCTAGCGGGGGCAACGTTGCACACACGTTGCGATCGTTCAATCACCCTTCGCAATCCCCCGAACCAGTTGCGCTCACCAGCTCCAACCCGGATGCTCGCCAGTAAGGGGTTGACTACAGGGAGTGGCCGATGAGTTCCACGCGTCCGAACGCGTACTCCCGCCGCCTGCGCGACGCGCACGACGCCGGGCTCGTGGAGAAGTCCGCGCCCGACGGGCCGCGCCGGCTGATCTCCGCCTCCTGGCGGCGCTCGCTGGCCGCGGGGATCGATCCGGACAGTTCGCGGGCACCGCTCGCGTACGACACTCGCGACCTTCCGGACGTCCGCGAGGCGCACCCGCTGCGCCCGCTGCTCCCTCTGCTGGCACGGACACTCGTCCACGTGGCCGACGAGTCCGCGCACATCATGGTCGTGACGGACGCGGACGGCAGAGTTCTGTGGCGTGACGGCAACCACGACGTCATGCGCGTCGCCGACCGGATCGGGCTGGCCGAAGGGCACCACTGGGCCGAGTCCCACGTCGGCACCAACGGCATCGGCACCGCCCTGGCCATCCGCCGCCCCATGCACGTGTACTCCGAGGAACACCTCATGCGCGTGCTGCACGTCTGGTCGTGCAGCGCCGCCCCGATCGTCGACCCCGAGACCGACGAGGTGCTCGGCTGCGTCGACCTCAGCGGTACCGCGCGCTCGCTGCACCCGGCCAGCGTCGCGCTGGTCGCCGCCACGGCCCGGCTCGCCGAGAGCCGGCTCGAACTGCGTGTGCACGAGCGCGACGATCGCCTGCGCCGGCGCTTCGAGGCGCTGCGCGGCCGTCCCGGCATCCTGCTGTCGCCGACCGGCCGCGTCATCGCCGGCGATCCCGGGCGGCTCCTGGGCGAACGCGTCCCGCTGCCCGCTCCCGGCGAGCGCATGATCCTGCGCGACGGACGGGTCGTGCTCCTGGAGGCGTTCGCCGACGGCTACCTGCTGCGCCCCGCCTCCGGCCGCGCCCTGTCCGGCTCTCCCGGCTCGCCGGACCCGTCCGGCCCCGGCGGGGATCTCGTCGCGTTCCTCGGCCTGACCGGCTTCCTCGGCGGCGGGCCGCCCGTCGTCACGATCGGCGAGCGCCGCGTGCCGCTCTCCCTCCGGCACGCCGAGATCCTCGCCCTCCTGGCCCTGCACCCCAACGGCCTCACCGCCGACCAGCTCTCCCTGCACCTGTACGGCGACGACGGCAACCCGGCGACGATCCGGGCCGAGATCCACCGCCTGCGCACCCAGCTCGGCGACGCGATCGGGGCCAAGCCGTACCAGCTGACCCTGCCCGTCGAGGCCGACTTCCTGGAGCTGCGCCGCCTCCTGGCCGGCCCCGACCGCGCCTCCCTCGCGCACGCGTACGCGGGCCCGCTGCTGCCCCGCTCGGAGTCGCCGGAGATCCGCCGCGAACGGGACGAACTGGAGGCGCAGGTACGGACGAGCCTGCTGCTGCGCGGCTCACCCGACGATCTGTGGACGTACGCGCAGACACCGGGAGGACGGGACGACTTCGAGGTGCTGCAGCGGCTCACGGCCGTCCTGGCACCGTCGGACCACCGCGCCGCCGCAGCCAGAGCGCGCCTGCGCCTGGGCACCTTCAACCACGACTGACAGCCGTGCCCACCTCACGCGCGGGCCGTCCGAAGGCGCCCTCACACACAGCCGATCGTCGAACACGCCCTCAGGTGTGGTCGATCTCACCGATCACCTGGGCGCCGAGCTGGCTCTGGAGCAGCGCCATACCGGACAGCTCGTCCACGTCGGCGTCGGCGTCGTTCAGCGGGTCGACCTCGTCGGACTCCGGCCCCTTGCGACGGTTGGGGAGCGCGTCCGGCCAGGCGGCGGCACCACCCTGACGTGGCGCGGGAGCCCGCGGACCGGCCTGGGAGGCCGCCTTCGCGGCCGACCTCGCGGCGGCCAGCCCGGCACCCGCCATGCCGCCCCTGGCCGCCGTCTGGGTGGGGTCAGGCCCCGGCGGCGAACCGGGCCCCGGGTCGTCGGGCGCGTCCGGCCAGGACTCGTCGGTCGTCTGCCGGGCGGCCGCTCCCGGGGACTGGTCAACCACCCCTGGGGATTGGGCAGCCGCTGCCGGAGGTTGGGCGGCCTGTCCCGGAGGTTGGCTCGCCTCCTGCGAGCCGGAGTCGTCCTGCGACGAGCCGTGCGAGGCCGTACGTCCGTGCTGGGAAGCGGCCTGGGAGGCGGACTGCGAGCCGGTCGTGGCGCCGGGCTGCGGCGGCCGCGGACTCTGCGCCTGCCCCGGAGGCGGACCGGCCGGAGCGTGCTGGCTCGACGCGGGAGGCCCTTGAGGACCACGCGAGGCACTCTGGGGCGCCGGTGAGCTGCCCACGACCGCCTCGACCCGCCAGGTGCCGCCCAGCACGTCGCCGAGCGCGCTGGCGACCACCGCGTCCTTGCCGCCGCCGGTGAAGTTCTTCATCGCGCCGACCTGGCCGAACCCGAGCGTGACCAGATTGCCCTCGACGCCGACGACCTGCGCGTTGGTGCTCACGTTGGCCCAGACGACGATGCTGCGCTGCTTGAGCGCCGCCAGCACGGCGGGCCACTGCTGCTGGATCGCCCCGGCCCCCTGAGCCCCGCCTCCCTGAGCCGCGGGCGCGTGGGACGGACTCGAAGAGGGGGCGGCCTGCGACGGCGCAGGCGTCGCGCCACTCGGCTGGGCGGCGGCGGGCTGGGCGGCGGCGGGCTGGGCGGCGGGCCTGCCCGGCCGAGCCGGCTCAGGCCAGTCGTCCGCTCCCGCGGAAC
>NZ_JAHKRL010000104.1 GCF_019396405.1 Nonomuraea rhizosphaerae | reverse complement strand
GCCCGCGCGAGCGTCGCCGGCCCCGCCCGCCAGGGGCCCAGCGGCCTGAGCGCCAGGTCCACCAGCGGCAGCCCGGCCCGCGCCGCCGCGCCCACCGTCGCCTGCCACGCCGCCGCGTCCCGGCCCAGCCCCTCGGCGGTGCGGCGGGCGTCGCGGTGCACGAGCACGGCGGGACGGTCGTCGAGCGGATGCGCGGCGACCACGGGAGGATGCGCGAACTCGACCTGGAGATCCAGCTCCCGGAACGCGGGGGAGGCCAGCGTCATCGCCATCACCGCCGCCCCGAGGTCGTGCACCCGCCCGGGCAGGGTCAGCTCGGCCGAGCGCAACGCCCCGCCGAACCGGTCGGCCGCCTCCAGCAGCAGCACCTCACGCCCGGCGGCGGCCAGCAGCACGGCGGCGACCAGCCCGTTCGGCCCGGACCCGACCACGACCGCGTCGGCGCTCACCCCGGCACCGTGCTCACGCGGAGCCCCGGCAGCGCGCTCACTTCAGGATCGTCGGGTACGGCTGCGCCCCGCGCTGCCTGAGCATCTCCGTCATCAGCTTGATCTCACCGCTCTGCCCGTTGACGATCTTCTGGGCCATGCCGGTGACCTCGTCCCGCCTGGACAGTCTCAGCAGGCCCTGGGCCATCTGCACGCCACCCTCATGGTGGCGGATCATCAGCTGCAGGAACAGCACCTCGGCCGCCGCGCCCCGCGCGTCGCCGAGCTTGGTCAGCTCCGCCTGCGACGCCATGCCCGGCATCGTCCCGCCCGCCTGGACGCCCGCCTGACCGGTCGGCTGGCCGGTCGTCTGACCAGCCGCCTGACCGGCGCCGCCGTGCCCGTGCCCGGCCATCCACGCCATCGGCTGCCGGTCGCCGGTCTGGGGAAGCCCCCACTGCTGCAGCCAGCCGAGGAACATCCCGCGCTGGGTGGACTGCGTCGTGATGATGTCGTACGCCAGGTTGCGGATGTCCTTGGACTGCGTCTTGTCCCTGATCGTGAACGACATGTCGACGGCCTGCGCGTGGTGCGTGGCCATGTCGCGCGCGAACCCCGCCTCGGCCGAGGCGTCGCCCGGCGTGCCGCTCCTGCCGAACACGAGGAAGAGCGCGGCGGCGACGACGACCAGCACGGCGCAGGCGGCCAGCAGTGAGTTCTTCGCGGGCTTGTTCATGGCTCGTCCAGCGTACCCACCATGTCGCCCAGCGTGGTGCCGCACCGGGTTGCCCAGGTGTGCCCGGACGCTTAGGTCCCGCTTATTCTCCCTATACGCCCGGAGGGCATAGGGTGACCCGGAGTTGGCAGGCCGATGGAGGAACGATGACGAAGGAGAAGGCGCAGGCGCGTCGCGAGCATCTGCAGAAGATGCGCGCGCAGCAGAAGAGCAAGGAGCGCCGCGCCGCGCTGTTGATGTGGGGAGCGGGCGGGCTCGTCATCGTGCTGCTCGTCGGAGTGGTCGGCTTCTACCTGGTCAGACAGGCCAGTCAGACGTCGATGGGCGACGTCGCCAACTACAAGTACGACGCCGGCCAGCACGTGTGGAACGCGGTGACGTACAAGGAGACCCCGCCCGTCGGCGGCCAGCACAACAACTACTGGCAGAAGTGCGCCGTCTACGACAAGCCCATCCACCCCGAGCACGCCGTCCACGCGCTCGAGCACGGCGCCACCTGGATCACCTACCGCCCCGACCTGCCCGCGGCCCAGCTCGACGCCTTGAAGAAGACGGTCAACTCCACCGGCGACCCCGAGTACATGCTGGTCAGCCCGTTCCCGAACCTTCCCGCTCCCGTCGTGGCGTCCTCGTGGGGCCACCAGCTCAAGCTGGACAAGGCCGACGACCCGAAGCTGGCGGCGTTCATCAAGAAGTTCCAGAACGGCCCGGACACCCCGGAGCCCGGCGCGATCTGCGGCGGCCCTGACGCCATCACCACCACGGCCGACCAGGCCCCGCTGCCGCCGGAGCCCAAGGGCCAGGCCAGCACCCCGATGGAGACGATCAGCCCGTCGAACCAGTAGCCGTCGCGCGGCCGGTCACCGCCTGGCCAGCACGTCCTCCAGCGGCGTCCGCTCCAGGCCGTGCGCCTGCGCCACCGGCTCGCTGACCAGCTCTCCCTCGTACGTGCTCAGGCCAAGCGCCAGCGCCGGGTCCCGGCGGGCGGCCGCGCGCCAGCCGTGGTCGGCGATGGCCAGCGCGTACGGCAGCGTCACGTTCGTCAGCGCGAACGTGGAGGTGTGCGGCACCGCCCCCGGCATGTTGGCCACGCAGTAGAAGATCGAGCCGTGCACCCGGTACGTCGGCTCGGCGTGCGTCGTCGGCCGGGAGTCCTCGAAGCAGCCGCCCTGGTCGATGGAGATGTCCACCAGCACCGACCCGGGCTTCATCCGGGCCACCAGCTCGTTGGTCACCAGCTTGGGGGCCTTGGCGCCGGGCACCAGCACAGCCCCGATGACGAGGTCGGCCTCCCGTACGGCGCGCTGGATCTCCAGGGTGTTGGAGGCGACGGTCTGGCAGTGGCCCTGGTAGATCACGTCGGCCTGGCGGAGCTTGTCGATGTTCCTGTCGAGCAGGAGGACCTCGGCCTGCATGCCGAGCGCGATGGCCGCCGCGTTCATGCCGGACACGCCCGCGCCGATCACCACGACGTTCGCCGCGCGCACGCCGGACACGCCGCCCATCAGCACGCCCCTGCCGCCCTCGGAGCGCATCAGGTGGTAGGCGCCGACCTGCGGCGCGAGCCGTCCCGCGACCTCCGACATGGGCGCCAGCAGCGGCAGCGCGCCGCCGGGCGTCTGCACGGTCTCGTAGGCGATGCCGACGACGCCCGAGCCGAGCATCGCCTCGGTGCACTCCCGCGAGGCGGCCAGGTGCAGGTAGGTGAACAGCACCTGGCCCTTGCGCATCCGGTGGTACTCCTCGGCGACCGGCTCCTTCACCTTCAGCACCAGGTCGGCGGCGGCCCACACGTCGTCGGCGCCGGGCAGCACGACCGCGCCCGCCGCCTCGTAGTCGGCGTCCGGGATCGAGGAGCCGAGACCGGCCGCACGCTCGACGTGGACCTGGTGGCCGTGCCGGACGAGTTCGTGCGCGCCCGCCGGGGTGAGGGCGACGCGATGTTCGTTGTCCTTCACTTCACGGGGTACGCCGACCTTCATGGCTTCACCCTCTTCCCCTCAGGCGCGAAGATCCCTCGCGACCCAGTGATTCCTCCGGCAATCTTCCTTTCATCATGCGCTCAGCTCCGTAATCTTGCGGAAAAGCGAGGAATGTTCGACTGATTTCCCCGCTGCAGCGTCTCCTCGATAGGCTCACCGGCAGCCCGAACGTCAGGATGGGATCGCCGTCGATGGACAAGCCGGAAGAGCCGCCGCCCGCGGAGCCCGGAGAGCCGCAGGCCAGCAGACTGACCACCATCGTGTTGATCGTCTCGCTGGTCCTTGTCGTGCTCGTCTCCGGCGTGCTCGGCACCGTCGCCGTCCTGATGACCAGAAGCCCCGACGCCCCGCTGATCGGCGGCACCCAGCCCCAGCGGCTGGCGACGCCCATCCACTTCGCGCCGGTCCGCGACCGCAAGGCGGGCCCCTGCCAGGGCGCGGAGGGCGCCATGGACGAGCAGCAGACCACCTGCTACCTGCTGGAGGACGGCGTCACCGTCAACGCCGTGCAGCAGATCGAGGCCGTGCGGGAGAAGGACGGCACCTATTCGGTGCGCATCGCCATCGCGCCCGCGTTCAAGGACAGGGTGGCTCGGCTCATCGACGAGCAGGTGGCCAACCAGCGGCAGGTGGCGGTCGTACGGCTGCCCAAGACCGTCGTGGCCGCGCCGATCGTCACCCAGAGCATGGACGGCGACAGCCTGAGCATCACCGGCTTCGACAAGGCCGCCGCCGAGGCGCTGGTCGCCGGCCTGCTCGGCGCCGGCGCCTCCGCCGGCCCGCAGCCCTCGGGCGGCGCCCCGGCC
>NZ_JAHKRL010000103.1 GCF_019396405.1 Nonomuraea rhizosphaerae | reverse complement strand
GGCCGGTCCCGGTGTCCGGGGCCGACCGCCGCCCCGACGATCGTGCTACTTGATGATCTTTACGACCCGGCCGGCGCCGACGGTGCGGCCACCCTCACGGATCGCGAACTTCAGGCCGTCCTCCATGGCGATGGGCTGGATCAGCTCAACGCGCATCTCGGTGTTGTCGCCCGGCATGACCATCTCGGTGCCCTCGGGGAGGTTCACCACACCGGTCACGTCAGTCGTACGGAAGTAGAACTGAGGACGGTAGTTGTTGAAGAACGGCGTGTGACGGCCGCCCTCGTCCTTGGACAGGATGTAGACCTGGCCGGTGAACTCGGTGTGCGGGGTGGTCGTGCCCGGCTTGATGATGCACTGGCCGCGCTCGACCTCGTCACGCTTGATGCCACGCAGCAGCAGGGCGGCGTTGTCGCCGGCCTCGCCCGTGTCGAGCATCTTGTTGAACATCTCGATGCTGGTGACGGTGGTGGTCGTCTTCTCCGGCTTGATGCCGATGATGTCGACCTGCTCGTTGACCTTGACGACACCGCGCTCGATACGGCCGGTGACGACCGTGCCGCGACCGGTGATCGAGAAGACGTCCTCGACCGGCATGAGGAACGGCTTGTCCGTCTCACGGGGCGGCTCGGGCACGTTCTCGTCGACGGCGTTCATCAGCTCGATGATGCTGTCGGCCCACTTCTCGTCGCCCTCAAGAGCCTTGAGCGCGGAGACGCGGACGACGGGCAGGTCGTCGCCGGGGAACTCCTGAGCCGAGAGCAGCTCGCGGACCTCGAGCTCGACGAGCTCCAGGATCTCCTCGTCGTCGACCATGTCGGCCTTGTTGAGGGCCACGACGATGTAGGGGACGCCGACCTGGCGGGCCAGGAGGACGTGCTCCTTCGTCTGCGGCATCGGGCCGTCGGTGGCGGCGACCACGAGGATGGCGCCGTCCATCTGAGCGGCACCGGTGATCATGTTCTTCACGTAGTCGGCGTGACCGGGGCAGTCCACGTGGGCGTAGTGGCGCTTCTCGGTCTGGTACTCGACGTGCGCGATGGAGATCGTGATGCCGCGAGCCTTCTCCTCCGGCGCCTTGTCGATCTTGTCGAACGGCGTCGCCTTGTTCAGCTCGGGGTAACGGTCGTGGAGCACCTTGGTGATCGCCGCGGTCAGCGTGGTCTTGCCGTGGTCGATGTGCCCAATGGTGCCGATGTTCATGTGCGGCTTGTTCCGCTCGAACTTGGCCTTGCCCACTGGTTCTCTCCTTAGAGAATCTGACTGACTTTCGTCTACACACTCGGGCCCGGGAGATCCCGAACCCCTAGTCGGCCGGGCGGCTCTCACCGCCCCGCCAGGGTCGGCCGGACCTCGATCGCTCGGGGCCCGGCCTGGGGTCCCGAGACTATTCGCCCCGGGCCTTCGCGACGATCTCCTTGGCGATGCCCGGGGGCACCTCCGAGTAGGAGTCGAACTGCATGCTGTAGCTCGCGCGCCCCTGCGTCTTGCTACGCAGGTCGCCCACGTAGCCGAACATCTCATTCAGCGGCACGAGGGCCGTGATGACGCGAGCGCCCGCGCGCTCGTCCATCGACTGGATCTGCCCGCGGCGACCGTTGAGGTCACCGATGACGTCACCCATGTAGTCCTCGGGCGTGGTGACCTCGACGGACATCGTCGGCTCCAGGAGCACCGCGTCGGCCTTGCGCGCGGCCTCCTTGAACGCCATCGAGCCGGCGATCTTGAACGCCATCTCCGAGGAGTCGACGTCGTGGGCGGCGCCGTCGGTCAGCGTAACCTTCACGCCGACCATCGGGTAACCGGCCAGGACACCGAACTCGGCGGCCTCCTGGGCGCCGGCGTCGACCGAGGGGATGTACTCCCTCGGGACACGGCCACCCGTGACCTTGTTCT
>NZ_JAHKRL010000102.1 GCF_019396405.1 Nonomuraea rhizosphaerae | reverse complement strand
GGGAACCGGTCGGTTCCCGGGCGTCGGCTTTCCATGGCACGGTCAACGCCTGCGCCCGCTCGTTAAGGGTTGCTCCACCCTTCAGGCAAGCCGACACGCGGCCCTCCTGAAAGTGACTAACTTCAGCGTTGGTCGGATCACCGGAAACGAGCAGGGGGACGTGCAGTGTCATTTCGGAAGTTCCGCAGCATCCTCGCGGTGGCCACGCTGACCGCCGGAGTGAGCTGGATGGCGGCCGGACCCACGCTCGCCCGTGACTGCGTGGACGCCTCCGCAGCCATCAAGTCCCCGGCGTCCACCACGAGGATCTGCGACGAGGACTCCGCCCTTGACCTGGACCCCGCGCAGGCTCCCCACATGGTCGACTCGGCGAGCGAGAAGCTGTCCATGGCGGCCGTACGGCTGGCCAACCGGCTCGGCGTGGCCGGCCTGGGGACGGGACGCTCCGTGATGAACGTCGCCGACCAGGCCGGGATGGCCGCCGCCGCGGGCGTCCCGTCCCTGCCCGGCGGCATCCCTCCGGGTTCGGCGGGGCTGCAGGACGTGTCGCGGGTGGCGGAGGCGCCCGACGTGCCCCTGCTGCCCCCGATGCCCGGCACCGGCGTCCTGCCCGTGGAGATGCCCAAGGGCACCGTGAAGACCCTGCCCAAGGGGTCGAGCATCGTCGGCGCCGGCACACAGTCGCCGGTCGACCTGCTGGTGCCCGTCGAGCAGGTCAAGCGCCAGACGATCGCCTCCGTCCTGCCCGAGGTGCCGGAGGCGCTGCAGGACGTGCACGACGTGGCGCGGCTGCCGGAACGCAATCCGGCCATCGACGGCTTCAACGGCCTCATCCAGGGACTGGATCTCGACTGAGGCTCCCCCGGCGTCCGTGCGCGGGTCGCGCCACCCGCCCACGGCACCCCCCGTCCCGCACGATGAGCACCCCCGTCCCGCACGATGGGCACCCTCTGCCGCACGATGAGCATCCCCAGCACGATGAGCGCACGCCCCAACGCGCACAGTGACCGGCTCGTCGCAGGGGACAGCGAGCCAGGGCGGGCGCCCCGCGTACCACCACCGCTCGGGTACGCAGGGGCCCCGCCGCTCAGGACACCAGCGCGTCCAGGTCGTCCTCCGGCAGCCCGAGGTCGACCCTGATGCGGTAACGGGTCCGCAGCAGAGCCACCTGCTCGGGATCGTCCTTGTCGCAGGCCAGCACCGCCTGGGTCGCCCATTCGTGCCCGGCGGGCAGGTCGCCGTAGGCGACCAGCGTCTCGGCGATGGTGTGGGCGGTCGCCGTGGTGATGCCGCCTTCGGCGCGCATCGTCTCGATGACCTCCCTCGCCTCGTCCGGCCTGTCGAGCTCGAAGAGCGTGTCGGCGATGCCGGCGCGCGGGTCGATGCTCGACTCGCCGCCGTCCTCCACCGCGCGCTGGAAGCACTCCATCGCCCGTGCGGGCTGTCCCGCCGCTCGCCATTCCTCGGCGGCCAGGACCAGGATGGACGCCCTGGAGATGTCGCCCGACGAATAGCCGAGGGCGACGTCGTACAACCGCTTGGCCAGCGAGCCGTGGTCGTCGGCCAGCAGGGCCTGCTCTAGCAGGCGATCAAGGTGCTCACGGGTCACATGCGCCACACTGCGAGACTATCGAGCCCCATGCGGTTTTGCCCGGTCAATGCACATCGTGGATGTCGGCCGGGTTCGGCAACGCGGCGTTAAAGTCTCGCCACGCAGAGCGTGTCCGCGCAGTTCAAAGGGGATATCACCGGCACGCGCGGCCACGGGCGGAGGGAGCGGCGATGGTGATGTCCGGGCAACTGACCTTCACGATCGCCTGTGCGGTGGTGCTCTCCGCCGTCGTCCCCGGGACTCTCGGCTACCTTTCGGCCCGGCTGGAGGTCCTCCAATCGGCCGAGCGTAACCTTCACGCCCTTGAGACGCGGCTGCAGGCGCGGGAGCTGCGCGACGCGCGGCCGGTGTCGTTCCCGGCGCCGTGCGCGCCCGGCAGGTCGCGCAGGCCCGAGCCGCCCGTGACGGCCCTCGTGCCGGAGCCGGACGTCGCGCCGCCCGGCAGGTCGGGCCACCACGCCTCGACGCCGGCCTGGCTCCCGGAGTTGCTGAGAGCGCTCCAGGAGACGGACGCGCCCGGCTGACCAACAGCTGCATTGCGCCCGGCCGACCCACACCGGCATCGCGCCCGGCCGACCCGTCAGGGCGGCGCCGAGGCGCGCTACGCCTCGCGCGGCGTCCAGGCCTTGAGCTGGCGGGACAGGAACCCCCGGATCAGCTGCTTGGCCGCCTCGATGATCTCCGGCGCCCCGTCGGGGTCGCGCCGGAAGGCCAGCTTGAGCACGGCGTCGCCGGCCTCGACGGCCACCAGCACCGCCACGTCCAGCTCCTGGCTGTCGGCGAGCCCGAACTCCTTGAGCAGCAGCCCGCGCAGCCGTCCGGCGATCACGGTGTTGTTGTCGGAGTCGGAGTCGAGCAGGTTCAGGTCGACGACGTCGCCGAAGTGCAGGCTGCGGAACCCGGGAACGGTCCTGTGCATGTCGACGAACTCGTCGATGATCGCGTCGACCGCCTCCCACCATCCCCGATAGTCCTCGTCGAGGAAGCGGCGGCCGACGCGCGAGACGAACTGCTCGACGTTGCGCCTGGTCAGCTCCTGGGTGATGGCCCGTTTGTCGGGGAAGAACTGGTAGACCGACCCGATCGCGACGCCGGCGCGTTCGGCGATGCGGGTGGTGGAGAGCCCCTCGTAGCCGATCTCGTCGAGCAGCTCGGCGCACGCGTCGAGCATCCGCTCGACGCGGCGCGCGCTGCGACGCTGTGTCGGCTGCCGCCGGAGCGACCTGGGCTGCGCACAGTCGTCTTCAATCATCGGGGAGGACACGGCTCCATCTTCTCCCGAAGAACACGATCGTTACCTGGCGAATGGCGGATTTCCCACGGCTCCGCTCATGCGCGTGATCCGCCGCAGCGCCCCGGGCGAGATCCGGGAGAGCGCGTACCCGATCTTCCCCTCGGCGTTGACGGGCACGAGGGCCCGGTCGCGGTGGACGGCGCGCAGGATGTGGGCGGCGACCCGCTCGGGCGGGTAGCCGCGCCGGGCGATGGCCTCCTCGGCCGCCTTCCGGAGGTCCGTCCCCACGTACTTGGCGTTGCGGGCGATCGCGGTGGAGATGAATCCGGGGCAGATCGTCGTGACGCCGATCCCGTGCCCGGCCAGCTCACCGCGCAGGCAGTCGCCGAGCATCTTGACCGCCGCCTTGGAGGTCGAGTACGCGGGCAGCAGCTGCGTCGGCACGAACGCGGCCAGCGAGGCGATGTTGACGATGTGGCCGCCCTCCCCGCGCTCCACCATCTGCGCGGCGAACAGCCGGCACCCGTGGATGACGCCCCACAGGTTCACGTCGAGCGTCCTGCGCCAGTCGTCCACGGAGTGGTCGAGGAACGGCCCGCTGACCGCGATGCCGGCGTTGTTCACCACGATGTCCGGCACGCCGTGCTCGGCGCGGACGTTCGCCGCGAAGGCCTCCATGGCCTCGGTGTCCCCTACGTCGACCTTCACGGCGTGCGCCGTCCCGCCCAGCTCCTTGGCGATGCCGTCAGCCGTGCGCGCCGCCGCGTCGAGGTCGAGGTCCGCGCAGACGATCTCGGCCCCGTGCGCCGCGAAGGCCCGCGCGGTGGCGCGCCCGATCCCGCTACCCGCCCCTGTGATCACCACCAGTCGCCGGTGGAAAGCTTTCTGTTGCTTTTCGCTACGTGCCGCGCTCAGCTCCCGCACGGCCGGGCCGCCGTCGATGTGCGTGGCGAACTCGGCGATCATCCTGGCGACGACGTCGGGATGGCTGCGCTGCGCCCAGTGGCCGGCGACGATCTTCCGGCGCCAGAACCGCGGCACCCACTGCCCGAGCGAGTCCAGCAGCGCGGCGGAGACGAACGGGTCGCGGGTGGTCTCGATGAGCTGGACGGGCACGGAGACGTTCGGGTCCCCGCCGTAGGCCCCGTCGCCCATGTTGTCCCGGTAGAGCCGCAGTCCGTTGCGCGCGTCGGCGGCCAGCGTGTCGGCCGGGTGCCCCGGTCGCGGGGCGACGCCCTCGCGCGCCAGCGTCACCCGCTCCAGCGCCTTCGGCAGGAAGGTGTTCCAGGCCAGCTCGGGCAGCCGGGGGAGCTGGATCACGCCCATGTACCAGGACCTGGCCTGCTGCCCCAGGACGTCGCGCCGCCGCCCGTGCCGCAGGAACTCCTGCCACTGCGCGAGCCCCGGCCCGCCGAAGCTGGTGAAGGAGGCGACGCACTCGCGGATCCCCGGCCGGGTCACCGCGTCCCAGCCCTGCAGCGACCCCCAGTCGTGGCCGACCAGGTGCACGCTCGGCTTGCCGATCGAGTCGAGCACCGCCGCGAGGTCGCCCGCGAGCCGTTCGAGGGTGCCGTCACGCCCCAGGGTCGAGGCGCCCGTCCCGCGCACGTCGTAGCGGACCACGTGGAAGCGGTCGCGCAGGCGCTCGGCCACCTCGTCCCAGACCCGGTGCGAGTCGGGATATCCATGGACGAGGAGGATCGTGGGGCTGCCTGGATCGCCCTCCTCGTAGACGGCCAGCCGTGCGTCATCCGACTCGACCCAGCGCATCCCGACCTCCTATTGGACGACGGGTCCAATGATAGGCCCCGTCAAGGACGAGCGGCCAGACCCGTGCACGAGCGCAGGGCTCTCCAGTCGGTGACCGCCTGTGTCCTGGCTGTTCCCGTCATGGGGACGGGTATGCCGCCCTGGATCGTGGCGGGCGTCCAGCGGTCCTTGAGCACCTTGCGCCCGTTGATGGTCAGCGTCAGCACGCCCGTCCTGCCGGTCGTACTGGCCGAGGAGCTGTAGAAGACGAAGTTGCCCAAGCCGTAGCTGACGTAGCTGTTGCCCATGTAGCCGGCGCCGAGCAGGATGTGCGCGTGCCCGCCGACCACCACGTCGGCGCCCGCCTTGACCAGTTTCGGGCCGAGCGAGAGCTGCGCCTGGTTGGGGCATTTCTGCAGCTCGGTGCCCCAGTGCAGGTGGACGATGACGGTGTCGGAGTTCTTGCGCGCCGCCCGTACGGCCTGCAGCAGCCGGGCCTCGTCCTTGGCCGAGGCGAGACCGCCCTTGTCCGCCGTGGCCGTCCACGCCTGGATGAACTCGTCGTCGAGCACCTGCGTGGCGCCGATGATCGAGACGCGGTTGCCGTTCACGGTCTTCCTGAACGGCTTGTAGGCCTGCGTGGAGTTCGCCCCGATGCCCACGACCGGGAACTTGCTCTTCTTGATCGCCGCGAGCGAGTCGGCCAGCCCGGTCTCCATGTAGTCCATGCCGTGGTTGTTGGCCATCGACACCACGTCCACGCCGGCGGCCTTGAGCGCGGTGAACGCGGTGGCCGGCGCCCTGAAGGTGAACTGCTTGCCGGGCGCGGGCGTCCCGCCCGTCGTGATCGCCGTCTCCAGGTTGACCATCGCCAGGTCCGAGGCGCGCAGCACCTTGGCGATCGGCCCGAGCGCCGTGCTGGGCGAACTAAGCCTGTTGCGCAGCACCCCCTCGAAATGCACATCCCCGCCGAAAGAGATCGTGTACGGTGTGCGCGCGGGCTTGGCGGAGACCTTGGGAGTGGCCTCCCCCGGCTTCTCCGCGGCCTGGTCGCGTGGCGACGGACGCCCCTCCGACTGCGCGGCCGAGCAGGCGGCCAGAGCCACCGCGAGAGGCGCGACGAGAAGGGCACGGGGGAGTCTCATGTGCCGCCACTTCCGCTAGATGCTGATGTTCAGCCATCGAGCATGCCATGAGCGGACGAACCACAGCAGCTACTGACGGCCCTGACCTTCGGTCACAAGACGGGTCATGACCTCGCGGCAGCGCCGGTCAGCCGGGGTGTAGACGATCATCCGGGTCTCGGGCGCCTGGGAGCACTCGAAGCTCGTCGTGCTGAACGACATCCGCCCCTCCACCCGGTGCTCGTACGACTTCAGCCGCGGCCCGGGCTCGGCCACGTCCTGCCGCGCCCACAGCCGGGCGAACTCCGCGCTCTCCCGCACCAGCCGCCGGGCGAAGTCCTGCCAGGACGGGTCGTCGGTGTGACGGCTGTAGGCGCCCCTGAAGATCGCGACGGCCCGGGCCAGCTCCTGGTCCCGGTTGACGAGCTCGGCGGTCCAGGAGGGGCACAGCAGCGTCTGCCACAGCGTGTTGCGCTCGCCCTCCGGCGCCCCGGTGATCTCGGGGAAGAGCGCCCCGTACGCGGAGTTCCAGGCCAGGACGTCGCAGCGGCTGTTGGAGATGACCGCGGGCATCTCGCCGAGCTGGTCGAGTATGCCGCGCATCTCCGGCGTCACCTGCGCGGAGTCGGCGACGACGGCCCCGCCGGGCTGCCCGGCCAGCCGGTAGAGGTGCTGCCGCTCGGCCGGGTCGAGCCGCAGCGTACGCGAGATCGCGTCGAGCACCTGACCGCTGGCGTTGATCGGACGGCCCTGCTCCAGCCACGTGTACCAGGTCACGCCCACCCCGGCGAGCTGGGCGACCTCCTCGCGGCGCAGCCCCGGGGTGCGCCGGCGCGGCCCCGGCGCCAGGTCCACCATCTCGGGCGTGATCCGCTCGCGCCGCGAGCGCAGGAACGCCGAGAGATCGGTGCGTCTGGTCTCCGTCACGGTCACCACTTCACTGCGGGAGGGCGGGCGCCGCTCAGCCAGGTAGCGTCAGTACCAGTATAAAGGGGCTCTCGTTACTGGTACTGGATCGCCCGCACACTTAGGACATGACCCGACCCGCACCTCTGGTCCCGCATGCCCCGGCGCCACCGCGACCGGCGAGGACCAGGACCGGCGGGCTGCTCCTGACGGTCATCCTCGTGGGGCAGTTCCTGGCCATCCTGAACGTCAACATCGTCAACGTGGCCACCCCCACGATCGAGACCGACCTCCACTCCTCCGGCGCCGGTCTGCAGATGATCGTCGCCGGCTACACCATCGTCTACGCCGTCCTCCTGATCACCGGCGCCAGGCTCGGCGACCTGTTCGGCTACCGCAGGACGTTCCTGGCCGGGCTCGCGGTGTTCACCCTGACCACGCTGGGCGCGGGCCTGTCCCCCGGCACGGCCGCGCTGGTCGGCTTCCGGCTGGCCCAGGGCGCCGGCGCCGCGTTGATGATGCCCCAGGTGATGACGCTGATCCAGCGCAACTACCACGGCGCGGCCAGGGGCCGGGCGCTGGGTCTGTGGTCGGCGGTGATCAGCGGCGGCATGGTGGCCGGGCAGGCGCTCGGCGGGATCCTGCTCGGGTTCGGCACCGGCTGGCGGATCGTCTTCCTGACCTTGGTGCCGATCGGCGCGCTGCTGCTGGTCGTGGGGCTGTGGGTGCTCCCCGCTGACGAGGGCGGCGGCCGGCGCGGGCTCGACCCGTGGGGCCTGCTGAGCCTGTCGGCGGCCGTGCTGCTGCTCGTGGTGCCGCTCGTGCTCGGCAGGAACCTCGGCTGGCCGCTGTGGGGCTGGATCTCGATGGCGCTGAGCCCGGTGGCCTTCGCCGTGTTCGTCCGCGTCGAGCGCTGGGTGACCGACAGCGGCGGGCGTCCCCTGGTGAACGCGGGCGTGCTGCGCGCGCCCGGCATGCGGCCCGGCCTGGCCGTGCTGCTGTTCGGCCCGGCCACGTGGGGCGCGTTCCTGTTCACCTCGGCGCTGCACCTCCAGGGCGACCTGCACATGTCGCCGCTGGCCGCGGGCATGATGCTGGTGCCGTGCGCGCTGGCGTTCGCCGGCGTGGGCCTGGCCTGGCCGCTGCTGCCGCCCCAGCTGCAGCGCTCGCTGGTGCCGTTCGGTTACGTGGTGGCCGCGCCCGCCTACTTCGGTCTCGGCCTCGCCGCCGGCGGCGGTGTCCCGTACGCGGTCATGAGCGCGCTCGTCGGGGCCGGGATCGGGGTGCAGGTCGCGGTGACCAACCTGGCGACCCAGCACGTCGAGGACCGCTACGCCGCCGACGCGAGCGGCGCGCTGCTGACCGTGATCCAGCTCGGCCAGGTCATCGGGGTCGCGACGGTCGGCACGCTGTTCATCTCCCTGACCCAGTCGGGCGGCCCGGCGCCGATGACGACCGCGATCGGCTGCGCGGCGCTGGCCGTGCTGGCCGGGGTGAGCTCGATCTTCCTGGTCCGCGCCCTCAGGACCGGCCGGGCGTGACAACAGCCCGCATCCCTGCTGGAGATGCGGGCCGTTGTCACGCCTGTTCAAGGGGAGATCAGAGGCGCCGGGGCCGTGAGACCCTGCTCGCGCTTGCCCGAACGACGCGAGTCGCTAGTTGATCTCCAGGTCCGTTCGGGCCAAGATGTGGAGATCTTCGGATCTCGCAGGTGTGTGGAGCTGAAGTCAGCGGGGCGGCCCTGATGGTGTTGCGCTACCAACCTGCCAGGGCCGTTCTTCACGAGGTCAGGCTGTTGTGGTCGCGGCCAGCGAGGTCAGGTCGAACTCCCCGTCGCGTACGCCGGCCGTGAAGGCCGCCCACTCCTCCGGGGTGAAGACCAGGACGGGTCCGTCCTGCTCCTTCCCGTCTCGCAAGGCGACGTTTCCGTCGGCAAGGGACGCGACTTCGACGCAGCTGCTCGCGCCGTTGCAGAAGCTGCTCTTCTGCCAGGTCGCAACCTTGTGATCGATGTACATTTTCTCCCCAAAACGGGCGAAGGGGCACCATTGCCCCTTGTTGTGGGATCGCTCAGCCTCGCCACATCATCGCTTTGCGCTGGATGAGGACACGTGACTCGTCCTCGTCGAGCGCCTGAGACCTGATGTGATCGAAGGCTGCTTCATAGCCGGCTACTCGTTCGAGGTCATCGACGAAGTGAGCGGTATAAAGCTGCTCCAGGTATACAACATCGTCGAATTCCGCGAACTTCAGATGGATGAACGCGCCCGTGTTGACGGGGTGCAACGCATCCATGGTCAGCACCTGCACGCTGACATGCGGCATGAGGGACATCTCCAGGAGATGCTCCATCTGCTCTCGCATGACCGAGGGCTCACCGAAGCGACGCATCAAAGCAGGCTCGTCAAGGACGAAACGGCACTGAACCACCTGCGAGCGGCGGAAGACGCTCTGCTGGCGAGCCAGGCGCGCCTCGACCCGGCTGCGGACCCCGCTGTGCGTGATGCGAGAGATGCCGCTGACCGAGAGGACGACCTCCCGAGCGTAGTCTTCGGTTTGGAGAAGACCCGGCACGATCTGGGGTTCCCAGTTGCGCTGGATGGTCGCCTCCGCCTCCAGGCCGAGGAATGTCGTGTACTCCTCCGGCAGGGCGTCGTCGTAATCCTCCCACCACCCACGCTGATCCGCATCCCTCAGCAGGGCGAAGAGTTCGTCACGTTTCTCGGTGTCGGCCTTGTACAGCTCCGCCAAAGCCTTGATGTCCTCGGCACTTGGCATCGTCTTGGCCGCTTCGATCCGGCTGACCTTGCTGGGGCTCCAGCCGAGCTCCCTGGCCGCCTTCGCCCCCGTCAACTTGCGTCGTTCGCGAAGGAGCCGCAGCTCCTGGCCGAGCCTGAGCCTGCGAACAGTCGGACTGCCCTGTTGCGATGGCACCGTCCACTCTCCTCGTCGGGAATGAAGGTGTAGCCGATAAGGACCGTTTGGAGTCGGGGTTCGTGGGCCGTTCACCCAATCTTACACTGCAACTTGCACGAGTAGTGCCGCTCAGGCTTGCTGAAAGCCTTTCATGGGCAGATGTTATGGATAGGCATAGATTCGCCCTCAGCATAGGCCGCGAAACGGGACGTTCGGGGAGTTCCGATTCGGCCCACTGACCGCTGAGGGCGTGCGTGCAAGTTGCAGCTACAGATGCATCGCAAAGATGCAAGCAAGGCCCGAAGAAAACTCAAGTTCTCTTGCTCAATCTATTGCACCGGGGGGCCTGCGGAGGGACGATCGAGGCCGGAGGGTCCCCCACGACGAGGAGGCCGCGATGACCACACGGCCACATATACCGGGACTCCCGCCCATGCTCTTCGGCGGCCACGCGGGCCGCACCACCGGCAACGTCGCCGCCCCGGATATGGACTACTGCCCCAGGGAGGCTGCTTGCCGAGAGGACCCCGCACTCATTTAACAAACCGCCACGCATGCCGCTCATTCGACCGCGACAGCCTAAGTCGCCTGTTTGAGCATCCAGAAAGAACGAACCGGACCCAGGCTGACCGCCTGATCGCCGCGTCAAAGGGCTGCCACCCTGCGGCGGGACCGGCCATCAGCCTGCGATCCGGCTAACGAACCCACCTCGAGTAATGCCGCGAAAGAGGTGTTCCATGTACTCACAAGGTACCAAGGGACTCAGCCGAATCAAGTCCCGGATCCGGGAACTCATCGCCTGGGCCGACCGAGAGATCTGCGCGGAGCCGGATGAGTTCGCCTACCGGCGAGGCTGGACCGTCACCAAGACCGGATTCGGCTCACGTCGCTACCGCGACCCCCGGTTCGACCAGCTCAAGACCCCCTCGCGAGTCGCCGAGGAGGTGTCCTGAGATGCCGAGGAATCCCCGTAACCAGAGGTACCCGGGCGCGGAGGACCTGCCACCCGCCCGGTCCAGCCTGCTCGCCAGACTCTGGCGCGTCCGCACGGAGCTGCTGCTGATCGCGGCGCTCGCCCTGTTCACGACGGCCTTGCTGGGCGCGACCCAGCAGGGCCACTGGTGGCCCTTCATCGCGCTGAGCAGCGCGATCTCGGTTCCGGCCGCGACGAGGGCCGGCCGTAACTGGATCACGGCGCACGTCTGGTGCGTCGTGTCCCGGCACCGGCTGCAGAGGACGTGCCTGGAGACCACGATGCGCACCCGCGGGGGCCAGATCCCGCTGGTGCTGTGGATCACCCCCACCCGTACGGGCGAGAAGGCCCTCGTCATGGTGAGGGCGGGCATCTCCGCCGCGGGCTTCGAGGCCTACACCGACGAGATCGCGGCCGCCTGCTGGGCCACCAGCGCCGGCGTCTACCGGCACCGCAGGTGGGCGAACCTGCTGACGGTGCAGATCGTCCGGCGCGAGGAGACGCCCGGCTCGACCTCCCCCGGGCTGGAGCGGCTCTACGGCCGGGCCTGGGTCCCGCTTCGGAGCGATCTCGAGGAGCCTCCTGATCTGCGAGCGCCTCTGGCCGTGCCGCGGGCCGGCTGACGGCCTCCCCTTGACCTGGGGAGTGTCCCGGGCATGGGCCGAGGCGCATCTCCAGTAAGAGCCCCGGGGGACCGCGGGGGCCCCGGGGCTTCCCCATGCGTCGAGGACGGTCCAAGATGAGTCCAGTTGGCGAACTCAGGAGTCGTGATGACCTCGACCGTCCACCGGACCTGTCCCCTGTGCGAGGCCGTCTGCGGCCTCACGCTCACCCTCGACGACGGCGGGCACGTGACGAGCGTGCGGGGCGACAAGGAGGACCCGTTCAGCAGGGGTTTCATCTGCCCCAAGGGCGCCAGCCTGGGGCGGCTCGACGAGGACCCCGACCGGCTGAGCAAGCCGCTGATCCGGGAGGGCGAGCTGTGGCGCGAGGTCACCTGGGACGAGGCGTTCGCCGCGGTCAGGCGAGGGCTCGGTGAGGTCACCGAGCGGCACGGCCGCCAGTCGGTCGGCGTCTACCTCGGCAACCCGAACGTGCACAACATGGCCGGCCAGCTCTACGGCACGCCGCTGCTGAAGTCGCTCGGCACCCGCCAGATCTTCTCCGCCAGCACCGCCGACCAGATGCCCAAGCACGTGGCCAGCGGGCTGATGTTCGGCCATCCGCTCGCCGTGCCGGTACCCGACCTGGACAGGACCGACTACCTGCTGATGCTGGGCGCCAACCCGCTGGAGTCCAACGGCTCGCTGTGCACCGCGCCCGACTTCCCCGGCCGGCTCAAGGCGCTGCGCGCCCGCGGCGGCAAGCTGGTCGTGGTCGACCCGCGCCGCACCCGGACCGCCGGCATGGCCGACGAGCACGTCTTCGTCCGTCCCGGCACCGACGCGTACCTGCTCTTCGGCATCGTCCACACGATCTTCGCCGAGGAGCTGGCCTCGGTGCGGCACGAGGTCAACGGCCTGGCCGAGGTCCGTGAGGCGGCCAAGCACTTCCCGCCCGACGTCGTCTCCCGCCGCACCGGCGTGCCCGCCGAGGTGATCGTACGGCTGGCCAGGGAGCTGGCGGCGGCCAGGACGGCGGCCGTGTACGCCAGGATCGGCACCTGCACGGCCGAGTTCGGCACACTGGCCCAGTGGCTGGTGGACGTGCTCAACGTGATCACCGGCAACCTGGACCGGCCCGGCGGCGTCATGTTCGCCAAACCGGCCACGGAGTTCGGGGTGGCCCGGCGGCCGTACACGGTGGGCCGGTGGAAGAGCCGCGTCAGGCAGCTGCCCGAGGCGAACGGCGAGCTGCCGGTCGCCACGCTCGCCGACGAGATCGAGACGCCGGGCGAGGGACAGGTGCGCTTCCTGCTCACCATCGCGGGCAACCCGGTGCTGTCCGCGCCGAACGGCGACCGGCTCGACGCGGCGTTCGGGCGGCTCGACTTCATGGTCAGCGTGGACCCGTACCTGAACGAGACCACCAGGCACGCCCACGTCATCCTGCCGCCGCCGCGCGTCCTGACGGCCGGCCACTACGACTTCGCGCTGCTCAACTTCGCGGTGCGCAACTACGCCCGCTACTCGCCGCCGTCGCTGCCGCTGGACGGGCAGCCGTCGGAGGCGCAGATCCTGGCCAGGCTGACCATGATCGCCTCGGGGCTGGACGGCGACCTCGACGAGTTCGTCATCGGCCAGATGCTGCGCAAGGCCGTGGACCTGCCGGGGTCGGGCGTGCACGGGCGGGACGTGACCGAGCTGCGGGCCGAGCTGGACGGCCAGTCGGGGGCCGAGCTGCGGCTCGACCTGATGCTCAAGCTGGGGCCGTACGGGGAGTGGGCGGGCAAGGGCGACCTGTCGCTGCGCAAGCTGCTCGACAACCCGCACGGCCTGGACCTCGGGCCGCTGCAGCCCCGGCTGGAGGAGGTGCTGAGGACCGCGTCCGGGGTGATCGAGCTGGCGCCGCCGCAGCTCATCGAGGACGTGGAGCGGCTGCGCGGCAAGCTGGAGGAGGAGCCGCCGGAGATCGTCCTGATCGGGCGGCGTCACCTGCGCTCCAACAACAGCTGGATGCACAACCTGGGCCCGCTGGTCGGCGGCACCAACACCTGCACGCTGCAGATCCACCCGGCCGACGTGGCCAGGCTGGGGCTGGGCGGGGAGGCGGTGGTCCGCTCGGCGAAGGGCGAGCTGAGGGTGCCGCTCGAACCGACCGACACGATCATGCCGGGCGTGGTGAGCCTGCCGCACGGCTGGGGGCACGCGGGCAGCGCCCAGACGGTCGCCGCCGAGCACGCCGGGGTGAGCGTCAACACGCTGACCGATGAGTCGGCTATAGACGTTCCGTCGGGAAATGCCGTGTTCAACGGGGTTCCGGTAACGATTTTACCAACCGGCGTGATCACCGCACATTAGGGTGTCGCGCGTGACTATCGTGCCAGAAGAGGACCGCCTGACCGCCCAGATCGCCTTCGCCGTCGAGATCGACAAGTTGAAGCGGGTCATCCGCCGCAACCATCTCATGGACGGTTCGAGGCGGGAGAACGACGCAGAGCACTCCTGGTACGTGGGCATGCTGGCGATGGTCCTCGGCGAGCACGCCCCACCCGGGACCGACATCCAACGGGTCGTCGCCATGCTCCTGGTGCACGACCTCGTCGAGATCGACGCCGGCGACACCTTCATCTACGACGCGGCCGCGGTGGCCGTCCAGGCCGACGCCGAGCGCGCCGCGGCCGACCGCATCTTCGCGCTGCTGCCGGGCGAGCAGGGCGTGCGGATGCGGGAGCTGTGGGACGAGTTCGAGGCCCGCGAGACGCGGGAGGCGAAGTTCGCCAGGGCCCTCGACCGGTTCGCGCCGATCCTGGCCAACCACCACACCGAGGGCGGCACCTGGGGGCTGTTCAAGGTGACGGCCACACAGGTGAAGGAGAAGGTGCGGCTCATCGAGGACGGATCTCCGTCGCTGGGGGCGTACGCTCTTGAGCTGGTCGAACTCTCGGTCGCCCGAGGGCATCTGTCCGAGTGATGCCCTCATGCCCGGGGTAGGGGACTTGTCGTGAATGAGACAGTACGAGCGAAGCGTCGGCCATTGCGGCGCTTCACGGGGCCGGTCGAGCTGGCCGACCGGCTCGAGAAGACCAAGGCCATGGACCGCCCGATCCGGGTGCTGGCCAAGGCCGTACGCGACAAGATCAAACCAGGGCGGGTGCGCGACTGGCTGCACGGGGTGCCCACGGGCAAACCGCTGCACCCGCCGCTCGCCACGGTCAGTCTGGGCTGCTTCATGTCCGCCGCGGTGCTCGACCGCACCGACGTCGATCCGCGCGCCGCGCGGGTGCTGCTGGCCACCGGCATCGGCAGCACGCTGCCGACCGTCGCGGCCGGGATGACCGACTGGTCCTCGCTCCACCGCGAGCAGCAGCGGGTCGGGTTCGTGCACATGCTGGCGAACGTGGCCTCGCTCGGCCTGTTCTCCGCGTCGCTGCTGGCCAGGATGCGCGGCCAGGAGCGGACCGGCAGGCTGCTGACCGTCGCCGGGCTCAGCGCCGGCGGCCTGGGCGCCTACCTGGGCGGCCACATGGCCTACCGGCAGGCGGCGGGCGCCAACCACGCGCCCCAGGTCTCCCATCTGGTGCCGCTGGGCTGGCACGACCTGTGCCCGATCACCGACCTGCCCGAGGGCCGCCCGGTGTCGCGGCGGCTGGGTTACATCCAGCTCTTCGTGCTGCGCAACGGCGAGGCCGTCACCGTGCTCGCCGACCGCTGCTCGCACCTGGCCGGCCCGCTGCACCAGGGCAGGCTCGTGGTGGAGAACGGCGAGGCGTGCGTGGTCTGCCCCTGGCACGGCAGCATGTTCCGGCTGGCCGACGGCTCGGTGGAGCACGGCCCGGCGACCGCGCCCGCGCCGCTGTTCGAGACGCGGATCAGGCGCGACGGGACGATCCAGGTGCGGCCCAGCTTGACCTGAACCTTGGTTGAGTTCCTACGGTCGAGGCATGATCCTGGTGACCGGGCCGACCGGCAACGTCGGCAGACACGTCGTATCCCAGCTCACGGCCGCGGGCCTGGAGGTTCGCGCCCTGGTACGCGACCCGGCGAGAGCGCCCGAGGGCGTCGAGGCGGTCAAGGGCGACCTGTTCGCCCCTGAGACGCTGGAGCCTGCCCTGGAGGGCGTGGAGAGCGTCTTCCTGATCTGGCCGGGCTTCGCGGCGGCGACCGCGGCGCCGGTGGTGAAGCTCGTCGCCGCGCACGCGCGCCGGATCGTCTACCTGTCGGCCGACGTCGAGGACCTCGCCGACGACGAGCGGCCCACGCTGTTCCACCAGGAGATCGAGCGGCTGATCAGGCACACCGGGCTGTCCTGGACGTTCCTGCGGCCCGGCGGCTTCGCGGCCAACACCCTGGGCTGGGCGGAGCAGATCAGGCAGGGCGTGGTGCGCTGGCCGTACGGGGAGGCGCGCAGGGCACTCATTCACGAGAAGGACATCGCGGCCGTGGCCGTGCACGTGCTCACCTCGGCCGGGCACGGCGGGGCCAGGTACGTGCTCAGCGGGCCCGAGCAGCTCACCCAGGCCGAGCAGGCGCGGATCATCGGCGAGGTGGTCGGGCGGGAGGTGCGGTGGGAGGAGATGCCGCCGGACGAGGCCCGCGAATGGCTGCTGGGCTCGTGGGGCGAGGCGACGTTCGTGGACGGCGCGCTGGCGACGTGGCGCTCGTTCGTGGACGCGCCGGAGCGGGTCACCGACACCGTGCCGAGGCTGCTCGGCAGGCCCGCGCTGACGTTCCGCGAGTGGGCCGGGGACCACGCCGGCGACTTCCGCTAGTCGCGCTCCTCCTCGTCGGCCGGGTGCTCCACCAGGGCCAGGATGCGGCTGGACATGAACCGCGCGGTGCGGATCACGGTGCCGCTCCTGGTCACCTCGCTCACTTCCATCAGCCCACGCCGCGTGGCCACCTCGACCCGGCGGCCCGCGCGGGTGGCGGCTACCTCGTAGGTGCGCGGGGTGCCGCCCGCGTCGATGACGATCTCCACCCGATCACCCTTCATGTACGAGATATACCCAGAATGATCGATATTTATCCGTACACTAGTTTGAATATGGCGACAATGCCTACGCAGACGATGACGCCGCGCAAGATCGGAGCCGGAATTTTACGACCGACCCTCGCTCCCACGAACCCGCCGACCGTCGAGCCCAGCGCCACCGCCAGCACCGCCCACCAGTCCACCGGGGCGATGAAGACGAACAGCACGGCCGCCGTGGCGTTGACGATCAGCGACAGCACGTTCTTGGCCGCGTTCACCCGTTGCAAGGGCTCGGGCAGCAGGCTGCCGAGCAGCCCGATCAGCAGCACGCCCTGGGCCGCGCCGAAGTAGCCGCCGTAGATCCCGGCCCCCAGCACGCTCAGCCAGAGCAGCACCCCGCCGTGCGGGTCGCTCTGCTCGCGCCGGGCCGCGAGGCGGGCGTTGAGCCTGGGCTGCACCACGACCAGCACACAGGCCACGGCGATGAGCACCGGCACGACCACGTGGAAGACGTCCGGGTCCAGGAACAGCAGCAGGATCCCGCCGATCAGCGCCCCGATCGCCGAGGCCGGGCCGAGCCGCAGCAGCCGATCGCGCTGCCCGGCCAGCTCGGCGCGGTAGCCGTACGCGCCGGTGAGGGAGCCGGGAACCAGGCCGATGTTGTTGGAGACGTTCGCCGTGACGGGGTCCACGCCGAAGGCCACGAGCGCGGGGAACGTGATGAGCGAGCCCGACCCGACCACCGCGTTGATCGCCCCGGCCGCCAACCCGGCCGCGAAGATCGCGACCGCCTCCCACACTGTCATCCGTCCGAGCTTAGGTGGGCTACTTGTCTGGGTTGTCCTTGGGGGGCGTGAACAGCCCGCCCAGGTTCTCCAGCGCCTTGCCCATCTCCGACGGCACGATCCAGATCTTGTTGGCCTCGCCCTTGGCGATCTCGGGCAGCGTCTGTAAGTACTGGTAGGCCAGCAGCCGCTGGTCCGGGTTGCCCTCGTGGATCGCCTTGAACACCATGCCGATCGCGTCGGCCTGCCCCTTGGCCCGCATGGCCTGCGCCTCGGCCTCCGCCTGCGCGCGCAGGACGGCCGCCTCCGCCTCGCCGCGCGCCCGCAGCACCGCCGCCTGCTGCTCGCCCTCCGCCGTCAGGATGGCCGCCTGCCGCTGCCCCTCCGCCGCCAGCACCGCGGCCCGCTTGTCACGGTCGGCGCGCATCTGCTTCTCCATCGAGTCCTGGATGGAGGACGGCGGGTCGATGGCCTTCAGCTCGACCCGGTTGACCCGGATGCCCCACTTGCCGGTCGCCTCGTCGAGCACCCCGCGCAGCTCGGTGTTGATCTCCTCGCGGGAGGTCAGCGTGCTCTCCAGGTCCATCCCGCCGACCACGTTGCGCAGCGTGGTGACGGTCAGCTGCTCGACGCCGACCAGGAAGTTCGCGATCTCGTACGTGGCCGCCTTCGGATTGGTCACCTGGAAGTAGATGACCGTGTCGATCGAGACCACCAGGTTGTCCGAGGTGATCACCGGCTGCGGCGGGAACGAGACGACCTGCTCCCTGAGGTCGATCATGTCCTTGATCCGGTCGACGAACGGCACCACCAGGTTCAGGCCCGGCCGCAGCGTGCGATGGTAGCGGCCGAGCCGCTCGATGATCGCCGCGGTCGCCTGGGGGATGATGCGCACCGTGCGGATCACGCCGAACCCCACCGCCGCGACCAGGACGAGGGCGACGATGAGCTGCTCCGTGGACATGGCGACGCTCCGAAGCCGAGGGGACCGACTTCGTAGATGCTACTGGCCGTACGGAGCAGAAAAGCGATCTAGCGTACGTACTGGTCTAGCTGCTTTTGTCGTCAGTGGGCGCGGGCGTACCAGCGGCCCTCGGCGCTGCGTTCGACCGACAGCGGCACCCCGAACGTGTGCGACAGGTTGTCGGCGGTCATCACGTGCTCCAGCGGCCCCTGGGCCACCACGGAGCCGTGCTTGAGCAGCAGCCCGTGGGTGAACCCGCTGGGCACCTCCTCCACGTGATGCGTCACCAGCACCATCGTCGGCGAGCGGTGGTCGCCCGCCAGCAGCGACAGGCGGCGCACCAGGTCTTCGCGCCCGCCCAGGTCGAGCCCGGCGGCCGGCTCGTCGAGCAGCAGCATCTCGGGGTCGGGCATGAGCGCGCGGGCGATCTGCACGCGCTTGCGCTCACCCTCCGACAGCGTGCCGAACCTGCGCCTGATCAGGTGCGCGGCGCCCATCATGTCGATCAGCTCGACGGCTCTGGTCACGTCGTTGGAGTCGTACTCCTCGGTCCACCGGCCCATGATCGCGTACGAGGCGGTCAGCACCAGGTCGATGACCTTCTCCTCCGGAGGGATGCGCTCGGCCAGCGCGGCGCTCGCCAGCCCGATGCGCGGCCGGAGGTCGAAGACGTCGGCCTGGCCGAGCCGCTCGCCCAGCACCTCCACGACTCCCTCGCTCGGGTACAGCAGCGTCGCGGCGACCTGCAGCAACGTCGTCTTGCCCGCGCCGTTCGGCCCGATGACGACCCAACGCTCGTCCTCGTTGACCGTCCAGTCGATGCCGCGCAGCAAGGCCGCCCCGTCGCGCCTGACGGCGACGTCCTGGAGCCGCAGCACCTGACCACCCATCCCTTAATCCTCCTCGTATAGGAGCAACCTCGGGACAAACCTATTGCAGGGCGAGCGCATATCGTGGACCGGTGCCTCCTGAATCGCCTGATGCTCTCCCGCTGGTCGCTCCGGTGCTGGTCGCCTGGGGCAACGCATGGCTTTCCGGTCACACGGGCCTGGACGAGGCCGCCGACCGTGTCGAAGCCGTCGCGGGCCCCACTGTGGCGAACCTTCCGGACGACCCCAACGCCGAGGTGACACTGCGGGCCTTCCTCGCCGGGCTGCGCTCCGACGGTCTCACCGAGCTGCGGCTGGCGCTGCCCGCCCCCGGCGACCCGCTCGGCCTGTCCGGGCCACCCTCGTTCAACGCCGCCGCCGTCGACGCGGGCCAGGCCGCGATCGCCGTGCTCACCGCCGGCCCCCTCGGGCTGGTGCCCGCGCTTGACCTGCGCGGATCGTCCTATGTCGGGGTACGGCTGGTCGTGCACGAGTCGCGGCCCCCGCGCGCGGACCTGCCCTCCGTCGCCGAGGCCGAGCGCGACCTGTCGATCGCCATGCAGTCGGCGACGGAGGCCCTGGCCTCGGTCGAGGGCCCCGCCCAGGAGCGGCCGGACCGCCTGGAGCGGCTCGACCGGCTCGGCGGCGAGCTGGCGCCCGGCTACCCCGGCCGCGCCCACCGGGTCTGCGTCCCGGCCACCC
>NZ_JAHKRL010000101.1 GCF_019396405.1 Nonomuraea rhizosphaerae | reverse complement strand
CGCTGGCCCGCGAGGTCAGCGGCGACGGGGTGCTGATCAACAACGTGATGCCGGGCCCGATCGACACCGAGCGGCTGCGTGAGGTGTCGGGCGGCGACGAGGGCCTGGCGGCCCGGGCCGGCGGCGTGCCGGTGGGGCGCGTCGGGCGGCCCGAGGAGGTGGGCGACGTGGTCGCGTTCCTGGCCAGCGAGCGGGCCTCGTTCGTGACCGGCGTCTCGATGCTGGTGGACGGCGGCGAAAGCCACGTGATCGCCTGAGCGAGCCGCCTGCCGAGTTGGCGGCGCATGGCATCCTTCCCTTAGAGACGACGTGGGGAAGGCAGGGCCATGGACAAGCCGGTCATCGTGACGGTGGACGACGACCCGGGCGTTTCGCGGGCGGTCGCCCGCGACCTGAGACGAAGGTACGGCCAGCAGTACAGGATCGTCCGGGCGGAGGCCGCCGACCAGGGCATCGAGGCCGTCAAGGAGATGCGGCTGCGCGGCGACGAGGTGGCGGCCATCCTGGCCGACTACCGGATGCCGCAGATGAACGGCGTGCAGTTCCTGGAAGCCGCGATGGACATGTACCCGTACGCGCGCCGGGTGCTGCTGACCGCGTACGCGGACACCGACGCCGCCATCCAGGCGATCAACGTGGTGGACCTCGACCACTACCTGCTCAAGCCGTGGGACCCGCCGGAGGAGAAGTTCTACCCGGTGATCGACGGCCAGCTCGACGCCTGGCAGCGGACCGACCGGGTGGAGGTGGCGGAGCTGCGCGTGGTGGGCGACCGCTGGTCGGCGCCGTCGTACAGGGTGCGTGACTTCCTGGCCCGCAACCACGTGCCGTACCAGTGGATGCTGGCCGAGGACCCGGAGGGCGCGCAGCTCGTGGCGGCGGTCGGCGACGAGTGCCGCCTGCCGCTGGTGGTCACGGCCGAGGGCGTCAGCATGCAGTCGCCCGACCAGGCGGCGCTGGCGACGGCCGTGGGCCTGTCGACCACGCCGGCCACGGACTTCTACGACCTGATCGTCATCGGCGGCGGCCCGGCCGGGCTGGGCGCGGCCGTCTACGGCGCGTCGGAGGGGCTCAACACCGTGCTGGTCGAGGCGCACGCCTCGGGCGGGCAGGCGGGCCAGAGCTCCAGGATCGAGAACTACCTGGGCTTCCCCGACGGCGTCTCCGGCCAGCAGCTCGCCGACCGGGCGCGCAGGCAGGCGCTGAGGTTCGGGGCCGAGCTGCTGAGCGCGCGCAAGGTGGGGCATCTGGAGCCGCGTGGGCAGGCCAGGGTGGTCGGGTTCAAGGAGGGCGGCGAGATCGCGGCGCACGCGGTGATCCTGGCGACCGGCGTGACCTACCGCCGCCTGGAGGCGCCCGGCCTCGGCGAGTTCGTGGGCAGGGGCGTCTTCTACGGCGCGGCCCTGACCGAGGCGCCGTCCTGCAAGGACAGCGAGGTCTACATCGTGGGCGCGGCCAACTCGGCCGGGCAGGCCGCCGTCTACCTCTCGGGATTTGCCAGCACGGTTCATTTGTTGGTGAGAGGTGATGGTTTGGAGAAGTCCATGTCGCACTACCTCATCGAGCAGATCGCCGCGATCCCGAACATCGAGGTGCACTTCCAGACCCAGGTCACCGGCGGCGCCGGCGAAGGGCACCTGGAGCGCCTGACGCTCTCGACCAAGGGCGAGGAGCGGACCGTCGAGTCGCAGTGGCTGTTCGTGTTCATCGGCGCGGAGCCGTTCACGTCCTGGCTCGGCGACACGGTCGAACGCGACGCGAAGGGGTTCGTGCTGACCGGTCCCGACCTGGTGCAGGGCGGCAAGCGCCCGCGCAACTGGACACTGAGGCGCGAGCCGTACTACCTGGAGACGAACGTCCCCGGGGTGCTGGCCGCGGGCGACGTGCGGGCCGAGTCGATCAAGAGGGTGGCCTCCGCCGTCGGCGAAGGCGCGATGGCAGTCGCGCTCGTGCACCGTTATCTGGAGAAGCAATGACCACCAGCGACACACCCACAGGCGCCCAGGCAGGCACACAGCCCGGCATGCAGATCGACATCGACGAGCTGCGCAAGCTGTTCCTCTTCGAGCGGCTCAACGACGGGCAGCTCACCAAGCTGGCGATGAGCGGCCAGGTGCGCTCGTTCGCCACGGACGAGATGATCGTGCGGCAGGGCGAGCCGGCCGACTGCTTCGCCGTGCTGCTGGACGGCGAGATGCAGATGATCCAGGAGACGGTCACCGCCGGGACCGTCGCCATGCCGCGCACCTCCCAGCCCGGCGTGTACGGCGGCGCCACCAGCGCCTACCTCGGCGACCGCGCGCCCGACTACTACGTGCACAGCCTGAAGGCCACCGCGCCCACGCGGATGTTCATGCTGCCGGCCAGGAAGTTCGCGCACATCGTGACCGAGTGGTTCCCGATGGCGATGCACCTGCTCGACGGCGTGATGTCGGGCGGGCGGATGCAGCGGGAGATCATCGACCGGCGGCAGCGGCTGACCGCGCTCGGCACGATCACGGCCGGGCTCACGCACGAGCTGAACAACCCGGCCGCGGCGGCCGTGCGCGCGGTCAGCGAGCTGCGCAAGCTCATCAGGACCTCGCGGATGCAGCTCGCCCAGCTCGCCGAGGACGGCATCCCGCCGGAGCGGCTGCGCGCGCTGATCGAGATGCAGGAGGCCTGTACGGAGGCCATCGGCAAGCTGCCGGCGCGCACGCCGTTGCAGATCTCCGACGCCGAGGACGACCTGGGCGAGGCCCTGGACGAGCTGGGCGTCGAGGACGCGTGGGAGCTGGCTCCCGCCCTGGTCAACGCCGGGTTCGGGCGTCAGCACCTGGAGAAGATCCACCGGAAGGTGGGCGAGGAGCACACGGCCGCCGCGATGCACTGGCTGGCCGAGGCCGTCGAGATCTCGCAGATGCTGGGCGAGGTGACCGAGGCGACCGAGCGGATCACCTCGCTGCTCGCCTCGGCCAAGCAGTACTCCCAGATGGACCGGGCGCCGTTCCAGGTCTGCGACGTGCACGATCTGCTGGACAGCACGGTCGCCATCTTCCGCGGCAAGATCCCGCCCGGCATCACCGTGGTGACCGACTACGACCGGACGCTGCCGCCGATCCCCGCGTACGCCGGCGAGCTCAACCAGGTGTGGACGAACCTCATCCACAACGCCCTGGACGCCATGAACGGCGAGGGCACGCTGACGATCCGCACCCTGCACGACGAGGACGAGGCGATCATCGAGATCGGCGACACCGGCCCCGGTGTGCCCGACGCGATCAAGGACCGGATCTTCGAGCCGTTCTTCACCACGAAGACGGTCGGCCAGGGCACCGGGCTCGGACTGGACATCTCCTACCGGATCGTGGCCGGACGGCACGGCGGGGAGCTCAAGGTGCGGTCGGTCCCGGGGGAGACGTGGTTCGAGGTGCGGCTGCCGCTTCGTGAGCCCACTGTGGTGCCCTCACCTGCGGCTTGAGGTAGATCGACCCCCTTTCGTGGGTAATGGATCAACATAAGCCACGAAAGGGGTCGAACACGGGCGTTCTCTCCTCGTGGCCTCGCACGCTCGCAGGCTCGGAGAGAGGATCCGTGTGGCGATCACCACCTGGGCGCGTCTGGCCCTGCCCGCCATGCTCGACGACATCAGGACGCTGGTCGAGCTCGAGACCCACAGCTACGACAAGGCCAAGCTCAACGAGGGGCTTGGAACGATCCGAGAGCTGGTCCTCGACCGGCTCGGCAAGCCCGACCAGGAGGTCAGGCACGACGGCGGACGGTTCGGCGACGTCCTGGAGCTGACCTACCCGGGCACCGCCCCCGGGACCGTTCTCATGCTCTGCCACTACGACACGGTCTGGCCGATCGGGACGCTGGCCGACTGGCCGTTCACGATCACCGGCGGCAGGATCAGCGGGCCCGGCGTGTTCGACATGAAGACGGGGCTCACGCAGGCGATCTGGGCGCTGCGCGGGCTGCGCGAGCTGGGCCTGCCGCATCCGGGCGTGATGTACCTGCTCAACGGCGACGAGGAGATGGGCAGCCTGTTCTCGCGGCGGCGCATCGAGGCGGTCAGCGCGGACGTCATGGCCAGCCTGGTGTTCGAGGCGTCGGTGGACGGGCTGCTCAAGACGGCGCGCAAGGGCGTGGGGCTGTTCGAGGTGACGGCGACCGGGGTCGAGGGGCACGCGGGGCTCGACCCGTACGCGGGCGCGAGCGCCATCCACGCGCTGGCCGAGCTGGTCACCCGGCTCGCCTCGGCCGGTGACCGGCTGCGCGGCACCACCGTGAACGTCGGCCTGATCAGCGGCGGCACCGGGCGCAACGTGGCGGCGGGCCACGCCCAGTGCGGCATCGACGTGCGGGTGGCCGAGCCGGCCGAGGTGGGCAGGATCGACGAGGTGCTCGCCGGGCTGCGCCCCTCCGACCCGCGGGTCAAGGTGAGCGTCACCGGCGGCTGGAACCGGCCGCCCATGCTCCAGAACCCGCCCTCCCTGCGTCTGTGGGAACTGGCGCTGGCGGTCGCGGCCGAGCACGGCTGGCGGCTCGGCCAGGCCACGGTCGGCGGGGCCAGCGACGGCAACTTCGTCTCCGCGCTGGGCCGCCCGGTGCTCGACGGCATGGGCGCCGTCGGCGACGGGGCGCACGCGCGGCACGAGCACGTGCTGGTCGAGCACATCCCGGAGCGGACGGCGCTGGCGATGGGGCTGCTCACCGCGCTGGGACGGCCCGGCTCCGGCCTCGAAAGGCTCGGCTAGGAAACGCTCGGCGGCCCGTGGTAGTGTCCCAAGCGAGCGCTTGGTTTACCACTGAGGGGCCGCCGCATGAAGTTCTCGACCTTCCACCTCTTCCACCGGTTCGACGGCCAGAGCTTCAAGGACGTCTACGACTACCACCTGGAGCTCATCGAGCTGGCCGAGGAACTGGGGTTCGACGGGGTACGGCTGGCCGAGCACCACTTCCGCGACTACGGCGTCGCGCCCAACCTGTTCACCATGCTCGCCCACGTGGCCGCCAGGACCTCGCGCATCCGCCTGGGCACCGGCATCGTCGTGCTCCCCCTGCACAACCCCGTCCACGTGGCCGAGGAGGCGGCACAGGTGGACGTGCTCTCCGGCGGGCGGCTGGACCTCGGGATCGGGCGCGGCTACCAGAGCTTCGAGTTCGAGGGCTTCGGCATCGACCTGGCCGAGGCGCGCGACCGCTTCAACGAGGCGCTGGAGGTCATACTCGGGCTGTGGACGCAGGAGGTCTACCAGCACGAGGGCAAGTTCTACAGGACCGGCGCCGAGGTGTCGCTGACGCCGCGCCCCCTCCAGGCGCCGCACCCGCCGATCCACGTGGCCGCCGTCTCCCCCGAGACCGTCACCATGTACGGCGAGCGCGGCCTGCCCATCCTGGCCGACCCCGCCGCCCCGTTCCGCAAGGTCGTCAAGGCCGCCGAGACCTGGCAGGAGACCGCCGCCCAGGCGGGCCACCCGGCCGGCGCCGCCGAACTGGTCGTGGCCCGCAGCGTGTACGTCGCCCCCACCGTCGAGCAGGCCCGCGAGGACCAGGCCAGGTTCGAGGCGTCCTTCGACCGCTCGCGCATCTTCAACGAGCGCAGCGCGCCCATCGACCCCAGGACGGGCAAGGCGGCGCAGGGCTTCGAGTACTACCAGGACCGCTACCTCAAGGGCGGCTCGGTGTCGGCCGACTTCCGGTGGGAGCAACTGGAGGTCATCGGCGACCCCGAGCGGGTGGTCGACCAGATCACGCTGCTGCGCGACGCCGGGTTCGCCAACCTGCTCTGCGACTTCGGCAGCACCCGGCCGATGCCGCTGGAGGAGATGAAGAAGGTCATGCGGTTCTTCGCCGCCGAGGTCATGCCCGCGTTCCACTGAGGAGCCCACGATGATCAGCAGCCTGTCGCTGTCGGACGTACTCGACGAGCACGCGCGCAGCCGCCCCCAGGTGACCGCGGTGGTGGACGGGGAGGCCCGGCTCGACTACCCCGCGCTCGACGTGCGGGTCAGCCGCCTCGCCGACGCGCTCACCGCCAAGGGTGTCAGCGCCGGCGAACGCGTGCTGTGGCTGGGGCAGAACTCGCACGCCGTGCTGGAGCTGCTGCTGGCCTGCTCGCGGCTGGGCGCGGTCTTCTGCCCGGCGAACTGGCGGCAGTCGGCGGACGAGCTGCGGTTCGTGCTGGAGGACCTGACGCCGAAGGTGGTGGTGTGGGAGGACTCCGAGACGACCGCCGCCCTCGCCTCAAGCTCCGGCGCGTCGCACTGGGTGCGGGCCGGGGACGACTACGAGGAGCTGCTGGCGGGCGGCTCCGTCAGGGACTTCCCGCAGGTGGACGACACCGAGCCGGTCCTGGCGCTCTACACGGCCGCCTTCGAGGGGCGCCCGAGCGCGGCCCTGCTCAGCAACGCGGCGCTCCTGGCGCACGCCATGTCACTGCTGGTGGTGCGGCAGATGGAGCCGGGGTTCACCTTCCTCAACAACGGGCCGCTGTTCCACGTGGGCACGATGATGTTCTGCCTGGCCACGTTCCAGATCGGCGGCACGAACGTCTTCACCCCCGCCTTCGACGCCGAGGAGGTGTGCCGGCTGATCGACGCCGAGCGGGTCACGCAGGCGTTCCTGTTCGGGCAGATGATCGACGCCGTGGCGGCGGCGAACGCGGGCGGCAAGTACGACCTGTCGTCCCTGAGGTTCGTGGCGCACTCGGCGGAGTGGGACGCGATGATCACCGTGGACGACTCGCCGTGGTGCCGGTCCAAGATGGGCGGGTACGGGCAGACGGAGGTGGGCGGGATGCTCACCTTCCTCGGGCTGGCGCCGGGCGGGGCGGGGTTCGCGGGGCGGCCGTCGCCGCTGGTCCAGGTACGCATCCTGGCGCCGGACGGGAGGGAGGTGCCGGGTGGGGAGGTGGGCGAGATCTGCGCCCGCGGCAAGACCCTCTTTTCCGGATATTTCGCCCGGCCCGACTTAAATGCCGCCAAGTCCGCCTACGGCTGGCACCACACCGGCGACCTCGGCCGCCGCGAACGCGACGGGACGATCACCTTCATCGGCCCCCGCCTGCGCATGATCAAGTCCGGCGCCGAGAACATCTACCCGGCCGAGGTCGAGCGCGCCCTCAAGACCCACCCCGCCGTCGCCGACGCCGCCGTGATCGGCGTCCCGGACGCCACCTGGCACCAGGCGGTCAAGGCCGTGGTGGTGCTGAAGGGCGACGCGACGGCCGACGAGCTCGTCGAGCACGTCAGGAGCGGGCTGGCCTCGTACAAGAAGCCGCGTGAGGTCGTGTTCGTGGACACGATCCCGAAGAAGGGCTTCACCCCCGACTACGACGCCCTGGACGCGGCGCACGGGGGCGGCAACTACCCGGGCGCCTGACCGGGGTGTGATGGGGACGGTTCGGGCAGGTCGGCGACATCGCCCAGATCCTTGCAGACACCCTTCGGCAGGGTCTTGGCGGTGTCCAGCCGGCCGCAATGACGGACGAGCTTGGTGTAGTCCGGTTCCTCGTCCGTCACCTCCATGACGGCGATCGTCTTGTCGCGAGGGGTGTGCCACTTCGCCCGGAAGTCGACCACCCCGCCCGACCCCGCCCACACCTGGTGGTGGTCCGTCGTCTTGTTCAGCTCCAGCAGGATGTCGCCCCAGTTGAGCACCTTGCCCTGTCCCTGCTGGTCCGGGGGCACGTTCGCGGCGCCGTAAGCGAGACTCACCGCGCGGTGCACGACGGCCACCGCGTCGTAGGTGAGGATGAGGTTGTCGTCGGACAGCTCCGAGCCCGCGGAGAAGGGGTCCAGGAGGCTCTGCACGAATCCGGTCGGCAGCGCGTCCTCGCCCTCCCAGATGTCGCGCGGCGCCAGCGCCATGTAGAAGACCTTGACCTGCCTCATGTCGGCCACTTTCTCGGCTCCGTCGCCGGCCATCACCTTGCCCACGTCGTCGCCGGCGATCACCGTCGCGTCGCGGCAGTCCCTGCCCTCGACCGAGATGAGGAAGTCGAGGAAGTCGGACGAGCGCCCCGCGTAGAAGACGACATCCCGCTTGTCGCCCTTGTCGCCCTTGTCGTCCTTGTCGTCCTTGTCGTCCTGGCAGGCTTCGCTCGCGGCGGCGGACAGCCCTCCGTTCTCGGTGTACGGCACCTCCTTGACGCCTTTGATCTTGACGTGGTCCTCCAGCGCCTTCTTGAGGTCGTCGGCCAGGTTGTTCGTGTAGCCGTCACGGGTCGATCTGTCCCTGACGATGACCGCCGTGTCGTCCTTCTTGACCAGCCCCTTCCCCTTGGCGAACAGCGCCATCAGTCCCGCCTCGCGGTGGTTGGTCGCCGCCATGTGGAAGTAGTAGGGGGACGGCCTGCCCAGGCCGCGCGCGCCGACGAAGCCGATCGTGTCGGCGTTGGCGGTGTTCGACACCATCGGGATCTTGGCCGGGTGCAGCACGCCGATCGCCTCGCTCACGCCTTGAACGCTCCTCGGGAACCCCACCACCCCCATCACGTGCGACTCGTCCTTGAGCGCCAGGGCACGCACCAGCTCGGCCGCCTTCGCGCCCTGGCTGAAGGTGTCGCCGCCGTTCGCGATCAGTATGCGCAGGCGCGGGGTGCCCGTGACCGTCGCCTGGTAGGCCGCGGCCGCCGTCAGCTCGGCCTTCGACGCCACGACCCTGGTGTCGGCCGGCATGGCCTCCCTGATCGAGTACTCGCCGAACAGGACCACGTCGATGTACTGCCCCGACCGCTCGGCGAACTTGTTGTTCCTGTCGATCCCCTCGATGAGCCCGCGCATCTCCCCGTTCAGCATGTGCTGGTCGAACAGCTCGGCCGGCGTCGGCCGGTCGGCGTTGACGACGCCCACGCACTCCTTGCCGACCAGCCGGGCGTGCGGCAGGCCGCCGCATCGCTCCCGCAGCCAGTCCTGGACGAACAGCAGCCCGGCCACCGGCCCGGCCACCAGCAGCGCGACCACCGCCCAGTACGTGAGGGCGCGCCCGCGCCGGGGCGCCATCGGCCGCGACGGCTGCGCCGCGGGCGGCCTGGACGGGGCGTGGACGCGCAGCCGCAGGTCCGGGCCGCGGCGCCGGGCGGATCTGCGCCACAGCCTGAGCGACTCCGCGAACCTGTCGTACTTCACCGGGTCGCTCTCGTCCCGGGGCACGCCTCCCTTCGGCACCGTCGCCAGCACGACCATCGGCGGCAGCAACCCGGTCCTGTAGGTGCTCTCCTCCAGGAGCCGCAGGAACTTCGCGTTGACCCTGCCCTCGCCGGCGCCCCGGAGCACCAGGAGGGCGTACAGGCCGCGGCCCAGGCTCGGCCAAGGGAAGATCCATTTCGTGTACGCCTCGCCCAGGTCTCGCACCATCGCGTGGACCAGCAGGCGGTCGATTTCGTCGTCGGAGGCGTTGGCCAGGCGCAGCGCGTAGTGCGGCAGTCGCTCGAAGCGCTTGCGCCTCAGGTACGGCTGCCTGCGGAACCATCCGGTGAAGATCGAGCCCCTGATCGACAGCACGCCCTGCGCCGCGGTGCCGACCAGCACCAGCAGGAAGCCGAGCGTCCACGGGACGACACCGAGCACGTCGGTCGCGTGCTCGCTCAGCCAGCCCGGCCGCAGATCGGACAGCCAGGGCGGGAGCACGCTGTCGATCGCGAAGTTGAGCACCAGGACGACCAGCGTGCCGAGCGGCACCCAGGTCGCCGCCGCCCGCGCCACGAAGTCGAGCGAGATCCTGGTCCGGCGCGCGCCGCCGTACCGCTCCTGCCTGCGGCGCTTGAGCCGCAGCCTGAACTCCTTGAAGCCGGTGTCCGGATGCGGCGGCCACGGATCGGGGCGGGGCTTCGGCGGATCGTCGCGCTGCTCCCTGGCCCAGATGACGAACTGGGCCAGAGGGAAGCGCGGGGCCGGGAGGAAGGAACCGCCCACCGGATTGCCCAGGCGGCCGTGCTCGCCCGCCAGCGTCCGTACCAGGTCGATGATCGTCCCGCGCTGGTCGTCCAGGCACGCGTACGGGACGCTGTCCTTGAAGGGCTCGGCGAGTGCCGTGACCACGGCATCGGCGTGTTCGCCGGTGACGAGGACGACGGGAAGCGGAGGGTCGGCGCGCCAGAACGGCGGCCTGCGGAGCAGTTTCTCGATGGCGCTTCGCAGATCGAGCACGCCCGGTCCTCCTGGGTTCACCTGTCACGGATGGCCCAAGAGTGCTCCATGTATCGCCCTGAGTGCTTGACCGATAGCGAAGCGTTATCGATTGGTTCTACCGGAGAGGCAGGCCCGCCTCCAGATGGGCCAGGGCCTCGTCCAGGACGGCCGGCCCGTCCAGCTCCGCGTCGGCGGACCAGTCGAGCCACACCGCCATGATCACGCCCAGGATCGCCCCGGTGACATTGCGGATCTCCGGGTCCGAGGGCGGCCGGCCGGCGCGGGCGGCCAGGACGTCGCGGATCCCGCTCACGGCGCCGACGATGTTCTCCAGGTTGGCCGCCCACAGCTCCGGCACGGTGAACATGAGGCGTTCGCGCTCGATCCCCTCGGCCAGCTCCTCCGGCGACTGGACGGCCATCACCGTGCGGACGACGAACCGCATGGCGGCGACCGGCCCGAGGTCGGCGGGGGCGGTCCGCAGCTCGTGGATGAAGGTGGGGAACTGGTCGTCGAGGATCAGATCCTCTTTTGTGGCGAAATAGCGGAACACGGTGCTGGGCGCCACCTCGGCCGCCTCGGCGATCTGCTCGACCGTGGTCGCGGCGTACCCCTTCTCGCGGAACAGCCGCAGCGCCTCCTTCTGGATCAGCGCCTTCGTCCTGGCCTTCTTCCGCTCCCGCAGGCCCTGCGCGGGTCGATCGTTCATGGCTCCGATTCTCCGGGGAACGACGGATGATCGTCCAACTTGCTATACAACTCTCATTTGAGAGTCTACTCTCAAAATATGCGACTTCCCCAGGAGAGAACGCCCGGATGCCCCTTCGACCCGCCTCCCGAGCTGGCGAAGCTGCCGCCCGTGTCGCGGCTCGACTTCCCCGACGGGCACCAGGGCTGGCTGGCCACCGGCCATGAGGCGGCGCGCGCGGTGCTGGCCGACCCGAGGTTCAGCGCACGCCAGGAGCTCAAGCACAGCGCCGTGCGGGAGGAGGCGCAGTTCGGCCAGGGGCGGCCCGCGCCTCCCGGCTTCTTCGCGATGATCGACCCGCCCGGTCACACGCGCTATCGCCGCCTGCTCACCGGCCAGTTCACGGTCAGGAGGATGCGGCTGCTGGAGCCGCGCATCGAGCGGATCGCCGCCGACCACCTCGACGCCATGGCCGCCGCGGGGCCGCCGACCGACCTGGTGACGGCGTACGCGCTGCCGATCCCGTCCCTGGTCATCTGCGAGCTGCTCGGCGTGCCGTACGAGGACCATGATTTCTTCCAGGAGGCCAGCGCGAAGGTGGCGCGGCTCGACGGCGACACCGCGCTCGGGACGGCGCAGCTGGCCCGCTACCTGGGCGAGCTGGTCCGCCGCAAGCGCGCCGAGCCGGGCGACGACCTGATCAGCGGCCTGGCCGGCGACCTCGGTGACGTGGAGCTGGCGAACGTGGCGATGCTCCTGCTCGTCGCCGGCCACGAGACCACCGCGAACATGCTCGCCCTCGGCGCGTTCGCCCTGCTGGAGAACCCGGAGCAGCGGGCGCTGCTGCGTGAGGCGGACACCGTGGAGAACGCGGTCGAGGAGCTGATGCGCTGGCTGTCGATCCTGCACCTGGGCGGGCCGAGCCGCGTCGCGCTGGAGGACGTCGAGCTGGGCGGCGAGCTGGTCAGGAAGGGCGAGACGGTCGCGCTGGCGCTGCCGGCGGTCAACAGGGACCCGCGGACGTTCGCCGACCCGGACGAGCTGCGACTGGACCGGGCGGAGGCGCGCCGGCACCTGGCGTTCGGGCACGGCGTGCACCAGTGCCTGGGGCAGCAGCTCGCCAGGATCGAGATGCGCGTCGGGTACGCCAGGCTGTTCGAGCGCTTCCCGGACCTGCGGCTGGCCGTGCCGGCCGCCGAGGTGCCGATGAAGACGGACATGGTCGTCTACGGCGTCAAGAGCCTGCCCGTGGAGTGGTCATAGGACGGCCAGGGGGTTGATCGGGCTGCCCGTGCCGCCCTCGATCCGCAGCGGGGCCGCGACGAAGACGAACTCCGTGCGCCCCGTCGCGGCCAGCTCCTCCAGCCACAGCATCTCGACCAGGTGGATGCCGTGGCGGTGCAGCAAGATGAGGTGCAGGTCGTCGTCGAGCGTCTCGTCGGCGAGCTGGCGGGCGTTCAGGCCGCCGATGGCGGCGTTGTCACCGGCCACGACCGAGACGTCGTGAGCGGCCAGCCAGCGCCCCGCGTCCGCCGACAGGCCGGGCTGGCCCGACCAGTACTCCTCCCGCGAGCGCTCCCACACGGCCGGCCAGCCGGTACGGATCACCGCGACGTCACCCGCCCGCAGCCCGGCGATCCGCGCCTCTCCCCCCTCCCCTGGCCCGGCGATCTCGGCCAGCAGCTCCGCCGTGACGCGGAAACCGGCCGGCAGGTGGCCGAGCCCCAGATGGCGGGGCACGTCGAACAGGACGCCCCTGGCGACGACCCCGCCCACGTGCTCGATGCCGCACCGGGTGGCGCCGTAGGAGCGCACCCGGGCGGCCGGGTGGCCGTTGTAGAGCTCGTCGCCGGTCCACATGTGGCACAGGGCGTCCATGTGGGTGGTCGTGCCGTGGTGGGTGACGATCAGCGCGTCGTCGGCCACCCGCAGCCCCGCCCCGATCGGCCTGGCGCCGGCGGCGTAGTCACCGCCGTCCACCGACATGAAGTGCTGCGGCAGCGGGCGGCCCTTCAGGTGCGGCACCGTGCCGGGCGCGGGCGAGGACGTGGCGCCCCTGATCGGCATGGACAGGCTGAGGACCTGGCCGGTACGCGCGGCGGCCAGCGCGGCCAGCACCACGTCACCGGTGAGGAGGTTCAGGGTGCCGCGTTGATCCTCTGGGCCGAACCGGCCCCAGTTGTTAGGCTCGCCTCCCAAGTGCTTGCTCCTTCCCGTGGAGGATTCGATGTACTGCGATCCCCGGTTCTCGCGGGTGCGCGAGGTGTTCGAGCGGCACTTCGCCGAAGGATCGGAGCTGGGGGCCGCGTTCGCGGTGTACCTCGACGGCGAGCTCGTCGTGGACCTGTGGGGCGGCGTGGCCGACCGCCGCACGGAACGGCCGTGGGAGCAGGACACGCCCGCCTTCGCCTACTCGTGCACCAAGGCGCTCACCGCGACGGTGCTGCTCCAGCTCGCCGAGCGGGGGCTGGTGGACGTGGGCGCGCCGGTGACCTCGGTGTGGCCGGAGTTCGGGGTACGCGGCAAGCGGCACGTCACCGTCGAGCACCTGCTCAGTCACCAGGCCGGGCTGCCGGCGCTGGACGAGCGGGTGCCGGTCGAGGAGTTCGAGGACCTGCCCGCCATCGCGGCGCGGCTGGCCGGTCAGGAGCCGATCTGGCGGCCGGGGTCGGCGCACGGGTACCACGCGCTGACGTACGGGTTCCTGCTGGGCGAGGTCGTGCGCAGGGTGACCGGCAAGTCGGTGGGCGAGCTGGTGGCGGCGGAGATCGCCGGGCCGCTGGGCCTGGACCTGTGGGTCGGCGCGCCCGGCGACGTGATCGCCAGGGCCGCCAGGCTGACGACCGGACGCGCGTCCGGCGGGACGGCGCCCGGCGGGGGGGGCGGGGGGGGG
>NZ_JAHKRL010000100.1 GCF_019396405.1 Nonomuraea rhizosphaerae | reverse complement strand
TCCAGCGGCAGCCGTACGGGGAGACGCCTAGTCCTCCAGGTCGACCGAGCGCCCGCTCTCGGCGCCGATCTCGGCGATGATCTGCTCGACCACCTCGGCCGGGATGGCCGAGTCGACGGTCAGCGCGATCAGCGCGACGCCGCCCTTGACCGAGCGGGCCACCTGCATCGAGGCGATGTTGATGGAGTGCTCGCCAAGGAGGCGGCCGACCACGCCGACGATGCCGGGACGGTCGGTGTAGGTGAAGAACGACAGGTGCGCGGTCGGCTCGATCTCCATCTCGTAGCCGTTGACCTCGACGATCTTCGTGATCTGCCGCGGGCCGGACAGCGTGCCCGAGACCGAGACCTGGCGGCCGTCGGCCAGGACGCCGCGCACGGTCACGACGTTGCGCCAGTCGGGGCTGTCGGAGCTGGTCACCAGCTCGACGCTGACGCCGCGGTCCTTGGCCAGCAGCGGCGCGTTGACGTAGGTGACCTGCTCCTCGACCACGTCGGTGAAGACGCCCTTGAGCGCGGCCAGCTCGATGACCCGCACGTCGTGGGAGGCGATCTCGCCGCGCACCTCGACGTCGAGCTTGGTGGCCACCTCGCCGGCCAGCGCGGTGAACACCCGGCCCAGCTTCTCGGCCAGCGGCAGGCCCGGCTTGACGTCCTCGGCGACCGCGCCGCCCTGGACGTTCACCGCGTCGGGGACGAACTCGCCCGCCAGCGCCAGCTTCACGCTCCGCGCGACCTGGGTGCCCGCCTTCTCCTGGGCCTCGTGCGTGGAGGCGCCCAGGTGCGGCGTGACGACGACCTGGTCCAGCTCGAACAGGGGGCTGTCGGTGCACGGCTCCTTGGAGAACACGTCGATGCCCGCTCCGGCGACGCGTCCCTCCTTGACCGCCGAGTAGAGGGCGCCCTCGTCCACGATGCCGCCGCGGGCCACGTTGACGATCCGCACCGACGGCTTGACCTCGTGCAGCTCCTTGTCACCGATCAGCCCGACCGTCTCCTTGGACTTGGGCAGGTGCACGGTGATGAAGTCGGCCTGCTTGAGCACCTCTTCGAGGCTGACCAGCTTGACGCCCATCTGCGCCGCGCGCGCGGGCGGCAGGTAGGGGTCGTAGGCGATCAGCTCGACGCCGAACGGCTGCAGCCGCTGCGCCACGAGCTGGCCGATCTTGCCAAGACCGAGGATGCCGACGACCTTCTCGTCCAGCTCGACACCGGTGTACTTGGACCGCTTCCACTCGCCGTTCTTCAGCGCGGCGTGCGCCTGGGCGGTGTTGCGGGCGCTGGCCAGGATGAGGGCGATGGTCTGCTCGGCGGCGCTGGTGATGTTGGAGGTCGGGGCGTTGACCACCATCACGCCGGCCTTCGTGGCCGCCTCGACGTCCACGTTGTCCAGGCCGACACCGGCCCTGGCCACCACGCGAAGCCTGGGCGCCGCCGCGATCGCCTCGGCGTCCACCTGCGTGGCGGAGCGGACGATGAGCGCGTCCACGTCCGCGAGCGCGGGCAGCAGCTGCGCGCGGTCGGCGCCGTCGGTGTGACGGACCTCGAAATCGTTGGCGAGTACGGCGAGGCCTGCCTCGGACAGCTCCTCTGCGACCAGTACGACGGGCTTGCTCATGGGATGTGGATCCTTAGGGGCATGCGGGCGGGCTGTTGAGGGACACGTCAACGGGCCCCTCGGATCCCCCAGAGTCTATCCGCGCTTGTGAATGTGTTCACGAGAGACCCAGCATCTGAGACGCCGCCCGCCGTACCCGCGGGATCGGAAACTCATCCACACTGCGCCCATCTTTGTCTTGATCGGAAGATTTCTTGCCCATTAGCCTGATAAGCCGTGACCAACTACCTATGGTTCGTCATATGAGCATCGGGAATCCTGCGCTTGCCGACGTGCTCGCCCAGCATGGCACTCCGCATCGCCTGCTGGGCGCTCTCGCCGATGGTGGGGTCCTGGTGGCAGTGCGGCCAGACCGATCGGTCGTCCTGGGCACCACCCAGGCCGGCGACAGGGTGCTGCTCGGATACACGAGCGCCGCCACGTACGCCAGGCATCGCGGCAGTCATTCGCTCTCCGCCTGTAACCCCGACACGATCCTCGACATCCAGCGCGTCACCGGCGTGCGGGAGATCGTGATCGACGCGGCGGGGCCGGCGGCGGCGGCCGTGCCCATAGACGACCTTCAGCGCTACCTCGCCTCGACCCGCACCGGGCCCACACCGGTCATGTCGGGTGCCGCCCCCGCCGCGTACGCGACGGGCGCGATGGCCACCGTGTCACGGGGGGCCGCGCTCGCGCAGGTCGCGCCCCCGGCACCGGACGCCCCCGCGCTCCCGTGGATCCCGGCGCCCAGGCCGCACCTGTCCGGGCCGATGCAGCAGGTGGACCCCGGGTACCGGCGGTGCACGCACCCGATCCTGCCCGCCCTGCGGCGGGCGATCTCCCATCTGCTGATGGACTACCCGCTGGTTCACCATGTCTGGATCTCCGAGGCGCGCACCGCGTCGGGGGCGCCGGGGATCATGCTGCACGTGAAGGTGCACATGTCGGCGGCCGAGGACGTGGTCAGGGACCTGCACCGGGGGGTCAGGGCGAGGCTGCCGCAGTTCGCGGCCAGCGGCGCGCCGATCCTCATGGCCCGGGTGGCGGACTCGCGCAGCGAGCAGCGGATGGTCGAGATCGGCGCGCACGTGGTCTGCGCCGACGTGGCCGACTGACCCGCTCGCGGCTGACCCGACGGCGGCGGAGGAGCGTTTCCGGCCGCGGCCCGCTTCGCGCGGGCCGGC
>NZ_JAHKRL010000099.1 GCF_019396405.1 Nonomuraea rhizosphaerae | reverse complement strand
CCCGCCGCCCGCCGCGCCGCCGCCGGTGGCCTGATCGGCTGCGCGCATCACACCGGGACGGCCTGCTGCGACCGCGCCAGGGCGGCGACCCCGCCGGTGCCGGCCTGGACCGTGCCGTCCTGTCCGAGCACGACGAACAAAGGCCAGCGCCGTACGCCGAACGCGGTCATCAGCGGCCCCTCCACCGGCTCGACCACCACGCGGGCCACCGGCGAGACGGCCTCGATGATGTCGGCGGCCTCGTCGGCCGATCCGGAGATCACCACCAGGTTCTGTTCCCGCCCGCCCGGCACGGCGCCGGCGTACTCGACGAAACGGGGAAGCTCCTCATGACAGGCCGGGCATCCGGTGGACAGGAACCCGACCAGCAGCGGGACTTCCACACCGCTCAAACCGGCACCACTCACACCGGCGCTGCTCAAACCGGCACCACTCACACCGGCGCTGCTCAAACCGGCACCACTCACACCGGCGCTGCTCAAACCGGCGCCGCTCACACCGGCCGGCTCACGCAAGGCGATGGCGGCGCCGTCCAGCGTGGTCGCGGTGAAGCCGGCGACCCGCGTTCCCTTCACGGGGAGCAGTCCGCGCTCCGCGAGGTTGTCCGCACCCGCGCGCGCCCATTTCTCGTCGTACTCCCGTAACCGGCGCAGGACGGCCAGCATCAGCAGCAGGTTGAGCCCGCCCAGCACCCCGACCACGACGACCGCCGCGATCAACACCACGTCCATCGACACATCCTCCAAGCCTCAGCGGGGCCTTCAACGGACCTTCAGTGGGGAAGGACGACCGCCACAAGATCGTCATAAGAGATGACGAGAGCGGCCAGGACCACCGCCACGAAAGCGGACAGCGTCAGAGCCGCCGGGTCCCACCCGGCGCCCCCCGAAGCCGCGATCGGCAAGGTCCCCGTCACCCCAACCGCCGTGATCGCCAGCAAGATCGCGTTGCGCACCAGGTGCCGCCTGCTCAGCGGCTGCGCCGACGCGCCGAAGCACCGGCAGCTCGCCGAACCGCCCCGCCGCAGAGCCGAGCCGATCGCCATCGTGAAGACGATCAGCATCGCCGCCCCGGCGGCCAGGCCCGCGAGCGCGGTGACGTCGGCCGGCAGCAGCGCCGCTGTGGCCAGCTCACACGTGATCACCGCCGCGGCGACGGCGGATCTCCAGCGCGCTTTCACGCCGAACGCCGCCAGCGACGCCCGGAACTCAGTTCGATCGCGCCGCCCCCGCACTTTGCTCACGGCCGCGGCGAAGAACACCACCGCGAGTAACACCCGACAACCGAATCCGATGTAGACAATCAATGTTCCAACCCCTCGGGGGATCGGTTGCGCCTTCAATTCTGCTTGATCCCGTGAAATCGCGCTCTGGTCGACCGCGGGACCAAGCAGAATGTGAGGATCAGAGCCTACCGGAGGCCTAGGCGCAGCAACCCGTGTTTACTATGTCGCAGTTGCTGTAGAGGGTGTACATCGTACGGGGGTATACGTTGGCCCCCAGTTTGCACAGCCCGGTGCGGCAAAATCTCTCATACTCGCACCCTCCCGCGCTGGCGACCGCCTTTGGCGCGAAGCGTTCGAGGAGCCTGTCACCTATCGACGCTAAAGCAGTTCTCATGCCTTTGCCGCCTCTCCTTGATCGTTCTCGTACGCTCTCCTTCACGAGTATTGAGGCGAAGGCCATGAACTCAAAGGTCACAAGGCGGACGTTTGCCGGACATTCGCCGGGCATTCTTAGCCGTGGCAAGCTCGCGCGACAGCCTGAGATGCGAAAACGGATGTCCGGCGCGCGAAGTGCCCGGTAAATGTCCTGCTGTCAACCTGGATCTCCCCCTCATCCCGACCAATAATCAGGCGTAGCGGGCGGCCGGTTCATCAACGGACGTGCACGCATTGCCGTCATGCCGTCAGGAAGGTCTGCTGCCCATGACCGTCTATGAACGACCCAAGAATGCCGTGAGCGTGCCGACCGATTTCGGCGCGGTCGACCTGTCCCCGGATCCCGATCGTCCCGGCACCTGGGTGCTGTTGTTCGACTATTTCCCGCAGTCCTATGTGAACCTCGCTGACCCGCGTAATCTGAGGTTCAAATACATTCAGTGGCTCGCGTCGGTCGCCGACTGTGTCGCGGAGCCCGGAGCGCCGATCAGGGCGCTGCACCTGGGCGGCGGAGGTCTCACGCTCCCGCGGTATGTCGCCGCCACCCGGCCGGGGTCGGCTCAGCTGGTCGTCGACCGCGACGCCGCGCTGATGGAGACGGTCAGGAAAGTGTTGCCGCTGCCGGATGATTCCGCGATAGAGATCCGCATCGCCGACGCGCGGGACGCGATGGGGTCCGCCCGTCCGCGAGCCTACGATCTCATCGTCACGGACGTGCTGATCCAGACGGGAGTGCCCGCACGGCTCACGAGCCTGGAGTTCGCCACCTCGGCGGCGCAGGCATTGACGGAAGGCGGGCAGTACGCGCTGAACATCGTGGATTCGGTCCCCTTCGACTTCGCGCGCCGTCAGGTGGCGACCTTGCGTGCGGCGTTCGGCGAGGTGTGCCTGTTCTGCGAGCCGGACGTGCTGCGCGGCGACCGGATCGGCAATCTTCTGCTCGTGGGCGGGAACGGCGGCCGGCCGGCGCGGACCGAATCGATGGAGCGCGCGCCCGCTCCCGTGACACTGCTCGGTGGCGGCGAGCTGGATCGCTTCGCCGGGGACGCCCGGCCGCTGACCGACGCGGACGCGGTCGACTCGCCACCGGCGAGGCCCCTCTGATTCCTCCCCGGAATGCCCCCGCCCAGGTCGCCCGCCATGGACAGGCCCTCGCGGGGACCCCGCGGAGCGCCTTGCCGGTTCTCCGGCCCGCACACCGGTGACCGGCGAACCCGCGGTCTCGGCTGCCGCGCCGTTCCGCCGCCTCGGATACGTTGCCGCGTATGAAGGTCGTACGGGTGACCGGTGTTCTCATCGAGGACGGTCGCATACTGCTGCTGGATCAGGACACCGGTGGCGGGCGGTCGTGGTCGTTGCCGGGCGGCAAGGTGGAGCGGGGCGAGGCGTTGGGGGACGCGCTGGTGCGCGAGATGCGGGAGGAGACGGGGTTCCCTGGGGCCGGCTCCTACATGGGGTCCAAGGCCGCCATCGGCCTTTGACCCTTGCCCGTCGCGGGGTGCCCGGTCCGTCGCTCCGAAGGGGCTTGTCAGGGGCAACACGGGCCGCTGCTACGCTGCTGTGCCGTGCAGGAGACGCGCCTCGACACCGCCCGGATCCGGGCGGCCCGCCAGGTGATCGACCCGGTCTTCCTCGACACCCCGCTCTACCGCTGCGAAGCGCTGGAGCCCCGTCTCGGCTGCACGGTGAGCGTCAAGCTCGAAACGGCGAACCCGGTCCGCAGTTTCAAGGCCCGCGGCACCGAACTGGTCACCAGCCTGCTCACCGCCGGCGGCTCGACGGCCGCGGTGTGCGCCAGCGCCGGCAACCTCGGCCAGGCCCTCGCCTGGTCCGGTCGCGGCCGGGGGCTCGACGTCACCGTCGTGGCGTCCCGTTCCGCCCCCGCGACCAAGCTCGACCGCATCCGCGCGCTGGGCGCCCGGCTGGAGCTCGTGGACGGCGACTTCGACACGGCCCGCGAACGGGCGGCGGACATCGCGCGGCACGACGGCATCCGGCTGGTCGAGGACAGCCTGGACATCGAGACCTGCGAAGGCGCGGCGACCATCGGCCTGGAGCTGGTGGACGGCGCGCCGTCGTTCGACGCCGTGCTGATCGCCCTCGGCGGCGGAGCGATGGCCACCGGGGTGGGCCATGTGCTGAAGGCCCTCGCGCCCGGCGTCGAGGTGATCTGCGTCCAGCCGCTGGGCGCGCCGGCGATGACACTGTCGTGGCGTCAACGGCGCGTCGTCACCACCGGCCCGACCGACACGATCGCCGACGGCGTCGCCGGACGCCGCCCCATCCCCGACGTCCTGGACGACCTTCTGCTGGTCGCCGACGACGCCGTCCTCGTGCGGGAGGCGTCGATCGTCGCCGGCATGCGGATGCTCCTCGACCACGCCGGTCTTGTCGTCGAGCCGTCGGCCGCGCTCGGCATCGCGGCGATCCTGGAGAACCGCGACCGCTTCGCCGGCCGGCACGTGGTCACCATCGTGTGCGGCAGCAACGTCAACGTGGACGCCTACCACCGCTGGGTCGGCACGGCGGCCCTCGGCCAGGGGTGTTGAGGGCCGCCCTCTCGCCACGTACACACGCGAGATCAGCCAGCGGGTCTGCCGAACCAGCGGGAAAGACGGTCGTCCAGGTCCTGCTGATCGTCGCCGGCCCAGGCGACGTGCCCGTCGGGGCGCAGCAGGACGCACGGAACGTCCAGCGCGGCGGCAGGATCCGCGACGTGGTCGACCCGGTCCGACCAGCGGCCTGCGGTCAGGCGTCCGGTACGGTCCAGCAGCAGGCCACGGCCCCGATGCAGCAGATCGTAGAGGCGGCCCTGTTTCACCTCGATGTCGCGCAGGCGGCGGCCGACCAGGTCAGGGCCTTCGCCGAGGTCGTAGCGGACGCCGATCGCGGTGATCTTCTCGATCAGGCGGCGGTTCACCTCGTCGATGTCCATCAGCTCGGTGAGCAGCCTGCGTACGGCCTGCGGGCCTGGTCCGGCGGACAGCAGCTCCGTCTGGGCGCGGGTGTTGTCCAGCACGTCCTCGGCGACCGGATGGCGTTCGGCCTCGTAGGTGTCCAGCAGTGTTCCCGGCGCCCAGCCGTGGATCTGCGCGGCCAGTTTCCAGCCGAGGTTGAACGCGTCCTGAACGCCTAGGTTCAGGCCCTGTCCGCCGATGGGGGGATGGATGTGCGCCGCGTCGCCGGCCAGCAGCACCCGGCCCACCCGGTACCGTTCGGCCAGCCGGGTGGCGTCCCCGAAGCGGGACAACCAGCGGGGAGAATGCACCCCGAAATCGGTTCCGGCGACGCTGCGCAACCGCTGTTGGAAATCCGCCAGGGTCGGCGGTTCCGCGCGGTCGCTGACTCCCCCGGCAGGGACCACGACGCTGTAGACCCCCGCACCGAAGGGCCGGAGCCAGAACGGCCGGTGGATCTCGCCGACTTCGGCCACCTTGGCGGCGATCTCCTCCTGCGGCGCAGCCACTTCCATCTCGCCCATCAGGGTGTCCGTCCGTGAGGGCTCGCCGGGAAAGGCGACGCCGAGCAGCTTGCGCACCGTGCTGCGGCCGCCGTCACAGCCGACGAGATAACGCGAACGCAGCCGTTCCCCGTCGGCCAGCACAACGGTCACACCGTTGTCGTCCTGCTCGAGATCGGCCACCGCGCGACCGCGCCGGACCTGCGCTCCGAGTGCGATCGCGTGCTCTTCGAGCAGCCGTTCGATGACCGGCTGCGGGATGCCCAGCAAATAGGCGTGCGCGGAATCCAGGTCCTTGGGCGCGGGCTTGCTGATGGCGGCGAAAAAGCCGCCGGCCGGACGCTGCCGCCCGTGCGGCAGAACGCGGTCCAGCAGGCCGCGCATCGCCATCAGCTCAAGACTGCGGATGTGCAGGCCGACTATGCGGACGAACGACTTGGGCTCGGTCTCCTTCTCCAGGACGAGAACCCGTACGCCGTGCAGCCGCAGCTCGGCGGCCAGCGTCGCACCGGTCGGCCCGCATCCGGCGATGATCACATCGAACGTGACAGGCGCGCGATCGGCGCGGGAAGGAAACTGCGGAGAGTGCATAGGTGTTGCCTTTCGGGAGTGCCTTGTCATCGAGGCGCTCCCGGCGACACCTACGTCGATCGCCCGGCCGTGACAGCGAGGGAGAGCACCCACATCGATACAGCGTTCATGGGTCCCACCTCCTCGGACGGTGTCACGGTCGCCAGCAAGCTATCAGCCCGGCGACTCCACTTGCACCTCCTATCGATATTCAATAGATTCTGATCGTCATTCGATGGAGGGATGAGGCATGGGAAAGCTGGCAGTGCGTGCGCTTCGTGTCGTGCTCGCGGTGGTGCTCATCGGCACTGTGTTCGTACAGGTGTCGATGGCGTGGGCGTTGATCAGCGGGAACGACCCGGAGGACGGCTCGCTCCCGCTGACCGCGTTTCGCGTGATCGCGATTCTGGGCATGCTGACGGTCCAGGTCGCGCTGGTCTGCGTGTGGCGGCTGGTGACGATGGTGCGGCGCGGGACGGTGTTCTCCCACGCCGCCTTCCGATACGTGGACGTCGTGATCGGCGCGATCGTGGCCGCCGCCCTGCTGTGGTTCGCGGTCACGGCCGTCAACGCGCCGGGCCAGGCCGACGACCCGGGCGTCACCGTCATCATGGGCGGGATCGGCCTGGCCGTTCTGGGGGTGGCGCTCATCGTGTTCGTGCTGCGGATGCTGCTCGTCCAGGCCGTCGCGCGCGACGTCGAGGCGACGAGGATGCGGGCCGAGCTGGACGAGGTGGTCTGATGCCGATCGTCGTCGACATCGACGTGATGCTGGCCAGGCGCAAGATGTCCGTGGGCGACCTCGCCGACCGGGTGGGGATCACGCCGGCCAACCTGGCGGTGCTCAAGAACGGCCGCGCCAAGGCGGTGCGCTTCACGACACTGGGCGCGCTCTGCGAGGTGCTGGACTGCCAGCCGGGCGACCTGCTGCGCTGGGAGTCCGAGGACGTCGCGGACGAACGGCGCACGCCGGAGCCGGCGTAAAGCCGGCGGACAGCAGGGGAGCCTCAGACGACGCCGTGGGCGATGAGGCTCCGGGCGCAGTCGAGGACCGTCTGGGAGGCCGGGCGGGGGCGCCAGTCGAGGACCCGTTCGGCCTTGCCGGTGCTGTGGCGGTTGCGGCGGCCGAGCGAGATGGTGATCGACCGCAGCGGTTTGTCGAAGATCGAGATGAGGCGGACGAGAAGGTCGGGAAGCTGGCGGGTCGACACCTTCTCCCCCGCCTCGCCGAGCCCTTCGCGCAGCGTGACGGCCATCTGGCGCATCCAGGTGAACTCGCCGGTGGCCAGGAAGCGCTGCCCGCCCGCCTGCGGCGAGGTCATGGCGCGGACGTGGATGTCGGCCAGGTCGCGCACGTCCACGATCTCCAGGCCGATGCGCGGGCTGCCGGGCATCCTGCCGCCGATCATGCGCGCGACGATCTGGGTGGAGCCGACGTGGGCGGGGGCCAGGATCGGGCCGAACACCGAGCCGGGAAGGATCGTGGTCAGCGTCGTCGGCCCGTCGTGGCCGGCCATGAAGTCCCAGGCCGCCTTCTCGGCGAGGGTCTTGGAGCGCCGGTACGGGGAGAGCGAGGGGTCCGCCGGGTCGGTCCAGAGGCTCTCGTCGGTGACGCCCTCCTCGGCGTAGGAGGACGGGCTCGCGGCGTTGGCCGCCGAGGTCATGACGACCCGCCGTACCCCGGCCCTGGTCGCGGCCTTGAGAACCCGCAGGGTGCCGTCGCGCGCGGGGCCGATCAGGGCGTCGTCGGTGGCGTCGGCCAGGCCCAGCGGCGAGGCCACGTGCAGGACGTGGTCGCAGCCCGCCACCGCGGCGTCCCACCCCTCGTCGCCGGTGAGGTCGGCGACCGCGAACGTCAGCCGGTCGCCGGGATCGACGACGGCGCGGACGGCGGCCCGTACGCCGGCCTCCTTCGACGCGTCGCGGACGGTCGCGCGCACCCGGTAGCCGCGCCGGAGCAGCTCGACGACGCACCAGCCGGCGACGTAACCGGTACCACCGGTCACCAGCACTGTCTCGGTCATGTCGGTTCCGATCGTGAAACGTGCCGCCAGGAAGGTAGGCTGCACAAGTGGAGGATTCCTCCACTAACAATATGGAGGAATCCTCCATTTAGCAACCGTGGAGGCCGCCCGATGACCGAGGAGCACGTGAGTGGCGAGGGACGCCCGCTGCGCGCCGACGCCCGGCGCAAGCGCGAGGCGATCCTGACCGCCGCCGTGGACGTGTTCGCCGAACGCGGCATCGACATCGCCCTCGACGAGGTCGCGCGGCGCGCCGGCGTCGGGATCGCCACCCTGTACCGCCACTTCCCCACCCGGGAGGCGCTCATCACCGGCGCTTACGTCCGGGAGATCGACCTGCTGTGCGACGGCGTGGACGACCTGCTGGCCGCCATGCCCGCCGACGAGGCCCTGATCGCCTGGATGCAACGCTTCGTCGGGTACGTGGCCGGCAGGCCCGGCATGGCGCTGGCCCTGAAGTCGATCGTCACCACCACCGACGCGCAGGCGCTGAAGGCGAGCCACGACCGCGTGCACTCCGCGCTCGCCCTGCTCGTCGGCGCCGGTCAGCGCGACGGCCTCATCCGCGCCGACGCCTCGTCCGAGGACCTGGCCAACGGCCTCAGCGGCGTCAGCCTCGCCAACAGCCAGCCCGGCACCCGGGAACGGGCGGACCGGCTGATCGTCCTGCTGGTGGACGGCCTGCGGCACACCGCCCCACGTTCCGCGACAAACCGGTTTGCCGCCGGCCCGCCCGGTCGGATAGGAAACTCGCATGCTGAGGGGCAGTAAGGTCGGGCTCAGGGCCCGGCACGACGAGGACATCCCGATCCTGCAGGCCGAGCTCTACGACGACGCGCTCAACCACTCGCGCAGCCAGAGCCGGCCGTGGCGGCCGATCACGCCCGGCTCGAAGGACTCGCCGCTCCTGGTGGACGACAAGGAGCAGGGGCACGTCCCGTTCTCCGTGGTGGAGCTGGACGGCGGCACGCTGGCCGGCACCGCGGTGCTGTGGGACATCGACAACCACAACCGCTCCGCGCACATCGGGCTGGGGCTGCGGCCGTCGGCCCGCGGCAAGGGGTACGGCACCGACGTGGTCGCGGTGCTGTGCCACTACGGGTTCGTCGTACGCGGGCTGCAGCGGCTGCAGATCGAGACGCTGGCGGACAACGCCGCGATGCTGCGTTCCGCCGAGCGCAACGGTTTCGTCCGTGAGGGCGTGCTGCGCTCGGCGGCCTGGGTGATGGGCGAGTTCCTGGACGAGGTGCTGCTCGGGCTCCTCGTCCAGGACTGGAAGCCGGGCTCGACGGGCCGGCCGGGGGAAAGCTGAGCCGTCTCAGGTCAGGGGCGGAGGACGGCATCGCGGTGCGAGTGAGGCGTTCATGGTCTTGACGACTCGGGGGCCGTTCGTCATCTTTAAGAAGCTTTCCTAAAAGTGCACTGCCCACCCGCTGGAGGACAGCGAATGCGCATGAGAAAGCCCGCCGCCCTGGCCGCCACCGCCCTCCTCACCGTCGCCCTCGTCGGCACCGCCTCCCCCGCCTACGCCTATCCCACCGACTGCACCACCGGCCGGGACGGCACCAAGACCGTCTGGGTCCACTGCGCCGGCGGCTTCGGCCAGTACGCCGCGAGCATCTACGTCATCAGTCCCACGGGCGGTGCCTGGCCCGAGTACGGCCCCTGCGTGCACCCCGGGCAGCGCTCGGAGTACACGCCCGCCCACAACATCCCCTTCCTCGGGCCGGGGATCGCCTACTGCTGAGGCGGATGCCGCTCCCGCTCCGGGCGCCGCGGCGCCGGCTCGGAGGATCGGGCCGTAGGTCCTTCCGTCCAGGTCGTCGTCGAGGGCGAAGTACTGTCGCCGTCCTTGTCGACGGCTGCGACCAAGGCGTGCCAGAGGGCGTCGTACTCGGTGTTGAACGCGCGCCCCTTCGGCGGGTCCGGCGGCCCGGTGATCCGCGCCGACCTGGGAACCCGCCGGAAGCGCCGGTCGTTCTCCAGACAGAGCACGCGGGAATCGGGAGGGACAGTGGGCTGGCACTACAGGAAGTCGATCAAGGTCGGGCCGTTCCGGATCAACCTGTCGCGGCACGGCGTCGGTCACAGCTTCGGCAACCGCAAGTTCCACGTCACGACCACTCCCGACGGCCGCCGTCACGTGTCCGTGCGCCTGCCCGGCGGCTTCCACGTGAGCAAGGCGTTCGGCCACCGCAAGTACCGCCGCCCCTACTGAGCGGCGTTCCCCGGCGCGGCGCCGGCCTCACCAGCAGCGCATGTCCGCCCAGGAGCCGGTGTACGTGCCGTACAGGTCGATGATCACCGGCTCCGAGGTGGAGGTGTCCTCCGCCGGGGTGCCCCCCTCGTCGAACAGCGTCCAGGCCGCGAACTCGTGGTCGCCGAGGTCTCCGTCGGGGTCCTCGAACCTCGCCCGGCGGTAGTGGCTCAGCACCTCCTGGACGGGCCGGTCGGTGGAGAGCTCGAAGCGGATGGAGTACCAGCAGTCGCCGGAGTCGCCACCGCTCACCTCGACCTGCGGGGCGGCGTGCTCGACGTCCGTCCCGGGCGGCGGCGGGTACGCGAGGACGCGGTCCGCCATGCGCGCCAGCCGGTGGTCGGTGATCCACACCGGCGCCATGACGAGAGCCGCGAGCAGCAGGAACGGCGCCGACAGCAGGGCCAGGCAGCCGATCCGGCGAGCTGCTCGCGAGCCGCTGGGCTTCTCCGGCGGCGCTGGCGCGGGCGGGGCCTCGGGGGTGGGCATGGAACACATGATCGCGGAAATCCGGTCGACCGGCGATCATGCGCCTTGTCATCCTGTACGCCATGACGACCGAGTCGCGGCAGCAGGTGCGCAGATACTTCGACGCGTTCGGCGACGCCGAGTGGAACCGGCTCGCCGGTGACGTCGCGGGCCGGGTCAGCCTTGAGGTGCACCGCCGCTTCCTGACGCGGTTCGTCCGGCCCGGCCATCGGGTCCTGGAGGTGGGCGCGGGCCCCGGACGGTTCACCGCCGAACTGGCCGCGCTGGGGGCGAGCGTCGTGGTCACCGACCTCTCCCCCGTGCAGCTGGCGCTGAACGAGGAGCGGCTGCGGGGCGGCCCGGCCGAGGCGGCGGTGGAGCGCCGGGAGATCATGGACGTCTGCGACACCAGCCGGTACGCCGACGGGGAGTTCGACCTGGCGCTCGTGTACGGCGGCCCGCTGTCGTACGCCTTCGAGCAGGCCGGGGGCGCGCTGCGCGGCCTGCTGCGCGTCACCCGGCCGGGTGGTCCGGTCGTCGGCTCGGTCATGTCCCTGCTGGGGGCGTGGCGGCACTCCCTGCCCGGCGTGGTCAAGATGGCCGAGGCCATCGGCGAGGACGCCAACGACCTGATCCTGCGCACCGGGGACCTGCGCCACAACGGGCGCCAGGACGGCCATGTCTGCCAGATGTTCCGCCACCGTGACCTGGCCGCCCTCGTACGGGCCGCCGGCGGGGAGATCGTGGCGGGCGCCGCCAGCAACTGGGCCAGCCTGGGCGACCCGGACGCGCTCGCGGCGCCC